>CAZQCL010000172.1:0-4088 GCA_964592435.1 uncultured Oscillospiraceae bacterium
CTTCAATCAAAACAAAATTATTGTCCCTTTTGGCTCTTTCCATGGCTGCTTCAATTACCAGATCGTTCGCAGTACAGGCAGAATAAATCCCAGTATGAATGCCACTTTTCTGCTGTGTTACAATATTTTTCATTGGATGCAGCTTTTCCACGCTTCTCACCTCTAAATGTATATTTATGCTCGCTATTCATTCATCAAAAGAATTTTGCCCTTCACACTCCCCGGGATATTATACATCTCAAATGCTTCCGCCGCCCTTGACATGGGGAATCTTTCAAAGATAAGGCCTTCATCGAATTTCAATGCACCGGTTGAGAAGTAATGTGCGCTGTCAAGCCATTCTCTGCCAGGGAAAGGAGCGCTGTAGGACATCCAGGCGCCTGTAAGCCTGAACTCTTTTCTGTTCATATTCTCAAAAAGTCTCGGGCTAAATGTTAAATCCTTTGTGGGTGTGCCAATAAAGCACACGCTTGATTTGTTTGCGGCAAGCTCAAAAGCAAGCTTCTGCGTCACACTTACTCCTGCTGTTTCGTATACAAAACCGAACCCCCTATTGTTGGTAAGCTGCATAGCCTTCTGTTTAAATTCCGGGCTAAGCGTATTGAGCACGATGTCTGCTCCAAGTTTTTTTGCAAGAATAAGTCTGTCATTGTCAATGTCAAATACAAATACCCTTTTCGCGCCAAATATCCGCGCCCATTGTGCTGTAAAAATGCCTATTGTACCACCGCCCAGGATGGCAACATCCTCTCCTCCCCTGTAGTCTGCCAATCTCAATCCATGCAGCGCGACAGTAGATGGTTCAAAAAATGCACCCTGCTCGAAGCTAATATTGTTGGCAAACTTGATGGCATTCTTATCAGGCATCTTTACATATTCGGCAAATCCACCTTGTTCCCTGGAACCAATAAAGCTGTAATTTTTGCATAAAGCGTAATCGCCCTTCTGGCAATCCTCACATTTCATGCAAGGTAAAAGCGGAGCACATGAGACTCTGTCTCCGGGTTCGACGCTTGTTACCCCTTCACCGGTTTCCACAACCTCACCGGAAAACTCATGACCCAAAACAATCGGGAAATAATGTGCCGTTCCCATATTTACCCTTGGAATATCCGAACCGCAGATGCCTGCAGCCCTCACCCTTACCAATACCTCTGAGTCTCCGATTGCCGGGGCTGGATATCCTTCATAGCGCAAATCCCCTTTTGCATGTAAAACAGCCGCTTTCATGAGTAGACCACCTTTTTTGATTTATTTAGTTCTCTGAATTTCACTAATTTTTTGCATGGAGTCCTTCAACTTTTCATACAGCTCCAGATATATCTCATAGTAGCTCATGTATTTGTAATGAGCATTCATGTCTGGTTCATGAAGCCTTGTGATTTTTATCGTTCTCTTTACCGCTTCCTCAAAGCTCTTGTAAGCACCGGTCCCAATTCCTGCAAGTATGGCCGCTCCCAAGGTAGTCGCGGTGTCAGATGCAGGCACCTGTATCGGCGTTGCTGTAACATCCGCCTTTATTTGAGTCCATAATTTGCTATTGGCAGCTCCACCCATAGCATTAAGGATACTAGATTTAACACCACTCTCTTCTGCGGTCTTCATATTATGGTAAAGTGCGTAAGCACATCCCTCCATCACTGACCGAATCATATGTCCTCTTGTCTTATCGTAACCGAGCCCAAAGAAAACACCTTTAGCGTTTTTATCCCATAAGGGTGATCTTTCTCCCGCCATATAAGGAAGAAATATTAATCCATCTGAGCCTTGTGTAATGGTTGCAGCCTCATCATCCATGACTTTGAAGACACTGGTCCCTTCCAGCTTTGCCTGTGCCGCTTCGCTTGCTCCGAGCTGTTCGCTAAACCACTTTATGGCACCGCCTCCTCCTACTGTCCCCCCCTGAAGAAGCCACAGACCAGGTACCACATGGGAGCTTAATATCAGCTTGGGGTGAGAAAGGGCGCTGTCTACGCAAATACTCATACCGCCTGCCTGACCGCCTTGCTCCTGTGTTTGACCAGTCTTGTACACGCCTGCGCCCAATGTGCCACAGGCAGCATCCAATCCACCTGCTACAACCGGTATCCCCGCCCTAAGACCTGTTTCCCGGGCTGCTTCACCAGTCACTTCGCCTATTACCTGGTGGCAGGGGTAGATATCGGGAAGCTTGTTTCTGTCCACGCCCAGCTTCTCACACAGATCGTCATCATAGGTTCCTTTCTCCATATTGAACATATGCAATCCATAGCTCTGGGAGCGATCCTGAGTTATAGCTCCTGTAAGCCTGAATGCTATATAACTATTGCTTTGAAGGAATTTATATGTATTTTTATAGAGCTTCGGTTCGTTTTCCTTGAACCAAAGAATCTTTGGTGTCGTATAGGATGGCTCAAAAGAATTGCCACTAACATAGAAAATACGATCAAATCCGACCCTCTCAATAACACTTTTACACTGTTGTGAAGCTCTCGTGTCCATCCATATTGGTGTATTACCAAGTACATTGCCTTTCCTGTCCACCGGGATTGCAGACCAGCTCTGGCCATCTACCCCGATACCGGCAATCTGACTTGCATCAAAGGAGCCACTCTGGAGGATTTCGCTGATTGCCAGACAGATACCCTCCCACCATTCAAGCGGATTTTGTTCAACATAATCCGGAGCCGGATAATAAACCTGATAGGGGCTTGACGCTTGTGCCAGAGCTTTCCCTTCCAAATTAAAAACAGCTACTTTGCATGTAGATGTGCCGATATCAATTCCCAACAAAAGCTTCTCCATAGTTTAACCCCTAAATACAGATTTCTCGCACAATATGGAACACAATCGTTTAAGCAGTTGCTTTCTCAACATTTCATTCCAGCTCACCGATTATGAGCTAAACGTTTAATTCTGTTGTTGAAATAATCCTGCCCTGCCATATCAATCACGCTTCTATGCTTTATGCTTTTTTGTGCTTTTTTGTGCCTTCCGCGTTTGCTATGCATCCTGCGCATGCTGTGTGTTACCTGCTTTGCCGGCCGGTGTATTCAGCATCCGTATCACTAGCTTACCCCCGTTCGGCGTACTGCCTGTCATCATGCATGTAGCTTCATTGTACTCAGCTTCTGCGCATGTTGCCCTTTGCTGGTGTTGGATTGCGTGAAACGTTTAGCCCACATTCTTATGATAACAAGAAATATGGGCTATGTCAATATTGAAAGTATTTAAAAATTGTAAACCCTATGTGCAGGGCGTGAGTGCGTATGACTTACCTCCCTCGGCATAAAACACAAATCCAACTGCGCTTTTTTCCACAGGCACCGACCGGAAACATCAGACTATTCAATTATGACTGCTCTTTGAATCCGCATCCGGCAGGAAACTCGATCACGCGGTTGTAGGAGTATGCTTCATCCCGTGGCATATCGGTTTTTGACCAATCAATATGCTTTTCGTAGCCTGCATAGTCACTAATACGTATTGAGCACAATAGGCCATCGGCTTCGCGCATCAGCTGTTTCAAATAAAAGTTTTATTACAGATTCCCTTCTAAGGTTGATCTCAAGAGCATCTGCGTTTTCTGAACAGAGTTCACCATCAACAAATGCCTTCTTATAGCCAATCGGGAATGACAGCCTGATCTGCTGATCCTTTAGCGAGGACAGTTCAACTGAGACCTGCCCATTTTTTAAATCCCATTGCATATTTTCAATCTTTGCAAAGCTATAAAGCCATACACCTTTAAGTGAGCCTTTTTTCAGGTCATCAGGCACTACAGGCAAGAGCTTAATAAATCCTTCGTCCGAGTACACCAGCATTTCCAGAACGATAGCCGGCATTGCACCCTGAAGGTCGGGGCAGTGCAAACGGTAGGGATAATGCATGGTGTTGAGTGCTCTTGTAACATATCCGTGCTCCATCAAGGTACGTAGATTGTGTATTGTGTCGGGCATGTCATGCAGACGAACAGCTGTGAAATAACGGTGTATGACACCATGGCACGAATCGTCTTGGTGCGAACGCTTACGATTGGAAAGAATGAAGGGCATCACCAGCTCCGGAGTCTTTTCCGGAGATATTGCGCGTCCCGGCCACACATCGTA
>CAZQCL010000173.1:0-4066 GCA_964592435.1 uncultured Oscillospiraceae bacterium
CTGCTTTTCATTATTTCACCTCATAGATTTCTTACATTTTGTAATAACCAATCTTTGCAAGCCCCTTATACTCGTCCTCAAGCTCTTGATAAAAGTCAATCTCGATCCAATACCCGCCTTTTTTACCATAATAATACGAATGCATACCTATCAATGCATCCAGATCGTCAGCGGATGACATTACGCTGTAATAAAACCCGTTTACTACGCTGTCCATCTTGCCCGTGTGATCGACGGTAATGAGATGTCCTTTATGTCCTCCGGTAAATGTTTTTTCCTCAACGGAAACAATTTTACCGTCCTCATATATAGATATCAGGTCAGATGGAAATCCGTCCGGCAATTTTACTCCTGCACCCGTAGATGTAGATCCACTGTTTGCCGGCGCTCCCGATGAATTACCACCGGGATTAGAATTGCCCGGGCCGGATGATTTGATTTCCGGCCCTTTATCATGTGTTCTTAATGATAAGGCTATCGCCTGCTCTCTGGTTGCCATGCCGTAACCGGCTGCCTCCTGAGCCGGTGTGGTTGCCTTTGGCATAAAGTTGCCTTTGGCGTCGCCAAGAATAATTCCGGCTTTGTTCATGTATTTTGTTGCTTCTACTGCGTATGCAGAAATGTATTTCTGGTCGGGAAAATCCTTAACGCCCGCAATACTGTAACCTCCAGTAGGATTGATGGCCTTGATTGCTCTGAACAGCATGGTTGCACACTGTTCCCGGTTAATCAGCACCTTCGGTGAAAAAGTGGTCTTGGAGGTTCCCGTGGTTATACCGAGGTCGAATGCCTTTAAAACCTGCGGATTTCTTGTGTCGGTAAAGGGGTTTGGAGAAAACGCCTTACTTGCTTTTCCCGAAACCTTCTCATACAGCAATACCGCAAGCTCGGCGAACTCCTCGCGAGTTATCGGCTTGGTCATATCGGCGCCTTTCAATATGCCGGGGATAAGTCCCAGGTCATTTGCCTTTTGAAGCTCGGGCTTTGCCCAGTTGGAAGCGCCGCTGTAGAAGGCTGCTGTGCCTATTTCAAACACATTTGAGAAGGGTGATTTTACAAAGGATCCATTGGGCTTTTTCAATTCGAAAAATGCACGGAAATAGTAAGTGTTTTCTTTGATGTCTATCTCTCCCCAGCCACCTTCATCAATGGGATCCACATCCACATCATCTGAAAGCATATCGCCTGCTTTTTCAAAAGGCTCCACTCCTGCCAGCTCCGTTGCCCATTTCCCGCTGCCTATCTTCCAATCGAGTTTGGTAAATACGGCGGTAGCTTTATTGGCATCCTCCACACTTTGCGGTATAACAAAATTGAAGTGAAAATAAGGCCGTCCATTTTCCGCGGTTTTCAGTTCTCCTTTTAGATTAGAAGGAGCCTCCAGACTGTCAGGAATCGCACTTGCCTGTGCCTTACCGATTACTGCCGTCTCAGAATAGGGTGAGGCAATAACCTTGTACCCCCATTCTCCGGTAGCGGGATTAGGGGCTTCATACTCATAAAGGTAGCGATAGCGAAAAGAATAGGTATCATTTTGCAGGTCAAAGGCTTTCAGCCCAAGACTTTCAGGGAATATTGGAATGTCTATGGCATTCCTTTCATCATGGCCGATATTATTCAGGCAAGCTACGACATTCATTTTATCATAATAGCTTTCATAGTATCCCAGAACACCATCAGGAACGATAACTCCCGCCCAGTTTTTATTGAATTTCCACGGACCGTCATTGATCTTGAAATCAAGCTCATACATTATCCAAATGTACTCGTCCATTTCATCGAGTTCCATATATTCCATTATACTGTTTGGTTGAGTCAACCGGAGCAGCAGGTCATTGTTCCCGCTATCGCGAACCGTCAGGCTTGCCGGCTTTCCCAGGACGGGCAGGTCACCCTCCTCTGCCAGGACTGCTAAGGGCATAACCAGCATCAGACAAAGTAATAAAACAACAACTTTTTTTAACATGGTAAAATCCTCCTAAAAATTTAGTTTTTGTGAAGCTTCTATGTTCTTACTTATTACCGGGCATTTGCAATGTAACATGTTTTAAGTACCGCTGGCACAATACATTACAGGTATGTATAAAAGTATGCCATCATATATTGTGTAGCTAAACTATATTGAGGTAACATCGCAAAAGCCTTACATAAACACAATCACGCCGTGGGTGATTTCAGTGCCATTGATCGGAACAGGGAAAATGACCGCCTTGTTGAAGTGATCATGTTCTGGTTTTCTTTGTCGTCTTATTCCGGAAAACATGGAAAAGGGGTTCTTTACGCCCTCAATAAAAAAAGTGTCTCCGGCAAAAACACGCGTGACGGCGACAGCCAATTGGGTATCATCGATTTTGTATTGAAGAATACGGACGGCCTTTTCCCCCGGGCTCTCAAGCTCCGTTTCAGTTTCTGCCGCAAAGGCCTTGTTTACCATAACCACCTTATACTGTGATGTAAATATGGCCAAGGGATAGGGGAAAAAGTCGATAATCTGAGAGAACAGAGCTTCATTGGCGACAAGCATCTGAAATTTTTTTATCATTTTACCCTGTGTTTCTGTTTTTTCTTCCAACATCCGTTGTACATCTGAAAGCTCCTTGAGTAGCTGTTCCTTCGTTTTATTCCCCATAAACGCTCCTTTCCATCAAAAATTCCGATGTTTTAAGCTTCTAATAATACTTTATTAAATGGTTTGCCTTAAGGATAGGATAAATATGCTTATAATTAGTACGGAAAGTGTTATTTTTGAGAATAAAAAGAAGCCCGGTTTAGTACGAAACTAAATTCAGGCTCCTTTAATTGCTTTTCAGGCTTCTCTAATAAGCTTTTCAGCTTTTCATTAATTACTTTATGGAATTATTTACACTATCTTGACATTTTCCGATATTCAGAGGGAGAAAGGCCGGTTCTTTCTTTAAATACTCTGGCGGAATGTCCGTTATAGTCTATATTACAGGCGGTAAAGGCCTGTGCGATGGTAAGGTTTGTATCAAGCAGCTTCTCCTTCAGCTTGCTGATTCTATAGTTAATGTAATACTCATGGGGAGTAATCCCGGTATGCTTCTTAAACAGTTTTGTAAAATATGCCTTGCTCAGACAGGCCGCTCTTGCCGTTTCGTTGGCGTCAAAGGGTTCCTGCCAGTGAGCTTCTATATATTGTCTGCCCCACTTAATCTCCTCTTTTCCCCAGTATATATTTTTAAAGATAAAAACGGCGGCAAAGTATTCCATCACTCCGTCAGCGTTTATCAAAGGGAAACATGTAATGTCTGAACTTATGGTCTGGATATCCCTGTCTACCACATTAAAATACCTGATCATATCCTGATAGGGGGCATTGAAATCAGTAAGGTATACAGTCTTTCCTTCCAACACCTGCCTGACCTGGTTCATAAAGCCAAGCCCGCTCACGATGGGATCCCTAAAGACGTTGTATATGCCAACGTGGGATTCGACATCTTTGATGCCAATCAATTCCAGCGTCGCTTTGTTAACCATCCTTGCTGTCCCGTCAAGGGAGAAAATCTGAATTGGATAAGGGAAGAACTCGATTACTTTCGCAAGCAGTTCTCGCTCCTTAATAAGCAGCTGGAATGACTCAGTTAAGCTTTTTTGTGCATCTCCAATCTTATCCTTCATGGATTGAACCCCCATTGGGCTTTTTGCGGTGTAGCATGCTTCGAGTACTGCTACACAATACATTGCGCAACTAAATTAAGTAAAGGTTACATCACAAAAGCCTTCCATTACATTTCGGCTGACATTTTCCGATATTCAGACGGAGATACGCCGGTTCTATCTTTAAACACCCTGGCAGAATGTCCGTTATAGTCTATGTTACAGGCAGTAAAGGCCTGTGCGATGGTAAGGTTTGTATCCAGCAGCTTCTCCTTTAATTTGCTGATTCTATAGTTGATATAGTACTTATGAGGAGTAATCCCGGTATGCTTCTTAAACAGCTTCGTAAAATATGCCTTGCTCAGACAAGCTGCTTTTGCTGTTTCCTTGGCATCAAACCTGTCCAGCCAGTGGCTTTCTATATATTCCTTCGCCCTTTCAATCTCAT
>CAZQCL010000174.1:0-4065 GCA_964592435.1 uncultured Oscillospiraceae bacterium
TTCTAATATGTGTCTTTTCTGAGCCCTGTTGATTAAAGACTTGAATTTCCTTCATTCCGGAAATATTATCCTGCATCGTCGCGTTTAGTTCAGCTAAATTCCCCTGTGCTATCCTAAAGTTTGGCCTAATTTTCTTAATAAAAATCATGCTTCCGATAAATAGTAAGGGAACCGGAATCAGCGTCAACAGTGCCAGGTAAACATTCATGTTGAACAAAATTATTGCAACGCCAAAAACAACCAAAACATTTGTAAACAATTCGGGTACAGCATGGGCTATCAGCAGCTCAAAGGTTGCCGTATCATTGATTGTCCGGGACATAAGCTGTCCGGTCTGTTTATCTTGATAAAACCTCAAGGATAGCTTCTGCAAGTGGTCGTATACCCGCACCCTCATGTCCGCCACAAAACTCCAGGCCGCCTTATGTCCGATGTAACTATTGAGAAATCTGAATACTATTTTCGAGAGGTAAGTGGCTGCAATAATAATAGTAATTCTTATGATTGCTCCCATCGATGCCGCGCCGAAATCGTCGCTGGTCAGTATTTTAATCAAATCCGTGATCATCCACGGAGCTATAAGATTCAACAGCGTTATTGCAATCAGGCTAATTCCTGAAATTATAAGCAGACCCCAGTACGGTTTTGCATATTTAACCAGTCGCAGTATGTTTTTCATATTTCCCTCACTTTGTATGAACGATTATAGTGGTTATTATTTCCCTCTGTCTATTATACCAGTATTACCTGATAAGTTAATACTACACTTTTATTCATTTGCTCAGGACTGGTAGCGAACTTCACGAGTCTTTCCTCGATATCCTGATTCAAGCCTTTCCAAACTGGGGTACCATTTTTTTCAACTAACTGCTCTAAATATGTATCTAAAAAATCCTTTTTGAACTTTAATTTGAAACTCTTATCTCCATATGCGTTAATTTTTCTACCACTATTGGTGAATAATAATACATCCGAAACATCATGTAAAATTGAAAACTTCTTTACCAGAACTTCTCTAAGTTCATATTCTACATTCCCTATTTCCCAATCTGAAATGTGTTCATTGTTTATCAATTGTCCAGAGGAGATTTTACCCAAATACTGAACCAAAAACCTACCTAGAGAATCAAATTAGTGTTTATTTGTTTTTCAGTTCATCGTTTGCTTCCTTCAAGGCCTGTTCAGGGGTCTGACTCTGTTCATTCAATACTTTAAACATAACATTCTTCTGTACAAGTGATAAAGCTGTTGGATATAAATCGCCATAGTATATTGGTCCAATATCTGATACCACGTTCTGAAGCGTGCTAAATATATCATTCCCAAAATATTGTGTATACTCATTGTCAGTTTCCATGGCCGGGTCTGCCCATGCATCTTTTCTGATGGGATCAAATCCAAGGATAGTCCATGTCTTGATGCTACCTTCCAATGAAAGCTTTGCTTCTGCAAGGAAATCTACAGACAAATCAACATTCTTGCTCTGGCTTGTAACAGCCGTTCCTGTACCGCCCATACCGGCTGATTTCATTCCGCCCTGGAATGTAGGCATTGGACGGATTATCATTTTACCCTTCAAGTCAGCCATATACTGTGTAAATCTTCCCATATACCACATAGGCATCCAGACTGAAGCCGCATTGCCCTCGTTCATCCATGCCCAGTATTCTTCTGCGTGGTGCCATCCGCCGGGGGCCACAATGGCGATCTTGTCCTCAAACAACATATCGCTTAAGAACTGTAAGGATTTGATATTTGTTTCATTGTCAAGCTGAGGAGCACCTTCTTTTGTCAAGTAATCGGAACCCTGCATGGTGATTAATGGATAATAGGTCCAGTGATCCGTCAATTCTATCGTAGTCATCGGCTTGCCGGTTTTGTCCATAACTACTTTACCAGCAGCTATATAATCGTCCCAGGTCTTGATATCATCAGCATTAACACCCGCTTCATCCAGTACTTCTTTATTGTAATACATAACCTGTGCACCAACATGGTAATCGATGCCGAAATATTTCCCATCCTTTGCGTAGTTGTCCATTCTGCCCATAATCAATTTATCCTTTATTGGTTCAACTACTCTGTTCAATTCAGCTAATGCCGGTGTACCCTTTAGAAAAGTCGGAAAACGGCCACATTCGATATCCACTATGTCAGGAGCACCAGTACCGGACTGCAACGCAATCAATAGCTTGTTATGCATATCATCAAAAGGATAGACATCAACCTTAAGCTCTATGGACTTATCCGCATGCGCTGTATTCCTTGACAACATTAGCCAGCTTTAATATAATATTATTAGCTGATTTAGCTAATTTGCTCGGGAGTTGATATTATGATAGTAACCTCAACAGATATCAAAAACAATTTCGGCAAGTATATTAGGCTGGCCGCCAAGGAAGATATCGTCATAACCAAAAACGGTAGAACAGTGGCCAAGCTTGTCGCATGTCAGGAAGAAGCGGAAGGCTTTGAGAAATACAGAGAAATTTTAAAGGAAGGCACTCCAGCCTACAGTTATGACGGCCATAGGGTTACATATGAAGAATTCCTTGAAATCAGTGCAAACAGCGATGAACGCTATGAATATATTGATGGGGAAATATACCTGTTAGCCTCTCCGAAAACAACCCACCAGAGGATTCTGTTAAAGATGACCAATGCTTTTTACAACTGGTTTGAAGGCAAAAAGTGTACCCCCATGTTTGCTCCTTATGATATCACCCTTCAAAGAAGTGAAAGTAATAAAAATGTAGTGCAGCCCGACCTTATGGTGATATGCGACCTTGACGAAAAGCTTGGGGATGATGATTATTACAAAGGCGTACCCACTCTTACAGTTGAGATAATCTCGCGTTCTACGAAAAGCAAGGATTATGTGCGAAAGCTGGATCTATATATGAGCTGTGGCGTGTGCGAATATTGGATTGTGGATCCCGAAAACAGAGAAGTGCAAATCTACTTGTTCGAAAAAAAGGAAATACTGAATAATAAGACCTTCTCCTTTAGTGATGATATCAAATCCTTTTATTTTGAAGGCCTGGCCTTAAGCCTTCGTGATTTTTAGCCAGTCGATGTACTGCGTAGATTCTTCGTCGTAAGCTCCTCAGGATGACTGTTAAAAAGGAAGCAGGGCGGTATACTTTCCACTCTGCTCCCTATAAGTAAGATTTGAGAATATGTCAATGTCTTATCCGCATTTGCTGAAGCCACAGTGGCGGCAGATGACACATCCGCCCTCATGCTCCACAGACTTACCGCAATCCGGACATGCTCTAATGTTCAATAAATCACCTGCATCCACGCTTTCCTCACCGTAATCCGAACCTTCCTCCTGCGCATCATGCTCCGTATTGTCCACATCTGTCGGTATATAGGCAAACCTTGCCGTGGGTACGGGGGAATTTTGAGAATATTCTGACACTCTCTCACGACTTTCAACATATTTTTCGCTTCCGCCTTTCCCGTTTTGCAGCTTATATACCTTTTCAATCAGCCGTCCAATTGCATCCGGGCAGGATGTAACCTTTAGTCCCTTTTGCCTGATGGTGGAAGGGCACCTGATGCCTTTTAGCTGCTCCACAATGGAGCCTGCATCCAAACCTGATCTCAAGGCAATGGATATCAGACGGCTCGTCGCTTCCGACTGCGACGGGCAACCGCCGGCGCGCCCGGTATTGGTAAATACCTCACAAATCCCATTTTTATCGTAATTAACCGTAATATATAAATTGCCGCAACCAATTTTGACCTTTTCCGTAAAGCCGGTGGTAATATCCGGTCTGGGTCTTGGCGAAATCCTTGCTATCGCTGCGCCTGTTTTTTCTTCTGCCTTGGCTGCAGCGTTACCTGCTTCCTTTCCGTTTACCTTACCGATATTCAATACCTGCATATCGCGGCTGCCATCCCTGTAAATGGTCACACCTTTGCAGTAGGTCTTATATGCCAACTCAAAAACAGCCTTAACATCGTCCTTTGTGGCATCGTGGCTCAGATTGACTGTCTTCGAGACAGCATTGTCGGTATATTTCTGGAAGGATGCCTGCATCTTCACATGCCACTCCG
>CAZQCL010000175.1:0-4027 GCA_964592435.1 uncultured Oscillospiraceae bacterium
CTGGTTATGTCATGGCAAGATACAGCTTCGCTCTTAAGAGTGCTATTAATGTTTCTTTACTGATAGTCAGGATGTTTCCGGTAGTTGGCATCAGCATTCCAATGGCTATATTGCTTATACGATTCGGCTTGTTCGATACCTTGCTTGGACTGGCCCTTCTATATTCAATACCGAATATTGCCCTTACTGCCTGGATTACTTCCAGCATATTTATTGGTATCAGCAAGGAATTGGAGGAGGCTTCTATGGTATTTGGCGCAAACAGGTTCCAGACCTTTATGCGTATTACGCTTCCGCTTGCTTTTCCTGCCTTGGCTGCGAGCTCCATGTATGCATTTCTGACGGCCTGGAATGATACCATTTCTGCGCTGGTTTTGACAAACAGGAATCAAACCCTTGCGCTCGTTGTGTATAAGGCAATCGGTACTACCTCCAGCGGAATACAGTATGCGGCCGCCGGCAGCGTAATATTGATTTTGCCGGCCCTTGTATTTACCTTTATTATCAGAAAATATGTCAATCAAATGTGGGGCGGTGTAGAGTTTTGACCGGCTTGAACTAACGCATATGAAAAGTTGACAGGAAAAGGGGGATTCTGTAATGAGTTATCTGGAATTATTGAATTTGGAGAAAAAGTATTCCGATTCGGGACCGATGGTTGTAAACAAAATGAATCTAACAATAGAAAAAGGTGAATTTATTGTCCTGTTGGGGCCGTCAGGCTGCGGTAAAACAACCACAATAAGGATGATTTCAGGTCTGGAGGAGGTCAGTGGCGGCGATATTCTCATTGAGGGCGAAAGTATTCTGAAGCTAAAGCCTAAGGACAGGGGCGTTTCAATGATATTCCAAAGCTATGCCATATGGCCTCATATGACTGTATTTGAAAACATAGCCTACCCGCTGAAGCTTCAAAAAATACCAAAGAATGAGATCGAGGAAAGGGTTGTCAAAGCTGCCGAAGCCGTTGACATTGTTCAACTGCTTGACCGGTACACTTCCCAGATGTCGGGAGGACAAAGACAGAGAGTTGCGGTGGCTCGTGCCATTGTTATCAAACCCAAAATATTTCTAATGGATGAACCCCTATCCAATCTTGACGCTAAGCTCCGGGTTTCGATGCGAACAGAACTTAAAAGCATCCATAATAAGGAAAACTCAACAACCATTTTTGTAACCCATGATCAATCAGAGGCGATGAGTATGGCTGACAGGATCGTTATTATGAACAAGGGAGTCATTGAGCAGATGGGGACTCCTATGGAGGTTTATCATGACAGTGCTACAAAATTTGTTGCCTCCTTTATTGGTACTCCACCGACAAACTTTTTCAGTGTCAGAATAGAAGAAATTGAGGGGCAGCTATATGCTATATCCCCTGCTTTCAGATATAAGATTCAATCTGAGCTAAAGCAGGCTATGGCACCCTACCGTGATAAAACGGTCGATATGGGAATACGGCCAGAGTTTATCGACATCTCCGCCGATCAAAATACCGTCGATGATTATTTGTGTGAAACAATAATACAATTTGTTGAACCTCAGGGGACACATTCCATCTTGATAGTAAATCTTGAGGGTGTTGAAGCAAAAATAATGACGAACCGATTCATGGATATAAAACCAAATACACGGGTTCCATTATACATTAAAAAGGGAAAAGCCATGTTTTTTGATACCATGACAAGCTACAGAATCAGGTAGGGACAACCTATTTCAGAATTAGAAATATCAGGGCTTGTAAGCAGAAATGTAGTTATAATCAGGAGGATATAGAATGAGAATTGCACTTGCTCATTTTAGAGTTGGAGAAACGGACGGTGTATCTCTTGAAATGGATAAATGGGCGGCTGTCTTGGAAAGAATGGGACATACTGTAGTATTCATTGCCGGCTCAAGGGGAAATACTCAGCGTCAAACCTTTATTATTGATGAGCTTTACTACAAATCGGATGAGAACGCCGCTTTGAGCTCAGCCTTCTATTGCGATTTAGGCGGCTACAGCGAGGAGAGCCTTAAAAAAGGAATTCTTCAAAAAGCTGAGAGTATAGAAGCTAAGTTAATCGACATTATTCAAAAGCAAAGAATTGAAGTGCTGGTTCCCAATAACATTTTTTCACTTGGTCATGATATCGCTGCAGCCATAGGGTTTATGGCTGCTATACAGAAAACCGGTGTCAACGTGGTTTGTCACCATCACGATTTTTGGTGGGAGTCTTCCCGTCCGCAATATTTCAAACAGACGACCCGATGGGGTCAGGAGGTTATGGATAATTATTTTGTTCCCAGGATTGACAATAGCCGCTTCAGGCACTGTGTTATCAATTCACTGGCGCAAAAGGAGTTTAGTAAAAGGTATGGCATTAATTCAGTTGTTGTACCCAATGTTTTCGACTTTTCTGCGTCGCCCTGGAAGAAAGACGATTATAACAGCACCTTCAGGTCTGATTTAGGACTTTTGGAAAATGACATTTTGATACTGCAGGCAACAAGGGTTACAAACAGGAAGGCGATAGAGCTGGCTGCCGATGTGGTTGCATTGCTAAATACAAGGCGCTATATCGACAAGCTGAATGACAGGAATAAACGCTTTGTTCTTGCAATTGTTGGGCTCCATGAAGGAGTAAACGGATATGTGGAAAATCTGATCCACTATATCAGGAGCCAGGGAGCAAGGGCGGTAATCAACAGCAATTTGGTGGAGTATACCAGGAGAATTCAGAATGGTCGGAAGATTTATTCGCTATGGGATGCCTATGCTTATGCGGATTTGATTACATACCCATCGATACAGGAGGGCTGGGGAAACCAATTTCTGGAGAGTGTGTTCGCAAGGGTTCCGATAGTCCTGTTTGAATATGCCGTATACCAGGCGGACATTGGTGTTAAGGGCTTTGATGTACTCAGTCTTGCAGACCGATATGACTTCAGGGAAAATGGTCTGGTGTGTGTTGATAGTAAGTCTGTGGAAAGAGTTTGTGACGGAATTGTAAATTTGATAAACAACCAGGAGACAGCCCGGAGGATGGTTCAAGAAAACTATGAGCTTGGAAGTAAACACTTCTCTTTGGAAAATCTTGAGGAAATTTTATCCCGGTTATTTGAAGTAAAGACTTGATGCGCTACAGTCAGAACATTTTGTTAAAATGGGCAAAGGAGTTTGCTTAAATGAGTAATGACGTAATTTATTCTATGAAAATTGAAGAACAATTAAAATTATTATATGGCAACAGAAGCTTAGAGGTACATGACCGGATAAAAGAGCTGATGGAAAAGTGGAAAGACAAGCTAGACCATCGTAGTAGAAAAATGCCGGATCAGACGGATGTTATACTGATTGCCTACAGCGATTCCATTTGCGATAAAGGTGAAAAACCTCTTGCGACACTGTTTAAGTTTTTGAGGCAATATACCGCTGATTTCATTACAGGAGTTCATATACTGCCGTTTTTTCCCTATACTTCAGATGACGGTTTTTCCATTACGAGTTATTATGACGTCAGGGATGAGCTGGGGGACTGGGGGGATATCCAACGTATATCAAGTCATTATAAACTGATGGTCGATCTGGTGATAAATCATGTTTCAAAATCTAGCCCCTGGTTTGATGAATATATAAAATGTGACAGCCGGTATAAAGACTTTTTCATTACTGCGGATCCGAAGCAGGATTACTCAAAGGTTATTCGTCCCAGAACGCTGCCGCTGCTAACCCCTGTTGAAACGGCTGAGGGTGTAAAATTTGTCTGGACCACTTTCAGCCCGGATCAGGTAGATTTAAACTTTGCCAATCCTGAAGTTCTGCTGGAAATGTTAAATGTTCTGCTTACATATGTATCATATGGGGCGCAGTATATTCGCCTTGACGCTGTTGGCTTCATATGGAAGCAGCCTGGAACAACCTGCATGCATCTTAAGCAAACCCATGCGGTTGTTAAGTTAATAAGAGCTGTTTTAGATGAAACGGCGCCTGGTACAATTATTATTACTGAAACCAATGTACCCCATGAAGAAAATATAAGCTACC
>CAZQCL010000176.1:0-4019 GCA_964592435.1 uncultured Oscillospiraceae bacterium
GGAGCAGGTCACTGTTCCGAATGTTGTTGGGCGTACGCTGTCACAGGCGGAGAAGCTCATTCTTGACAAAAAGCTAAAGATTGGCAGGATTATACCGGATGATACTGTCAGCGACGTAGCCTTAATTACTAAGCAATATCCTTTAGCAGGATCAACTGTGGATGAGGATACTGCTGTAGAACTGGATTTTACACCGATTGAGGAGGAACCTGAAGAAACTGCAGAGGGACCCGATACTACAGTGCCCGGAGAGACCACAACCGGCACGCCTGGTACTGGAGATACAGGTGGAACACCTGGGGAAAATGAAAGAAAAACAAAAAATGTGGTGATATCGTTGAATCCGGGTAAGTCTTATGGCGATCAAGTGATGGTTTATGTGGAATCAACACCTTCGGATACAAATCAGAGGATTGTTGAACTCAATCAGGCGATACCTGTAAGTCAATTCCCGTTCAGTCTGCCGGTTACGCTGGCGCAGAGTGGAACTACACATGTAATTGTTAAGCTGGATGGCGATTTGGCTTTAGAAGGTGACTATTAGAGGTTAGAAAGTAAGCAGTAAACAAGGGAGGTTCGGTTATTTGCCGTCAGGCACGATCATTAAAGGAATAGGCGGGTTTTACTATGTTGCATCTGAGGATGGCAGTATAGTTGAATGTAAGGCAAGGGGAATATTCCGAAAAAACAAAGTTACTCCGCTGACAGGAGATAGAGTTGTTTTTTCAATAATAGATTCCACCCGCAAAAAGGGCAGTATAGATAAGATTAAAGAAAGAAGTACTGTTCTTGTAAGGCCGGCTGTAGCTAATGTCAATCAGATGGTTGCGGTAATTGCGGCGAAATCGCCTGAGCCGGATCTGATGCTGGTGGATAAGCTGCTGGTTACTGCGGAGAAACAGGGCATTAAAAGCATTATTTGCATCAACAAAACGGATTTGGATGAGCAGGATAATAGAGCTATATTTCGCAAGCCTTATACCATGGCAGGGTATGACGTTGTTGAAACAAGCATCCTGGAGACTGATGGTTTCAATGAGCTTAGGTCACTGCTGAGGGGATATGTTTCAGTATTTGCGGGGCAGTCGGGAGTAGGCAAATCGACGCTCCTGAACAGAGTAATGAGCACTATTGTAATGAAAACAGACGAGTTGAGCGATAGACTGGACAGGGGAAAGCATACTACCAGGCGGGTGGAGCTGCTTAGGCTGGAGGAAGGTGGCTTTGTTGTGGACACACCCGGTTTCAGCTCCTTTGAGCTTTCAGGGATAGACTGTCAGGAGCTACAGTATTTATTTCCGGAATTTGTTGAGCATATCCGGCATTGCAGATTTAGAGACTGTAGCCATATTAGCGAGCCGGACTGCGGCGTAAAAGAGGCAGTAGAAGGAAAAAAAATAGATAATGGGAGACATGAGCGATACGTTGAGCTTCATGCTTTTTTAAAGCTTGAGGAGGAGTCGAAATATAAATAGCATATTCTGGAGGTATGAGGTAATGATAAGAATCGCGCCATCAATTTTAGCATCGGATTTTTCAAGGCTGGGGGAGGAAATAAGCAGGGCTGAAAAGGCAGGTGCAGATATGATACACATAGATGTGATGGATGGGCACTTTGTACCGAACATTACGATAGGCCCGCCTGTGGTGAAAAGCCTCAGGAAGGTTTCCAAGCTCCCCTTTGATGTGCATTTGATGATAGAAAATCCGGATTTATATATTGATGATTTTATAGATGCCGGAGCTGATATTATTTCAGTACATATTGAAAATAATCCTCATTTGAACAGAACTCTGCAGTATATTAAGCAGAAAAATGTCAAAGCAGCTGTTGTCCTGAATCCTGCGACTCCTTTGAATACGCTGGATATGGTGCTGGCTGATGTGGATATGGTGTTGCTGATGACAGTCAACCCCGGATTTGGCGGTCAGGAATATATTGAAAGTATGACTCAAAAGATCCGTGAATTGAGATCAATGGCAAATCGCCGTGGTGTTGAACTGGATATTGAGGTGGACGGCGGAATTGGTCCGGACAATATATTTATGGTGACTGAAGCCGGGGCAAATGTTATTGTTGCGGGCTCTTCTGTTTTCAATTCACAGGGCGTAGAAGAAAACATTCCTTTGCTTAGGCAGAAGGCCTGCGGTGGATATGTATGACATGCCTTGTCTTTTGCGGTGGCCCAATCGACGATTATGAATATATAAGGGGATATCTATGGGAGGCGCAGCTTATTTTGGCTGTGGACAGCGGGGCTCGCCATTGCAGGAGGCTGCATATTACACCGGATTATTTGATCGGTGATTTTGATTCTATAAATGATGCGGATTATTCATCCTTGGTTGCTGCCGGAGTGCAAATCATAAAATACCCCACAAAGAAAGATATGACGGATAGCGAAATTGCAGTTCAGGTTGCAATGGAAAAGGGTTGTGACAAAATAGTGCTATTTGGAGCTATAGGTTCCAGACTGGATCATACTGCTGCTAATCTGTTTTTATTAAAAAAGTTGGTTGATTCCAATGTTGAGGGTATTATCGCTGATGGGAAAAATGAAGCCAGAATTATAAAAGATCATATTGAGATAAAGAACAGGAAGGATACCTTTGTGACACTTCTTCCTATAGCAGGCAATGCCTGCGGCGTAACGACCCAGGGGCTGATGTATCCCTTGGCGGACGCCACTTTGAAGCTGGGCTCATCCTTAGGCGTAAGCAACCTGTTTTCTGAAGCTGTTGCTTATATAGAGGTAAAGGAAGGTTATTTGCTGGTTATTATGTCACGGGATTAGGCATTTACTTATATTCGTCGACCAATGCTTCAAAGGCCTTTCGGGAGTTGAGAATAGTCTTCTCATCTACGCAATAGGCAAGCCTGAAGTGACCCTTACAACCAAAACCGATGCCGGGTACAATTATTAGATTGTACTTCACGGCAGCTTTACAGAATTCCACATCATCTTCGATAGGAGATTCTGGGAAGAGGTAGAATGCGCCTTCCGGCTTCAGACATTTTAAGCCTGCCCCTGTGATAATATTATACAGCATATCACGCCTTTTTTTGTAGGCATCAATGTCTACAGTGGCGTCCAGTGATTCCGGCAGTATTCTTTGGAAAAGTGCCGGCGCATTGACGAAGCCCAGTGTCCTGGTGGAGAATATGAGCCCATCCATCAGCTCGGTGGTGCCCTCCATCAAAGGATTAACCGCAATGTAGCCGATTCTTTCTCCCGGGAGCGACAGAGATTTGCTAAAGGAATTAACAATTATTGAATGCTTGAATATTGTAAACACGGAAGGTACCTCTACATTATCATAGACGATTTTCAGATAAGGCTCGTCGGATATAATGCAGATCTTTGTTCCGAACTCCTTTTCTCTTTCATTTATTTTCTCGGCAAGCTGCTTAAGTGTTTTGCGGCTGTACACAACGCCCGAAGGATTGTTGGGAGTATTGATAATCATGCACTTTGTATTTGGCGTTATTGCATCATAAACACGCTGAGGATCAGGCTGGAAGGTAGTCGAATCGGTATTGACAACCAAAGGCTTGCCTCCGTGATTATCTGCATAAAACAAATACTCTGAAAAATAAGGAGCCAGTACGATTACTTCTTCACCGGGATTTAGAAGCGTTTTCAGCACTACATTGAGCGCTCCTCCTGCGCCGCATTCCATTATAACGTGCTTTGCTTCCAGCGGAACACCGGTTGCTTTGCGGAGATTGGCGGCCAAAGCTGCTCTTACTTCAGGATACCCAGCGTTACTCATATATCCGTGCATTTTTGGGATGTCGGAGCTTACGACTTTTTTCAGCGTGTCCTTCACGACCTGAGGCGGTTCAATATCCGGGTTACCCAGAGAGAAGTCATATACATTATCTGCTCCTGCTTTTTGGCGGAGCTTCGCTCCTTCTTCAAACATGGCCCTGGTCCATGAGGATTTGGCGAGATTATCAAGTATTTTTTTCGAAACCATTGCGACCACTCCTGTTAGGTTTTTTGTATTTTATATAT
>CAZQCL010000177.1:0-3997 GCA_964592435.1 uncultured Oscillospiraceae bacterium
CCTCACGCGCTAGTGGCTCCCAAATCACCGCGCGGGCGGTCCCACTAACACCGTTCAACCGGCTCCCGAAAAACGCGCTTCGCATTTGGGGGTGCGGACGTTTTTTCGGTATTTTTATCTTACAACAAACAAAATACCATTCCACAAAAAAAGAAATGAAAAATATACTGATTGCAAAGGCAAATGTTGATCGACTTTTAGGTGAGAATATATCGGAGAAAGAAAAAGAAAAACACAGATACGAAGGTAATTTCATTTATGATTTTTAGCTCCCAGAGTGAGCGTAGCCACCCAATTTATTGTGTGTTCAATGGGAATTGGGGATACTGTCCAACAAGCAGGGCAAGGTGTGTACCACCTTGCCCTGCTTGCCAATAATGTTATTGTTAACTATTCAACCTGAATAGATACTTGAGAAATATAATTCTTCAAATCGCCAGTGAGAAGATATCCTGCTAATACATATTCATATGCATTACCACAAATAACAAGTTCATTTTGCTTAATATAATCCAGAAGTTTTGGATAAGCACGTGAACCATTCCAAATCCCCCTATACAGTGTAGTAACATAATCGCTTTTTGGTTTGATATATAGACGTTCACTTTCATAGGGTTTGTTTATCTTGCTATAATAGTACCTTTCAAAATATCTTTCGTTTATAAGGTCATCTTTTGTTAGTATCATACCTATTTGAAATTCTACACCGAAATTGTTCCGTGAACAGTAATGTAAATGCTGATTCACACGCTTAGAAAAATCTGTTATTGATGTACAATTACTAACCGTAACTTTAGTAGCGATAAAATATTCTTCTTCACAGGAAACAAGTGTTGGATCTTCAATCCCATTTTCAGTCGAAAGAGCTAATTCTATGCTGTCAATAGAAGATTGTAGTAATTGCTCCATATGTTCAAGCTTCATTCTTTCCACTACTAAGGATTGTTTTTGCCTATGCAAAACTTGCAAGAATTCATTCGTATCAGGACGCTCCATATATTTTTTAATATCTAATAAAGAACTTCCTGATTTTTTCATAGAATTAATTAAGTAGAAATCATTAATTTGTACTGGTAAGTAGTATTGATAGCCATTTTCCCCTATAAATCTTGGTTCTAGAATTCCAATATTTTTATAATGGCGTAATGTTTCTTTAGTAGTATTGCAAAGCGAGGAAAACTCGCCTGTAGTAAGATAATAATTGTTTTTCATAAAAACACCCCTTGACTATGTTGCTACAACATGGTTTATAGTATCATTTAAAATGAGTTTGGGTCAAGTAAATGATTTTTTAAACTCAAAGAAAGGAGACTAATTAATGGCATCAAAGGAAAATATTTCCCCTGAGCATGAGCTGCTAACAATTTCTACTAGGAAGTTACTGCTTACTAGATCTTTGCCACTTATGTTATCAATGTTTGTGGCAAGCTTATATAACGTGGTTGATAGTCTGTTTGTTTCTCATATCAGCGAGAATGCACTGACGGCAATATCTCTCGCTTTTCCTATTCAATTGCTGATGATTTCTATAACCGTGGGTATAAGCATAGGTATCAACGCATCATTGTCAAGGTTTCTCGGGGAAAAAAATCAAAAAGGCGTAAACGAGGTAGCAAGTAATGGGATCTTTCTTGCACTCCTTGTCTATTTATTATTCCTGATTTTTGGAGTGTTTTTTACAAAATCTTATTTTGCATCGCAGACTTCAGATCCAGAAATTTGTCGACTTGGTGTAGAATACCTATCTATCGTCACAATTTTATCCCTTGGTTCAATATTACAAATAAACTTCGAGCGGTTTTTGCAGTCAACGGGGAAAACTACTCTTTCAATGATATCACAGCTAATTGGAACTACGATAAACATAGTTTTAAACCCTATACTTATTTTTGGCTTATTAGGATTTCCTAAAATGGGCGTTATTGGGGCAGCTATTGCTACTGTTGTCGGTCAAACTGTTGCAATGGGGGTAGCTATATTTTTTAATTTAAATAAAAACAAAGAAATACAATTTAGTTTACAAAAATTCCGTCCAAATGGGAAGATCATTGGCACAATTTTAAAGGTTGGAACCCCAGCTATTTTGATACAAGCCTTGGATCAAGCGTTATTAGCTTTTGGCGTAAACCTAATCTTAATCCAGAGTTCTTCTACGGTAGTTGCTGCATTTGGTGTTTATTATAGAGTACAGAGTTTCGCACTTATGCCTGTGTGGGGATTATATAACATCTTTATCTCTATTGCTGCTTTTAATTATGGAGCTAAAAATAGGAAACGTATCAATGAAACCATTAAATATGGAATGCTATATGCAAGTGCCATTATGTTGGTCGGCATGACTATTATTCAGTTGATACCAACGCAACTACTGGGATTATTTGACGCATCTGAAGAATTAATATCTATTGGAGTTGCAGCTATGAGAATTATAAGTCTAAGCTATATCCTTTTAGCATTTTCTGTGATTTCTCAAGGTTTTTTTCAAGCTCTTGGTAATGGAATATACAGTCTTATTGTTACATTAGTACGTGTGGCTATACTTTTCCCTACACTATACATCTTATTTAAAGTTTTTGAGATAAATGTAGTCTGGTGGGCGTTTGTATTGGCAAATGCGTGTTCTGCACTTGTAGGTGCATTTTTATTAAAACATATTTATTCACAAAAAGTAGCTACTATTGTCAATAGGCAAGAAATGTAATTAAGCTCCTTTCTAATACACCAAACGGCGCCAAAGCCAGTGCAATTTACTACAGCCTGATTATAACTGCAAAAGAAAACGGCCTGAACCCGTTTGAATACCTGACATGGATTTTTACCAACCCTCCCAACCTGGGAAAACCGGGCTATGCAGCTGCAATTGAAGACTTCCTGTCCAGCAGCAGAGCCTTACCGGAAAAGATATTTTAACCGCAACCAAATGACAAGAAAAAAGAAGAACATCCGTGGGAAGAAGGTTAATCATAACAGCAAATATTGACTATATCATTACATTTACTAGTGCCGGTATAAATATGCACCGGTGTTTTTGACGCTTACACTTCCGTGAATGGGGGAAGACTTAAACAACTTGGATGGCTGCAAATCTGGATATTTATGCTTGCGTGTATTCTATTTTGAAAATTAATGAGTTAGACAGTTTGTTAAATAAGGGTAAACAATGCAAATTTGATTTAGGATACTGGATGAAGGTGCATAGCAGGTTATGTTATAATTTGTCTACGGGGGTTCTATTCAAAAGATTCTACTAACGGAGGCCATATTATGACTAGCGGTCGTTCATTTACCGCCTATGTAAAAAATAAATTTAATAATGACATCTACCCAGCCGTAGAGGAGTACGTTGAACAAAACTGGAAAGGTTTAGATCTTCGCCTACGTAATGTTCATACCGTCGGCGGGGTGGCAATGTCGGATATGGAGATAAAGTTTGTATGGGTTGGCGACCTCCCCGGCTTGAAAATAGAATTTGACGTGGTTGTAGATGCTGAAATTGAAGTTACTGAGGGGGACTACCATTACGATGATTATGATATCTGCAACCAGTGGCTTACCGTCCGCTGCGCCGGAGATTTGGCTTGCGATTTAGACGATTTCAAAATAGTTGGTGTTACCGAATATCAAAAAGATAGAGTGTCAAACCCCCTATCCGATGCTCTTGTTCCGTATATTTATAAAAAGGGCCTAGATTTAGAAGCCCATGATTTTTTACGCAAGTATTACCCTGAAGCATTAGAAAAGCCAATACATATTGATCCATTAAAATTAGCCAAGAAAATGGGGCTGAATGTGGAAATGCGGAAAATAACAGAGGATTTATCCATCTTCGGCCAGGTATATTTCCAAGACTCCGATGCAGAATTTTATGATCCCGAGCAGGGCGAATTGGTAGAAACGAGGGTTGAAGCAAGAACAATAGTCGTTGATCCTAACGTATTCTTCTGATGGTGGTTGTTGTGTCAGGCAACTGGGACAGTACCTTACCGCGCGGGGTAAC
>CAZQCL010000178.1:0-3936 GCA_964592435.1 uncultured Oscillospiraceae bacterium
CATTTGAAGTAAAAGCATTTCAATTTATATGTGCAGCATATATAATAGAAGTAGAATCAGTAATACTTTATATGAAAGGGAGGTGAGTGTCGAGCATCTGTTCGACTAAAAATGGTTTTATTATCATTGTTTACCGGGTACAACTTGATAGCGCTGCTTTGTATTTTAACAGGTATTGTTTTTGTAATCATTGAGATGAATATACCTGGGTTTGGTGTACCGGGCATTATCGGGGTAATACTCCTTACAGCGGGGGTGATTATTTATGCAGACACTCCGCTTCAGGCACTGATTCTAATAATAATTATCCTTGCAATACTTGGTGCGGCACTGCTACTTGTTCTGCGATTTGCATCCAGAAGTCGTTTGTCAAAGTATCTGATTTTAGAAGAATCTGTTCAGGACGATGTAAGATTTTCTGCCGGAGCCGATCTGAATTATTATATCGGAAGCGAAGGCATTGCGACTAGTGCTCTTAGGCCTTCAGGCACCGCGGATTTCAGTGGAGCAAAGCTGGATGTTGTTTCAGGGGGCGAATATATCCAGAAGAATTCTACCGTGATTATCACGAAGGTTGAGGGAAATAGGATAGTTGTGAAACAAAAGCCTGAAGTGTAGCGTATTCAGTAGTGAGTACATGGACATTTTGCGATGTAACACATTTCGAGTTCCGCAGTGCAATATATTGCGGGTATTAATGGAAGTATGCAATATATATTGTGCGGCTAAACTATAATAAGGGTACATTGCAAAAGCCTTCATGAAAAACTAAAAACAAAAAAATTTTAGTGTGGAAGGGGTAATTCATTATGGAAGCATTTTTTATTTCACTTATTATTATTGCCGTTATATTGGTATTGTTCCTGTTCTTCAACTTTATTCCGGTGGGGCTTTGGATTTCTGCTTCAGCCGCCGGGGTTCGCGTCAGCATCTTTACCTTGATCGGAATGAGATTGCGTAGGGTTAATCCCTCAAAAATTATCATTCCTCTGATTAAAGCCACTAAGGCCGGACTTGATGTAAATGTTAATCAGCTTGAGGCGCATCTGTTGGCAGGAGGAAATGTTGACAGGGTTGTGAATGCACTTATTGCTGCATTCAGAGCGGAACTGAATCTCCAGTTCGTAAGGGCTGCGGCCATTGATTTGGCAGGCAGGGATGTATTTGAGGCTGTAAAGATGAGCGTAAACCCGAAGGTTATTGAAACACCGAACATTTCAGCTGTGGCGAAGGACGGGATTGAGCTTCTTGTAAAAGCTAGGGTAACAGTCAGAGCCAACATCGACAGACTTATCGGCGGAGCAGGGGAAGCGACGATTATTGCCAGAGTCGGAGAAGGTATTGTAACAACGGTTGGTAGTTCACTTTCCCATAAGGATGTGCTTGAAAACCCGGATTCTATTTCCCAGACTGTATTAAGCAAAGGCCTCGACTCAGGAACCGCCTTTGAAATATTATCCATAGATATAGCAGATGTTGATGTGGGAAGGAACATTGGCGCACAGCTTCAGACATTGCAGGCAGAGGCCGATAAAAACATAGCCCAGGCTAAAGCTGAGGAAAGACGTGCCATGGCAGTGGCGAAGGAACAGGAGATGCTTGCATTGGTACAGGAAATGCGTGCAAAGGTTGTAGAATCCGAAGCAGAGGTGCCAAAAGCGCTGGCAAATGCTCTAAACAACGGCAATCTGGGTGCAATGGATTTTTACAATATGCAAAACCTTATTTCTGATTCAAAAATGCGGGATTCCATTGCTAATTTAAATAAGCCTGCCACGGTCGAGGATAAGGGTGAAAAAAGTAAATAGTAATTGTGGATTGTAGCAGGATATATTGCCAGGCAGCTGGATATATAAGAGAAGCAGACGGAAAGGATAATAGGTATGGCTGAATCAGGTTTACCAAGAGTAACAGATGACAGCATAAACAAGCTTAGATCAATAGAATCGGAAAGACTACGAAGACCTCAGAAAGAGGATTCGAGTAGAGTATCGGCCGGTTCAGGCCAAAAACTGAATACTAGCGGTGAAAGCCTGCTAAATGGCATCATAATGGCTGAAGTGCTTGGAAAACCAAGATGCTTAAGGCGTGGTCGCCGATAAAGATTTGACCGGAGCTAACCCTAAAGAGTTTATGAGAGTTAGTTTCCGGCAAATTGTTCTGGCTTGAATATTACCATGGCCAGCGGAGGAACCTGTATTTTCAAGGTATAGGGCCTATCATGGCACTCTACATGTTCTGCATAGACTCCACCCATGTTTCCGACATTGCTGCCACCATATATTTCAGAATCACTGTTCAAAATCTCCTTATAGAAGGCATCATATGGAACCCCGATTTTATAATTGCTGTAAACAACCGGTGTGAAATTGCATACGAATATAAGAGTGTCTTCTGGTCTGTCGGTTTTACGCATAAAGGAAAGGACGCTGTGGTCGCTGTCATTGCAGTTAAGCCATTCAAAACCCTCGTAGCTGGTATCAATTTCATAAAAAGCTTTTTCAGAAGTATAAAGCTTGTTTAAATCGCGCACATATTCCTTTAGCTGCCTGTGCTTGTCGTAGTCCAGCAGATGCCAGTCCAGTCCCTGCTTAAAATTCCACTCTATAAACTGTCCGAATTCATTTCCCATGAAAAGCAGCTTTTTCCCTGGATGTCCATACATATAACCGTAAGCGACACGAAGCCCAGCAAACTTCTGCCAGTAGTCCCCTGGCATTTTTTCAATCATCGAGCGCTTTCCATGAACAACCTCGTCATGGGAAAGGACGAGGACGAAGTTCTCAGTCATCGCATACATTATGGAGAAAGTAATGTAGTTATGATGGTATTTTCGATAAACCGGATCCAGACTTATATACCGCAGGTAATCGTTCATCCAGCCCATGTTCCACTTGTATGTAAAGCCCAGACCGCCGGCATATGGAGGCTTTGTAATCATTTGCCAGGAGGTGGATTCCTCCGCGATCATCATAATTCCCGGGAAATACTCATATACAGCTGTATTTAGCTGCTTTAAAAAACCTACGGCTTCGAGGTTTTGATTGCCTCCATATTCATTAGGGATCCATTCCCCGTTTTTTCTGCCGTAATCCAGATAAAGCATAGAAGCTACCGCATCCACCCGTATGCCGTCAATATGATATTTTTCGAGCCAGAATATGGCATTGGAAATAAGGAAATTCCTCACTTCGTTCCTGCCATAGTTGAATATCAATGTGCCCCAATCGGGATGTTCGCCCTGGCGCGGATCCATGTGTTCATAAAGAGCAGTGCCGTCAAACCTTGCCAGCCCATGACTGTCTTTCGGAAAATGGGCAGGAACCCAATCCATTATTACACCAATACCTTTACGGTGACATGCGTCAACAAAATACATGAAATCCTCCGGGCACCCGTATCGGCTTGTCACGGAGAAGTAGCCAGTCACCTGGTAGCCCCAGGAATCGTCAAGAGGGTGTTCCGCAACCGGGAGTAGCTCTATATGTGTATAGCCCATATCAACTACATAAGAAACGAGCCTTTCGGCATAGTCCCTGTAAGAAAGGAAGCTGCTGCCATCCTCCGACCGGGCCCAGGAGCCCAGATGCACTTCGTAGATAGAGATTGGCTTACGGAAGGGATCTTCGGACTGTCTTTTCTCAATCCAGTCTGCGTCCTGCCAGTCATAATCGCTTTCCAGGTCAGATACGATTGAGGCAGTACCCGGACGCAGTTCGCTGTAAAAGGCATAGGGATCGGCCTTCTTCAAATAATCCCCGGATTTTGTTTTGATTTCATACTTATACACTTCGCCAGGGCCGATATCCGGAATAAACAGTACCCATACACCTGAATTTCCCACCGGCTTCATAGGATGACTTGCTCCGTTCCAATAGTTGTAATTGCATATGAGGCTGACGCTTACAGCCGAAGGAGCCCATACCGCAAAGTGCG
>CAZQCL010000179.1:0-3893 GCA_964592435.1 uncultured Oscillospiraceae bacterium
AGTACATCGGTATTTCGATGCCGACCAAATCGTCCGAACGCTGGATTAAAGACGGTGAAACAATGAAAGAAATCCTTGAAGGAAAAGGATACACCGCTGACCTGCAATTCGCAGAGGATGATATCCCGACTCAGAAGGCGCAGATAGAGAATATGATAACTAAAGGCGCAACAGTCCTTATTATTGCGGCAATCGACGGTTCAACGCTTTCTGAAACACTTGACCAGGCGGGAAAAGATGGTGTCAAAATCATTTCCTATGACCGTCTGCTTGTAAACACAGATGCGGTTTCTTACTATGCTACCTTCGATAATAGAAGAGTAGGGCAACAACAGGCAGAATCACTGGTGGAAGGTCTGAAAGCACTAAAAGGTGATGGCCCTTATAACATTGAGCTATTTGCCGGGTCACCGGATGATACTAACTCCTTTTATTTCTATTCCGGAGCAATGGATGTACTTCAGCCCTTAATAGATGATGGTACTGCTGTAGTAGTTTCGGGACAGACCACTCAGGCTGAAATCGGTACATTGCGCTGGGACGGAGCAGTAGCTCAAGCGCGAATGGATGCTTTGCTTGCTGCCAATTACTCCTCAGGCAAGGTTCTTCATGGCGTGTTGTCTCCATATGATGGTATTTCAAGAGGTGTACTGTCAGCACTTACTTCATTTGGTTATGTTCCCGGGAAGGATCTACCCGTAGTTACCGGACAGGACGCCGAAGCGGCTTCTATCAAGCTTATTATCTCCGGCGAGCAGTATTCGACTATTCTAAAGGATACCAGAGATCTGGCAGCTGTTGCAGCTAAGATGGTTGACGCTGTTCTTACAGGGTCTGAACCTGAAATCAACGATACCGAAACCTATGACAATAATGTGAAAATTGTACCTTCTTACTTACTTGAGCCTTTCATCGTTACTAAGGATAATTATCAAAAACTTGTTATTGATTCAGAGTATTTGACCGAAGAAGACATTAAGTAGATTTTCCCTTCACCAAGTGAGTCATCGGTTAGTGGTACATTGCTGCTAACCGATGAATTGTATATGGATACTTTCAAATAAAGGAGTCGGACAATGGAAGAATACATATTAGAAATGAGAAATATTTCGAAAGAGTTTCCCGGAGTCAAAGCTCTTAGCAACGTAAATATGCAAATTAAGCCCAAACATATCCATGCTTTGGTTGGTGAGAATGGTGCCGGAAAATCTACCCTGATGAACATCCTAAGCGGAGTCTATCCTTACGGTACTTATGAGGGTGATATAATTATTGATGGAGAGATTTGCAGATTTAAGGATATAAAAGAAAGCGAGGCAAAGGGAATTGCAATTATACATCAGGAGCTGGCTTTAATTCCGACTCTCTCTATTGCAGAAAACGTCTTTCTAGGCAATGAGCAGGCTGATAAAGGAATATTCATTGATTGGGACAGAACAAGGACAAAATCGATGGAAATGCTCAAGAGGGTTGGCTTGGATGAAAATATTGACACAAGAGTAATGGATTTGGGTATGGGAAAGCAGCAGCTTGTTGAAATTGTCAAGGCCATGGCAAAGGATGTAAAGCTATTGATTTTGGATGAACCTACGGCCGCCTTGAATGATGATGATTCCAAGCACTTGCTGGAGCTACTGCTGGAGCTTAAGGCAAATGGTATAACCTGCATAATCATATCTCACAAACTAGGTGAAGTCACCAGGGTAGCAGATGAAATAACGATAATCAGAGATGGTGCCGTCATAGAAACACTGGTGAAAAATGAGGACGAGATCACAGAAAACAGGATTATCAAGGGAATGGTGGGTCGTGAAATGAAAGACCGTTTCCCAAAACGTAGTAATGAAATAGGAGAGGTTCGGTTTGAGGTTGAGAATTGGAATGTATTTGACCCAAAGGATGACTTGAAGCAGGTTATTAAAAACGTTTCAATATATGTTAGGAAAGGAGAAGTAATCGGGCTTGCCGGGCTAATGGGATCCGGCAGAACTGAATTTGCGATGAGCCTTTTCGGGAAATCTTACGGCAAAAGAATATCAGGAACACTAAAAAAAGATGGGAAAGAAATTGTCCTTAACAATGAAAGCGATGCAATCAAAAATGGGGTTGCATATGCAACAGAGGATAGAAAAACGGCAGGGCTCATACTAATTGACGATATAAAGAGGAATATTCCTCTGGCATCTCTTGACAAAATCAGTAAAGGGCTTGTAATTGATGAGAATCAAGAGATTAAGGTTGGTGAAGAGTATAGGGAGAAATTGTCCATCCGTTCTTCAAGCATTCTTCAAAAAACCGGACAGCTTTCGGGCGGCAATCAGCAGAAGGTAGTTTTCAGTAAGTGGATATTCACAGATCCTGATGTGTTAATGCTGGATGAACCTACCAGAGGAATCGATGTGGGAACGAAGTTTGAAATTTACTCTATCATTAACGAGTTGGCAGCTAGCGGCAAATCTATCATATTGATCTCTTCGGAATTGCTGGAAATTATAGGCATGTGTGATAGAATATATGTAATGAATGAAGGAAATGTTGTTGGTGAATTATCAAGCGAAGAAGCATCGCAAGAGCGCATCATGCAGTGTATTATGAATAGCAACAAGGAGGTGTTAATATGAAGAGACTAAATGCCATACTCAGAGGAAACCTTCGCCAGTATGTTATGGTTATTGCACTGGCAGTGGTTATCATTTTGTTTCAAATTATGACACGAGGAGTTTTACTGAAACCTTTAAATATATCAAACCTCATTTCACAGAATGGCTATGTTTTCATCCTTGCTACGGGAATGCTTTTGTGTATATTAACAGGGGGTAATGTGGACTTATCGGTGGGATCTGTGGCGGGCTTTATCGGTGCAGTTTCAGCTGTGTTTATTCTAAAAATGGATATGCCGGTTTTACCTGCAATACTGATTTCACTTGCAATTGGTATTATTATCGGAATTTGGCAAGGCTTCTGGATTGCATATGTCGGTGTTCCGGCTTTTATTGCAACACTGGCCGGTATGCTGATTTTCAGAGGACTTACTATGGTCATACTGCAGGGTACCAGTCTTGCTCCGCTCCCCTCAGGTTATACTTTTATAGCATCGGGGTTTATACCGGATATAGCAAACATCGAGGGCATTAATCTTTTGGCTATACTTTCGGGCATTGCAGCCTCAGCGGTGTTTATACTGGGCGAATTAAGGAACAGGGCTAACAAGAAAAAGTATAATTTTGAGGTTTCACCAACAGGAGTGTTATTGGCTAAGCTTATAGGTATCACAGTTGCAATCAATGCTTTTACATATTCGTTGGCTTTATACAAGGGTATCCCCGCTGTTCTTGTAATTGTTGTGATTTTGGTAATCGTGTATTCATTCATAACAAATAAGACGATTCCGGGCAGGCATATTTATGCTTACGGTGGAAACCCAAAAGCAGCAAAATTGTCCGGTGTAAAAACGAAACAGGTTTTGTTCTGGGTCTATGTAAATATGGGATTTCTCGCCGCTTTGGCAGGGATTATTTTCACGGGCAGATTGAATTCAGCTACTCCTAAATCAGGTAACGGATTTGAAATGGATGCTATTGCGTCATGCTTCATAGGCGGCGCATCTACATCGGGCGGAATTGGGACTGTGGTAGGGGCAATCGTTGGAGCTCTTTTAATGGGTGTACTTAATAACGGTATGTCCATCATGGGTGTGAGCATTGACTGGCAGCAGGCTATCAAGGGATTCGTATTACTGGCTGCGGTTGCATTTGATGTATATTCCAAGTCAAAGACAAGGGCAGTGTAAATGGACCATTAAGAACAATAAAAAGTAATTCTGTAAAATAGTTTTGTCATAAATAAGGAGCCGTATCAGAACTTGAGTTTTGTTACGGCTTTTGCACTTTAAG
>CAZQCL010000180.1:0-3876 GCA_964592435.1 uncultured Oscillospiraceae bacterium
TCCTATAAGCCTGTTCTTTTAAAAGCTATGCTTGAACATGTTGACGATAAAGGCAGGGTTCGGGTTGAGGATATAGTTGATTATTTTATAGATTTCTATGGTGACCGAAAGGATAAGGGGCTTTTTGTTGAAAAGAAGACCAGCATATACTGCAAAGATGGATTCACCCGGAAAGATGTGGAGAGAACCACAGAGAAATGGATGAAAAACTAGCAAAGGCTATTATCAAGCGGAGAGGGCTGAAATAAGCCTCTCATCCCTTGTGTAAATAAAAGAGATTAATAAAAATGGAGGCGGAAATGATGAAAGCAGTTTATCCTATCGTTATAAGCGAAGGGGAAAAGAATCATGTTGTCTATATCCCTGATTTTAATACCAATACACAGGGGGAGGATATTCCGGAAGCTATGGAAATGGCGCGCGACGCAATCGGTCTTATGGGGATTGACATGGAGGATGACAACGAGCCAATTCCAAGCCCGTCTGCAGTTTCATCAGTTGTAAAAGAAAATGAGACTGATATTGTTACGCTTGTAGATGTAGATTTTTCGGAATACCGCCGGAAGAACGATTTGAGGGCTGTCAAGAAAAATTGCACCATACCATCATGGTTGAATTTTGAAGCTGAAAAAGCAGGCATAAATTTTTCTGCGGTTCTGCAGACTGCACTTAAACAGGCACTTAATATTACTGATAGATAAAAGGCGGGAAACCGCCTTTTGTCTTCTCCATTTATCATACCGATTGATAATAGCATACAAGTCCTTCTTTTCGATAGCTAATATATCTAGTATAAACCTTACCCCAAGATCAGAGTCAACTTCATTTACTTTTTCAATTAAGCCCTACACTAAACATCTCAAAATTTTTATTGACATTGTTTGGAATCGCTCATATAATAGTTGATGTGGTATACAAAAAGTAGTGGATTTTAACGAGAAAGGAGCTGTATTAATGTCCGCGAGAAATGTAAAGGTGGTTTCACGCTAATTTAATATCGGCACAGGAGCACAAAGGCACCTTTAGCAGTTACGACAGGTTTTGTTTGTGTTACCTATGCAGCTTTTTTCGAGCAACCAGGCGGCATGGGCGAGCAGCAGACTCTGTCTGCGACCAGCCCAGGTGGCAAGGGTAGGCGACACGCATTGGTAGCGTGTTTTTTTATTGTTTTCATACAAGATGAAGGTACGCACATGAATAGGATGAATGCCCCTTTCTAACCCGCAGGTGGTCGTTATCTGCGGGATTTTTATCTTCTTTTTCAGGCTGCCCGTTGCTCGCACATGTAACTTGTAGGAATAGTTACAGGTTAACACCATGCATAATACTGGAGGGTTTAAAAGTTGAACTTAATAGATTACGGGTTTATCCCGACAATGATGCCGGAGGACATGACCGGTACCCCGGCGCGCATTACAGCAGTATACAAAGAAATGTATGAGCTCATATGTGAATACGGGCATGCTTATGGCAGGCTGAAGACAAGTTTATATTACCGAGATGGGCAGGAGGAGTTTCCAACAACAGGCGATTTTGTGATGATAAATTACAATCCAGGTGGCGACAGCGTGATTACTAGGACCCTGGATAGAAAATCATTTTTTTCCAGACGCGATCCGACGCCCGGGCGAGGCGAACAGTCAATTGCCGCAAACTTTGATTATGTATTTATCATGCAATCATTGAATAGTGATTTTAATATCAAGAGGCTGGAGAGGTATATAACCCTCGCATGGCAGTCAGGTGCCATACCTGTAATCCTCTTGACTAAAGCCGATTTGGTTGATGATTGCACTACGCAGGTTAGGGCAGTGGAGAAAATAGCGGGGGATGTAGGCGTTTATGCAATAAGCGCGAAAACCGGATACGGGATCAGCACCTTAAGTGATTACCTTAAGCCGCGTAAAACTATTGTTTTCCTTGGGTCGTCCGGTGTAGGCAAGTCAAGCCTTGCCAATTTGTTAGCCGGCGAAGAAATTATGGCGGTAAACGAAATCCGCGAGGACGACTCGAAGGGGCGCCATACTACCACTAACCGTCAATTGATTATGCTCAGTAACGGCGTTATGATTATCGATACACCGGGGATGCGCGAGCTTGGCATGTGGGATGTCAGCAGTGGCCTTGGGGAAGCCTTTGGCGATGTGGAAAGCTATTTGGGACGGTGCAAGTTCAGTGACTGCCGACATCAGACCGAGCCGGGCTGCGCAATTAAGGCGGCAATCGCCAGTGGTGAGCTTCCCCGCAAGCGTTGGGAGAGTTATCTGCAGCTGAAGCGGGAAGCGAAGTTTTCCGACAACAAAGCAGGATATCTGCATGAAAAGCAGCAGTGGCACAAAGACATTGCCAAATCTCAAAGGCAGAATAAAAAAGCAGATTACCGACGTACGGCTTGCGCTGAGAGCTTTGCCTGCAAGGTCTGCGGAACGTTTATTGTACCGGAGGGGGCTGGTAGCCGGCACCGTAATCATTGCCCGAATTGCTTGTCCAGCGTTCATGTTGACGAAGAGCCGGGCGACCGGGCATCTCTATGCAAAGGAATTATGGATCCGATTGGTGTATGGGTGCGCAAAAACGGTGAATGGGCAATTATTCACCGCTGCCGTTCTTGTGGTATATTCAGCTCAAACCGGATAGCTGCGGACGACAATCCCACTCTTCTCATGTCTATTGCAGTCAAGCCGTTGGCGACGCCGCCTTTCCCCTTGGGACAGCTGGAACAGGGACTTGATAATAGCTAAATGCAGCAGACAGCAAACAAGTAGCATTGACCCCCTTCCTATAACTCGGCGGGGGTCGATGCTCGATTATCAATATGGAGCTGTTATAAAGCATTATTTTTTCGTGTAGTGAATACAATCTTTAGGGCATACCTGCTGGCAGTTGGAGCATTGAAGGCAAAGGGCAGTGTTGATTTCAGCCTTTTTATCCTCTGCTTTAACTGCAATCGCATCGGACGGGCAAGGTTCTTCACATTTCTTACACCCGATACAGGAACCCTTATCTACCCTTTTTGAGAATATTGCAAATTTACCAAAGACCTTCTGAAGCGACCCAAATGGGCAAATAAGGTTGTGAAATACAGCAGGTCTATACCTAAGCGTTATAATTATCGAAACAGCCAGCCATATTAGCAGGACGGGAATATTCTTATGCAACACCCTTTGCGCAAACAGCATGAATGCAATACTGACTATCAATGCAATCCATGCAAACCATCCGGAGCCAAGCCATTTAGGAGTATTATCCGTCTGCAGCTTTAACTTCTTCGAAAGCCATGTTGTCGGTACCATCACCGTATTCATGGGGCAGGCGTAACCGCAGTATACTCTCCCGAATATCAATGCGGCTACGAGGCTTACGGCATATAAAGCAAGCCACAGCATCATTTTACCGTTTAGAATTAAAAAGATAAATAGTGCTAAGAATAGAACACGCACAATGCTAATAATATGTTTCATAATGCCTCACACTTATTCCTTGTTTTTCTGATATTATAACGCTATACTAGTATAAAAGCTGTTACCTTGGTAACACATTCAGGGAGATTTTCCATGCAGCAATATGTTAAATATAAAAAATATTTTAAAAATATAACTTTGCTCCGACCGTTACCTTACGAAAAAATACAGGCTAATCTTAAAAACGGAAGGTTCAAGGTGGTTTCATATAAGAAAAAAAGCGTAGTACATTTTGACGGGGAACCATGCTGCAAATTAGAAATTATACTGGCAGGCAAGGTTGTTGTAGAGCGCATCGACGAATCAGGGAACTTGCTCACGATCTCCGAGTTTTACAGTGATGATATTTTAGGCGGCAACCTGCTCTTTTCGAAAAATCCCTATTATCCTATGACTGTATCAACGCAGTTACCCA
>CAZQCL010000181.1:0-3874 GCA_964592435.1 uncultured Oscillospiraceae bacterium
GAGTCAGCTATGAAGGGCTTTGCGGCGATGCAGCAAGGACTTTCCCGGTAGGAACCGTATCAGAAGAGGCACTGAGGCTTATACAGGTGACAAAGCAGAGTTTTTTTGAGGGAATGAAAGCTGCCGTAAAAGGGAATCGCATAGTGGATATTTCCAGAGCGATACAGCAATATGCGCAAATGAATGGGTTTTCAGTTGTCCGGGAATATGTGGGACACGGAATAGGCAGGCAAATGTGGGAACCTCCTCAGATACCAAACTATGTTACCCGTCATAGGGGACCAAGACTTGAACCGGGAATGACATTAGCAATCGAACCCATGATAAATCAGGGTGTTTATGATATTAGAATACTCAATGATAAATGGACCGTAGTGACAGCTGATGGTAAGTTATCCGCACATTATGAAAATACAATTGCGGTAACTGAAGATGAACCATTTATAATGACGAAGCTCAGGGGTGAGATTTTTTGAAAGTAGCCTTAGGCCAGATAGTTGTTTCGCGGGCTGGGAGAGATGCCGGAAGAAGATTTGTTATAGTTAGGGTGATTGATGATTCTTTTGTGGAAATATCCGATGGTGACCTTAGAAAGCTTGAGAAGCCTAAAAAAAAGAAAATCAAACACTTGAATATAACAGATGAGAAGGTGGAGAGTCTTGAGGAAAAGCTGAAGAGCAATGCAAGGATAACAAATGCGCAAATAAGAAAAGCTCTTGCAGTCCTGGATAGTTAAAGGAGGTTTTGAGGTTTGTCAAAAGACGATGTAATCGAAGTGGAAGGTAGAATAGTCGAAGCATTGCCAAATGCGATGTTTCAAGTGGAACTTGAAAATGGGCATAAAGTGCTTGCTCATATATCGGGCAAGCTAAGAATGAATTTCATTAGAATTTTACCGGGTGATAAGGTGACCTTGGAATTGTCGCCATATGATCTGACCCGTGGAAGAATAACCTGGAGAGCAAAGTAATACCAGGTAGAATACATGAATGAATAAAAGATGGGAGGGTTTGTTTTGAGAGTAAAACCGTCTGTAAAAGCATTGTGCGAGAAATGTAAGATCATAAGAAGAAAAGGCAAGGTAATGGTTATTTGCGAAAACCCAAGGCATAAGCAAAAGCAGGGATGAAAAAAGGACTAAATTGATGATTTGGTATACTTGCAAACCAGCTTGTTTTACACATAAAATTGTGATATAATTCTAGCTTGGCTTGTAATCAATTATCAATTATCCTTCCCGGATTTGAATTGATCACCTCGGAGCGGCTGCATGTGCGGGATTACCTAAACGTGATCCGGGTGTTAATTATAAAGGGAATAAAAAATTATAGTATTAATAATGTAGCTAAACGGTTAGGAATTAATTTGGAGGTGTTTGACAAGATGGCGCGTATTGCCGGAGTAGACCTGCCCAGAGAAAAACGGGTGGAAATTGGCTTAACTTATATCTTTGGTTTGGGTAGAAGTAAGTCAAATGAGATTTTGAAGAAAACTGCCATAAATCCCGACACAAGGGTCAGAGATTTGACAGATGATGAGATCAGTAGACTAAGGGAAGTCATAGACAAGGAATATAGAGTAGAAGGTGACCTCAGAAGAGAGACATCTCTCAATATTAAGAGGTTGACTGAAATAGGCTGTTACAGAGGCAGGAGGCATAGGCAGGGTTTGCCGGTCAGAGGCCAGAGAACCAAGACCAATGCACGGACAAGAAAAGGTCCTAAGAGAACTGTCGGTGTACAAAGAAAGAGAACGGTATAAAGGAGGTTAGCAATCGTATGGCATCAAAAACTACCGGTGCAAGAAGAACCAGCAGAAAAAGAAGAGAACGGAAAAATATTGAGCGCGGTGCGGCACATATCCGTTCTACGTTTAATAATACAATAGTAACAATTACCGATACTGCGGGTAATGCGCTATCATGGGCAAGTGCAGGCGAACTGGGCTTTAGAGGATCAAAGAAGAGTACTCCCTTTGCTGCGCAGATGGCTGCGGAAACCGCATCAAAGGCTGCCATGGAGCATGGCCTTAAGACTGTTGAGGTTTACGTAAAGGGACCAGGAGCCGGCAGAGAAGCCGCGATCAGAGCTTTGCAGGCTGCAGGACTAGATGTAAGCCTTATCAAGGACGTTACGCCTATTCCGCACAACGGATGTAGGCCGCCAAAAAGAAGAAGAGTGTAATATGGAGGTGTTTGAATAGATGGCAAGATATACAGATGCATCTTGCAGGCTTTGCCGTAGAGAAGGCGAAAAGCTCTTTTTGAAGGGTGAAAGATGCTATACTAACAAGTGCTCCGTGTCAAAAAGGGCGTATGCTCCGGGACAGCATGGACAACAGAGAAAAAAAGTATCTGAATATGGTATACAGCTTCGTGAGAAGCAAAAGGCAAGAAGATTTTATGGAATACTTGAAAGCCAGTTTAGAGGTTATTTTGGGTTGGCAGTAAAGAGAAAGGGAGTTACCGGTGAAAACCTTCTGCAGATTCTTGAGAGCAGAATTGACAACGTGGTTTACAGGCTCGGACTTGCAACATCAAGGCCGGAGGCCAGACAGCTTGTCAGACATGGGCATTTCACCTTGAACGGTAAAAAGGCTAATATCCCTTCTATCCTTTTGGAGCCCGGAGACGTTATCGCAGTAAAGGATAAATTTAGGAGCTCTGAAAAGCTAAAATCCATTATTGAAATAGCAGGCAGCAAGGTAGTCCCCAAGTGGCTTGAATTCGACTCTGAAAACCTTGTTGGCAAGGTAGTATCATTGCCCGCAAGAGAAGAGATTGATCTTCCGATCAGTGAGCATCTCATTGTCGAGTTTTATTCAAAGTAATGTGATTGCACATTACTATTTGTACCTGAAAATAGGATAACCAGTTCATAAAGCCCGTCGGAGAGGAATTTTTTCCGTCTGGCGGATCTAAAAGCAACTGACTATTCCAGCATTACAGGCAGCAGGAAATTGCCAGTTAAGGGAGGGTTTTTGTTGATTGAAATAGAGAAACCAAAAATCGAATGTGTCGAGAAGACCGAAGACAATATTTATGGTAAGTTTGTAGTTGAACCTCTGGAGAGGGGCTACGGTATTACGCTGGGAAACTCGCTCAGGAGGATTCTATTGTCGTCCTTACCTGGAGTATCAGTTACCTCAATAAAAATTGACGGAGTGCTGCATGAGTTTTCAACAGTGCCCGGCGTAATTGAAGATGTTACTGAAATCATCCTCAATGTAAAGAACCTGTCTTTGAAGCTCTTCAGTGAAGGACCGAAAATAGTCTACATTGATGCAGATGGCGAAGGCGAGATTAGAGCAGGTGATATCAAGGCGGATTCAGATGTGGAAATACTCAATCCCGATCTTCATATCTGTACATTGAACGGTGAAAGCAGGTTTTATATGGAATTAGTGCTCAACAAGAACAGAGGCTACGTATCGGCGGAAAAGAACAAGCAGCCGGGTCAGCCTATTGGTATTATTCCTATTGATTCCATTTATACGCCTGTAAGTAAGGTCAACTACACAGTAGAAAACACTCGCGTAGGGCAGATAACGGATTATGACAAGCTTACCTTGGAGGTATGGACAGACGGGAGCATTAAGCCGGATGAGGCCATCAGTCTTGGTGCTAAGATAATGAGTGAGCACTTGAGCCTGTTTATCGATCTGACTGATCATGCAAAGCACGCTGAGATTATGGTCGAGAAGGAAGAGACCAAGAAGGAAAAAGTTCTGGAAATGACAATTGAGGAGCTTGATTTGTCCGTAAGGTCATATAACTGTTTAAAGAGAGCAAGTATAAATACTGTCGAGGATTTGACGAATAAGACGGAAGAAGACATGATGAAGGTAAGAAATCTGGGAAGAAAATCACTGGAAG
>CAZQCL010000182.1:0-3858 GCA_964592435.1 uncultured Oscillospiraceae bacterium
GCAGCATAACCTCCTGATGCTCATCCGTGCCTCTTCCATGTATTATTGTAGCTCCGGTCGCGCCTGCATCTCGAGCCACATCAACGACCTTTTCAGCAAACCCTCTATTGACAACTGCCATAATACAGTCGTGCTGTATATTGAGTTCTTCTGCTAAATAGGATTTCTTGATGTCTTTTTTTTCAATTGTGGGATATACAACTCGCTTATGCTTGAACACAGTCCCCAAAACCATAATGGAAAGAACAGGAGCCATCGCTACCATTGCAATAACACCAAACCCGTCTACCAGCACATCGGCGGTATCTATAACAGTAGCTGCCCCTTGCGCAAAAGCAAGAACAAAGGTCGCCGTCATAGGGCCTGAAGCAACTCCGCCAGCGTCATAAGCAATCCCAACGAAAACAGGCTCGGCTCTAAAAGAAAGCAGCATGGCAATGGCAAATCCCGGGATAATGAAGTACCACAGCTTGACCTCCGGGACGACAATTCTTACCATGGAAAGAGCAATTGCTATACCGACTCCCAGTGAAAGCGTCATTCGGATTAATTTGATAGGTATATGGCCACCGGTGACTTCTTCAATTTGCTCGCCCAATATATGTACGGCAGGTTCAACAAGCACAACTATAAGACCCAGCAGGAAGCCTATTCCTATCAATATCCAAGGACTCATTTCGGCAAGCTGCATACCTATAATCCGACCCATGTCCATAAATCCCGAATTTACAGCCGTAAGGAAAATAGTAAGTCCCACAAGAGTAAGAATGAGTCCCTTTATTATTCCCCAAAGCTCATCCTTAGGTGTTTTAAATTTTACAAAATGAAAAATGAAAAATAGAATTGTTATGGGCAAAAGTGCAACGAGGGATTCTATGAAGACTGCCGGTAAGGCATCTGTTATGGGGCCAAGCACGCCTTCGTCAAAAATGTAGTCTTCCGCAGTCCCCTGTATGTTTTTCTGACCAGAAATAATGGACATGAGCATTACAGCCAGTATCGGCCCTGCACTCATAGCTCCCACAAGGCCAAAGGAATTCTCTTCCGTACTTTTGCCGCCCTTTATTTTTGACAACCCCAAGGATATCGCAAGCACAAAGGGTGTGGTTAAAGCACCGGTGGTCGCACCTGATGCATCGAAGGCTATGGCAAGAAATTCTTCCGACACAAAAATAGCTAATACAAAAATGGCTGCATATGTTATTGCCATAAATGTATTGTATTGTGGTTTATCCCGCAGCAGCCTTAAAACTGCTAATGAAATCAAAATACCCACACCGATAGATACCATGTATACAATGACATTCGAACTCATAGTACCTCCGGACGCTCCCTCAATCTGGTTGCCAAGAATGAGCAAATCAGGCTCTGCAACAGATATCAAAAAGCCCAAAAGGAAGCTGAGGATTGCAATTCTAAATAGCGATTTTGAAGTAGCTACTTCCATGGACATGTGCTCTCCGATTGGGTTCATAGCCAGATCTACGCCCCATAGAAAAATCGCTAATCCAATCAGGAGCATCACACTGCCCACAATAAAACGTATGATAACATCTGCTCCCACATCAACTATAGTAAAGCAAAGCACCAGCACTATTATTACAACCGGCACCAGAGTCCGGATGACTTCTTTGAATTTATCTATAAGTAGGCTCATGATGTCATCTCCTTGCTCTGTCCTAATCCCTCTTTAGAGGTTTCTTCATAGCTGCTTTCGGACCCACTTTCAACAAGGCCGCCCGTACGATCTACAGGAAGAGTGAAGATGATGCCATTTCCGGCTTTTCCAAGCTCCAAATCAAAATAAATCTTATCTCTGATAGGGAAAGCCTTTTCCCTTGGTGCGATTATCATTATAATATCCTTTTGAGGCTCTATAACCAAGGGGAAATAAAAATCCGTCGGCACACCGGCTCCACGGCCATGGATAAGAGTCCCACCTCTGGCTCCTGCAGCTCTTGCCGCTTCTATACAAGCTTTGCTGCGCCCCTTATCCACGATGGTCATAATGCAAAAATAGGGAAAATCCCGGCTCATTTCTTCCCCTGAGGATTGCAATGGCCAGCGCTTGAATGGTATTGAGAAAGTAATGCCCCTGTTCCTTTTTCTGAACATAAATTCTTCGTTAATTGTTTCATGTAATTTATCACAAAGCTCATTTGACGAGGGAATCATAATAACCTCTTTGTGCATCTGCGTCATACCCAGCTTCTCTGCGAGGCTGTTCTGTACTGTGCCTTCACCCAAAAAGATCGTCCCTCCGGCCGCGCCGCATTCTTTTGCTTTGCGCAATATTGCGTTAGCCTTACCACGGCCGACGACAACAAAAAATAGCGTGTCTATAGCTATCACTCCTTACTTTATTTCCCGGCTATAAATAAAATTAATACTATATTACCCCTGAAAAATGAAAATTGACGTCGCAGAATGGCCTCTAAGAGCCTTTTACTTGCTCAGCCATAGCTTTTTAATTACTCAAATGATACCATATACCGTATGCATCCGCAATATAAAAGCCAACAAAAAATAGTTTCTTTTTTCTTATCTGCATGCCCAAAGAATTGCTTTTTCGATATATTCATTCCAGAATTTCCAGTCATGTTCGCCTGGGCTCTCAATATAGGTATGCTTTATTCCCTCCGAATTCAATACATCATGAAATCTTCTGTTCTCATTCAGCAAAAAATCCTCTGTTCCGCATGCCATGTATATCTCCGGTATTTCCTCACCCTCCTTTTTCATTTTGGAAACCAGAGCCTCAGGGTCTTTGTCACTGCCCAGTAATTTATCCAAGTTTCCAAAAACTCTCGTATAATAGCCATAATCAGCTACATGATCTTTAAAACCAACTGGTATGCCCGCAATATTATTTGTTATCAGAGCGGAGGATAGTGCAATGATGCGGCTGAAATTGTGTGAAAACTTCAATCCGTTTCTTATTGCCCCATAACCCCCCATCGAAAGTCCACCGATAAACGTGCCCTCTTTTTTCCCTGTTATCGGAAACATTCTGCGTGTGAACTCGACCAATTCATTACCAATGAACTCGGAGTATAATACCCCCATCTGCGTATCATCAAGATAAAAGAAATTTTCTCCTGAAGGCATGAAAACAGCTATGTTGTGCTTCAGCGAAAGCTCTTGGATATTGCTTCCGCAGACCCAATCAGTAAAGTTGCCTGAGTAGCCATGCAAAAGATAGAGAGCCTTCATGGGATCCTTCTGTGCTTGAGCTTGATCCGGGATTTCAATTTGATCCAATGGTATTAGAGCATTGAAGGTAGTGAGCTTTTTCAATGCTTTCGAGAAATAATTTATTTGCAAAAATGCCATTACAACCACCGCCTTATATTTTATGGATTTTAAATGTCTTTGTTATATATAGGTTACCTTATTAGTGATAATCGTTTGTGTCAAGTAAATGCGTGCTAAATACCTCCTTCTCCCCTGCAACTACTGCCTGCCGACTTATATTCATTTGAAAGAAGATTAATTGCCGAATCTACGATTAATTCAGGAAAGAAGCAAGAATCAAAAAGCATGCGGCTGACCAGGAATCCCATGGATTGATCTGCGCGCGGTGTAAGGATTCGCCCAGATAATCAGATGAAATATGTTTCAGCAAAAACCCTTGCCGGACGCAGGCATCACACCAACGCCGTGCAACAGTTCTGCAGGAGTGTTTTCATCTGTCAGTTGCTTGGCCAAAGCTGCAGATATCTCCACCGGAAGCCGTTCTCCCAATATAACGGGAAGAAAAGATGCCCCTAAACCAATATCTTAGCTCTTTTATACTTTGTTTCCAAAAATTTTACACAAAGCTCAAAAGGTTTGGTATAATATCCCTCATAAGCCCTA
>CAZQCL010000183.1:0-3847 GCA_964592435.1 uncultured Oscillospiraceae bacterium
CAGCGATCTTAGAGAATCGGGCGCTATTGAGCAGGATGCAGATATTGTCATGTTTCTATACAGGGATGATTACTACAATCCTGATACTGAAAAGAAAAATATTGCGGAAGTTATAATAGCAAAACACAGGAATGGTTCAACAGGTACCATCGAGCTTAGATGGTTTGGTGAGTACACTAAGTTTGCTAATTTAAAGAGGGATGATTATAACCAGTAGCTTTACCGGCCAATTTCAGCAAAAAGTACTTGATACCATCCGTAGCAACCACTTGATTCTACAAGGAGACGCAGTAGTGGTTGGAATTTCCGGAGGGCCCGATTCCGTATGTCTGCTCCACGTCCTTCATTCTCTTTGTAAAGCTCTTCAGATGAAGCTTTATGCAATTCATATAAATCATATGCTTCGCGCCGATGAGGCCGACGCCGATGAGCAATACACAGCCGAGCTATGCGAAAAGCTCAGCATACAGCTTGCATCTGTACAGGTTGATGTGGGTGCCATGGCGGAAAATCTGGGCATATCACTGGAGGAAGCGGGGAGAAAGGCACGGTATCGTGAATTTTCCCGATATGCTCAGGCTGTAGGGGCGTCTGTTATTGCGGTGGCTCATAACAGAAATGATCAGGCTGAAACTGTCATGATGAATATTATCAGGGGTTCCGGTATCGCGGGTCTTGCCGGCATGGAATTTAAAAGAGGGAAAATTATCAGGCCTCTCCTTGACATAAGCAGAAAAAGAATTGAACAATATTGCGAAGAAGCCGGGCTTTCGCCAAGGACAGACAGTTCAAACCTGACTGAGCTATTTATGCGGAACAAGGTACGTCTGGGATTGTTTCCTTATATAGAGGACCACTTCGGTATCAATATGGAAAGCAGCTTATGCAGGTTATCTGCTCATGCCGCACAGGATAACAGCTTTTTGAATGAATGCGCTTTGCAGGCATATACAGCCGCAATCAATAAAAAGGGAATAGAGCTTGTCGAATTTAGTGCGGAAAAGCTTATGAATTTACATCCGGCGGTGCTTAACAGAGTACTAAAGCTGGCCATAATCGATGTAGCAGGAAGCAGTAAGGGAATCGGCACCGTTCACTATCACAGCATCGCCGATCTGCTGGCCAAAGGCAGAACCGGTGCTCGTGCAGATCTTCCGGGTGGAATCAGAGCGGTTTTTGCATATGGCATTTTGAAGGTATTTATTTCTCATTCAGATTATAATGAAATGAAAAAAATAAAATTTTCGGTGGATATAGATATCCCCGGGATTGTTCAGGTGACTGAATTGGAAGCATCGGTGACGACTTCGATTATTAGGGATATAAACATTGATAATTACGGGCAGTTAGTATATAATCCTTTCGTGCAATTTTTTGATTACGATAAGCTTAATGAGGGAATTAATATTAGAAATCGACGAAAAGGTGATAAATTTGCACCTTTTGGATCGAATGGCACGAAGAAACTGAAGGAATACTTTATTGATTGCAAAATCCCAAGAGAAAGACGCAGCATGATACCCCTTATTTGCATGGGGAGCCAGGTTGTGTGGATTATCGGAGATAAAATAAATGATAAATTCAAGGTAACTGAAAATACTAAAAGTATTCTAAAAATAAAGTACAGCGGAGGATTTCACCATGATGGGGGATATTGAGGAGATTTTGGTAGGCCGTGAGCAGATAAGAGAAATGACAAAGAACCTTGGCAAGCGTATATCTGAGGATTATACAGGATGCGATCTGGTTTTGGTAGGAGTGCTAAAGGGCAGCTTTATTTTTCTGGCTGATCTGATGAGGGAAATCACAATACCTGTAGATATGGATTTGATAGCGGTATCAAGCTATGGAGCGTCCACCAGGTCTTCAGGTGTGGTGCGTATAATAAAGGACATTGATATGGATGTGGCAGGCAAGGATGTGCTGATAGTGGAGGACTTGGTAGACACAGGATTGACATTGAACCATTTGAAGGAGTTATTCAAGACAAGGAATCCGAGAAGTGTCAAGATATGCGCGGCCTTTGATAAGCCATCCAGAAGGAAGGTTAACATTGAAGCGGAGTATAAGGGTATTGTTGTGCCCGACAAATTCATCGTCGGATACGGACTTGACTATGCGGGAAAATATCGTAATCTTCCGGATGTTTGCACACTGAAAAAAGAAGTATATTCGAGCCATTAGCAGGTGCATTCAGACATTTTAGGTGGGTCGGAGGTATCCTGAATTATATGTGGCCATTCAGGTGCCGGCAGTGCCATTTATGAATATAGTTTTAAATTGTGTTTTAAATATGTTTATGATAGTATTGAATGTAATCTGGAATCGTGGGTAGGGATTGAATTTCCGGGAGGGAGATATTTGAAGTATTTTAAAGGATTGAGTTTTTATATAGTAATCTTTGTAATAGTATTATTCGTACTTACTATTTTTACAAGTTCGTCAAAGCCGCCGGAGCTCAGTTATACTGAGATGATTTCTCATGTAGAAAACAGCAATGTGCAAAGTGTTGTATTAAAGGGTGACGAAGCTACTGTTGAATTAATTAATGCAAATAAGGGTGCAAAAACAAAACAATATATAGTATATATTTCATCGGCTGATGCATTTACACAGCTGATGACCGGAGCATATAAGGAAGGTCAAGTCAAGGATTACAGAGTGGAAAAACCGCCATCAGCTCCCTGGTGGGTAGCAATTCTCCCGACAATCGGATTGATAGTTGTTTTTGTGCTGTTCTGGGTCTTTTTTCTTCAGCAGTCACAAGGCGGCGGGGGCAATAGAGTTATGTCTTTTGGAAAGAGCCGTGCAAAAATAAGTACTGATGATAAGAAAAAGGTGACCTTCGAGGATGTGGCAGGAGCAGATGAAGAGAAGGAAGAATTGCAGGAAATCGTAGAATTCCTCAAATCGCCCAAAAAGTTTATTGAGCTGGGAGCAAGGATTCCAAAGGGTGTCCTTTTGGTTGGACCTCCCGGTACCGGTAAAACTCTGCTGGCAAAGGCTATATCAGGCGAAGCAGGCGTTCCTTTTTTTAGCATCAGCGGTTCCGATTTTGTGGAAATGTTTGTAGGTGTGGGTGCCTCCAGAGTCAGGGATTTGTTTGAGCAAGCCAAGAAGAGTGCTCCATGTATTGTTTTTATAGATGAAATAGATGCAGTCGGCCGGCACAGAGGTGCAGGTCTTGGCGGCGGACATGATGAGCGTGAGCAGACGCTAAATCAGTTGCTTGTTGAAATGGACGGCTTCGGTGTAAATGAGGGTGTCATTATACTGGCAGCTACCAACAGACCGGACATATTGGATCCCGCGTTATTGAGACCGGGCAGATTTGACAGGAGGGTTTTTGTAGGATTCCCTGATATTAAAGGCCGCGAAGCTATATTGAAGGTTCATTCCAAAGGGAAGCCTCTTGGTTCCGATGTCAAGCTGGATGAGCTGGCGAAAAGCACGCCGGGATTTACAGGTGCAGACTTGGAAAACCTTCTTAATGAAGCCGCTTTGTTGGCGGCACGAAGCAACAAGAAGCGTATCGAAATGGAAGATATAAAAGAAGCTACATTCAAGGTGGTTGTAGGCCCGGAGAAAAAGAGCAGAGTAATGACGGAGAAGGAAAAGAAGCTGACCGCCTATCACGAAGCAGGTCATGCCATTGCCGTAAAGGTAGCTTCATCCACTGACAAGGTCGACAGAGTTTCTATCATACCATCGGGCAGGGCAGGCGGGTACACCGCTCACAAACCGGACGAGGATAAATCCTACCATACAAAAGCTCAGCTGATGGAAGTGATTATCATATCGATGGGTGGCAGAGCTGCGGAGGACATCGTGCTCGGTGAGATCAGCA
>CAZQCL010000184.1:0-3817 GCA_964592435.1 uncultured Oscillospiraceae bacterium
AATTAGATACAGCCCTATCGGCAGAGCAGCTCTTACAGGATATAATTTCTTATCCAATTGTCCCGCAATAGCTGCATAGCTTTGACCCGGGAGCAGATAAAGAATGACCAGGGTTATTAAATATGCAATTAATACAAGAACCATCGGTAACCTCACAACCTCACATTTTTTATAGAACTGTTGTACACTTTTTTACATTACGTAACCCTTAACGTAATCCTTATTTACACAATCCTTTTTAAGCTATCTTTATTTTTTACAGCCTGATATCGTTTAATTTCCCCGATATAAGCCAGGCAGCCGCCAGCAAAGCAAGGGATACGGTCATTGTAAGCCTACCGACGACTGTATCGAAAACAGGGCTCAAATAATCCGGTGCGCTGGCTGATAGCACCAGTATCAAGAAAACAGGTACAACATTTAGCACCTTTTGCTCAAACCTGCGCTCCGCCAGCATTGTGTCCACCTCCTGCCCCACTTCTATTCTGTCGCTTATGATTGCTGATGTGTTTTTTATAACTTCGGATATATTGCCACCGGATCTCTTACTGATATTGAACACATCTACAAAATTATCCACATCCTCCAGCTTTGCACGGCTTGCGAAATCCGACAGGGCACGCTCCAGCGTTTCATTGGTTTCAAGCATGCTGAGAATCCTGCGAACCTCTATAAGGATAAAAGCGGATGGCTCAGGGTACAAAACCGATAAATCCTTTAAAGCCTCTCTAAATCCCGATTCAACCGTCCTTCCCGCCGACAGCGATGAGGACAGAGAGTAGAGCATGTCCTTAAATTGAATGTTTAGCTCCTTCTTACGTCTCTTAATAATATCCTTGGTCTTTATTCGCGGGTAAAACAGTGCCAGCGGTATAAGCAGGCAGGAAAATAGAATGCTTCTGTAAAAAATATAGGCAATGCCGGAAATCACAACTGACGCTATAGCGATGTAAAGCATTTTTTCCTTCAAGCTCATTGTATAGGAATCGAAATCGATCATTAGCATTCACCGCCCAATCTGCAGGATATCCCCGCCATCTTCAGCTTGACCGTGTTCGTCAGCCTGCTCCCCGTCCATATGAGAGCTCCGTCAACACGACCCTTATCCTTGTGGTCAGCCCATCTGCTTCGGCCATTATCGCTGTTATTTTCGCTCCTGTAACCATCAATGCCCCTGCTTCCCTTGCCGTCCGTGTCCCCTTTATCGCCCATACAGCTGCTATAATCTCCGCCACCGCCCTTACCCGCCGCTTCCTCAAACCGATAAAGCTGATTCAGTTGGATTTGCCCGTTACAATAGCCGGATAACTCACTTATCTCGAGAACCCTTCTTGTCTTATCCCGCAGCCTGGCAAGGTGTATTACAATATCTATTGCCGAGGCAATCTGCTGCCTGATTGCCTCCAGTGGCAGTGGAGCCGCCGAAAGCACCATTGTTTCAAGCCTTTTCATCATATCTGCAGGAGAGTTGGCATGGCCTGTGGAAAGGGATCCGTCATGCCCCGTATTCATTGCCTGGAGCATATCGAGCGCCTCCTCCCCTCTTACCTCCCCGACGATTATTCTTTCCGGCCGCATCCTCAACGAAGTTTTTATCAGCTCTCTTATAGTAATTCTGCCCCTGCCCTCACTGTTTGCATTGCGAGTCTCAAGCCTGACAATATTCTGTGCGCCTGCAATCTGCAGCTCAGCTGAATCCTCAATAGTAATAAGCCTTTCATCGGCAGGGATTTCCCCGGAAAGTGCGTTTAAAAAGGTGGTCTTGCCTGAACCGGTCCCTCCGCAAATAAAAATATTATATTTAGCCCCTACCAGGCAGCTCAAATCCTCCGCCGCTTCCCTGCTGAGCGATCCCGCCTCCACAAGCTTTTCCATCGTCATCGGCTTGTCCGGGAACTTTCTGATCGTCATAATAGGTCCGTTTAGAGCAATAGGCTTCAGGACGACGTTTACTCTTGAGCCGTCCGTCAGGGAAATATCCACAATAGGAGAGGCTTCATTGACAGTCCTGTTCGTTCTGGAAACGATAGCCTGAATCACATCCTCAAGCTTCTCAATGCTTTCAAAACCTGCATCGATTTTTGAAACTCGGCCCTCCCGTTCAATAAAAAGCTTATCCGGTCCATTGATCATAATCTCTGTAATGCTTTTATCATCAATAATGGGCTGCAGAACACCAAGACGCCTCATCGAGTTGAACACGATCTCCGCCAGCTCGCGCTTTTCAGATATACTCATATATTCCCTGGCAGATCTGCGAAAAACAGCCTCTGTAACCAGCTCCATAACCTGTTCATCCGAGATATCCTTAGTGCGATCCAGGTCTGCTGCAATCTCCCCCCTTATTTCCTCAGCCAAAGCACCGGCTTTTGCTTTCGTTCTAAAATTCACCGTATTTTGAAATCCGGCAGGCAAGCATGTCAGACTTCCTTCAGGCAATGGACTCACCTCCACCACGGTTATTCACTTCAACTGTTGACCGGCTTAAAAGATAATCTGTTACTTTGCTCAGCTCTGAAAGAAAATCCTGATTCTCAATTAAGCCGCTGCTCCTATCGCTAAATCCCCGGCAAGGGTAGTCGCTAATCTCTATACGCGATTCCCTGCCATCCAAAATTTCCCGATATCTATACATATAGGTTCCTTCCACAACGCGGTTAAATACAGGTATGATTTTACCGGCAAGCTTTACTTCGCTTTTTCGCTCCAACAAAGCCAGCCCTGCCATAAATTCCTTCAATTTCAATTCAGAGCATCGATCCGGGCTCATAACAAGCAGTATAATGTCTGAATTCTTAATAATAGCGGTGTTAATAGGGCTAAGTCCGCAAGAAGTGTCAATAAAAATAATATCGTAAACCCCGTTGTTTTTGAGCTCGCTCACCAAACAGACAGCATCTTGCTCTGTCAATTCATTTAACTCCTGAATATTTTCAGGCGGTTTAAAATAATGGACCTGTGAACCAATATCAATTGATTTTGCGCCCTCCAGCCTCAAGCTTAGATTTGCTCCTTTCCCCTTAAGGTAAAAAATAGCATTGGAAAAGCTTTGAGTGGAATCCCCATGAAAAAACAGATCCGTGGACGGTATATTCTCCAAATTCAGATAGAAAGATCTAATTCCCCTTCCTGCACACAAAACACTACATCCTGCGGCAATGCTGCTTTTCCCTGAGCCTCCCGAGGGTGAGAGGATACTGACAGCCCGAGTATTTCCCTGCATCGGAGTAACCCCGCGGCTCCTTTGGCCATTAGCCGCATAAAGCCTTATTATCTCAGCGATAAACCTATCCATATGCTGATATTTTTTAATAATCACCGTTTTTTTCGAAACAAATTTTACTTCATCGCCCTGACCTAAAGCAAGGTTAGAGCAATCCTCCGACCGAGCCTCAGTAAGCACCTCTGACCAAGCCTTAGAGCAATCCTCCGACCTCTCCTCTGAAAGAAGTAATACAAGCATTACATTTTCTATCTTCAAATTCTTTTGATACAGCTGCTGACCCAAAACTAATATGTCAATATTGCTGGCACTGCTTAAATGATCTGAAAGCTTACTATGCGATGAAAAAGTATATATTTCAAATCTCTTAGGATAATTTACGATTAAGAACCTTTCTAAGCTTTTCAAATAGTCCCTATCACTATCCGCTATAATAATGCTTAATCTTCCCAAAACGCTTCCCCCCTCGCTATTTACCAGCAATTTCGGTGATTTACCCTGTCCTTCTCCCTGTGTTAAATTGTAATATTATGGTTGCGTTTACAATTATATGGAATTTTGTGGAATTTGTCAATTTATATTTCCCTATTTTTT
>CAZQCL010000185.1:0-3784 GCA_964592435.1 uncultured Oscillospiraceae bacterium
TGGTGCTTGCCTTCTTCTTCATGATGCTGGTGAAGCATGGCGAACCCAGAGCCGAGGCGAAAAAAGGCTTTGAAAATATTGAGCATATGGAGTAGTGAGCTTTAGCAGGGAAGGCATATCCGGTTGGAAACGGGTGGGAATTGATGCCTTCGGAGTTATCATCGGTAGTCGGATTAGGAGGAATAGATTCAATATGCTGGGGTGGAAAGAACTTGAGGACAAGTGCACTACCTGCATGAAATGTGAACTTGGGAAAAACAGGACAAATATAGTTATCGAACGGGGATCAAGGACTGCCCCGCTGATGCTGATAGGAGAGGGACCAGGAAAGCAGGAGGACAAGCAGGGGAAGCCTTTCGTGGGTGCGGCAGGACAATTGCTTGATCTGCTGCTATCAGCATTAATGTTTGATGAAAATGAATATTATATCTGCAATGTTGTCAAGTGCCGTCCCCCTTCAAATCGAACTCCGACAGATGACGAGGCTTTGACCTGCCTGCCCTGGCTGAGGAATCAGGTTGCCTTGATTAGGCCGAGGATCATGGTGTGCATGGGTTCCACCGCAATGAAATATATCATCGATAAAACTGCGAAGATCACACAAATCAGAGGCCAATGGATTGAGCGCAAGGGCTTTTGGATAATGCCTACATTTCATCCGGCTGCCTTACTGCGGGATGCGTCCAAGAAAGCACTGCTCTTTGAGGACATGAAGAAGGTCAGGGTTAAGCTAAGTGAGGTTAATGAGGATAACTAGATGAGATTAGTGCGAGTGAATGCCATTTTAGGAGGACAGTTGGGGGGCAAATGCCTTAGTTGAAGAAAATATGATACAACAACAACTTTTAAATTTATATAAAGAATATGTCGGCCAATTTGCAGGAAATGAGTTCGTACTCGGATGCGGCTGCACCGATGCTAAACTGTTGCTGGTCGGAGAGGCGCCAGGGCGTGAGGAGGTAAAGCTATCGCGCCCTTTTTCAGGAGCAGCCGGAAAAAATCTGGATGAGTTTCTTCAGCTTGCCGAAATCAGGCGAGAAGAAATCTATATCACCAATGCCATTAAGTACAGGCTATCTAAGGTGAGTCCTAAAACAGGCAGATTATCAAACCGACCAGCCACCAGGGACGAAATAATGTCCAGCAGGGCATTTTTATTAAAGGAAATAGAGCTAATCAATCCAACCTGCGTCGTGACTCTAGGAAATGTTCCGCTGCGGGCGGTTATGGGCGATTTTACCTTAAGTATAGGAGCCGTGCACGGCAGGCCTGTCTATGAACAAATTGGGGGAAATAAGCTGATGATCTTCCCTCTTTATCACCCTGCCAGTGTAATATACAACCAAAGCCTGAAGCAGACCTGCCAGGCTGATATTCTTAAGCTGCGGGATGTTGTTAATTCCCAATGAGAAGCTAATCCTTTTCTGTGGTGTCAGAAATGGCAGTATTACTTGTTCCGTCAGCACTTCCGTCATCACTTGTTCCGGTTGCATTTGTACTGGCAGTACTTGTTCTAGCGGCGTCCGTTTTTATCTTATGCCTTGCATACAATATTTTTTTAAAGCGCTTTACCAGACTGCCTATCTCATCCAAATCAATAAAAAGCAATGATGCGCCGATGATTACCGATCTGTATCGGTATATTGTATCGGAAACATTTTCAACTACCATTGCGTTTATAAGAATGTATGAAAGCAGGAAGGCAAAAAGCCCAAGAAAAAGCTTTTCCTTCTTTCTTATAGCACTAAAAATTCCCGGCAGCATGAGTATAAGGCATAAATACCATGCCAACATATCAATACTTACTATAAGCCACAGGATATTATGGCCTCTGAGTACTGGAAAATCAATATTTCCCGGGTAGGGCAGCAACATATAATTCACTGTTGCTTTTACAACGTTTCTTCCTGCTATTATGGATCTAATCGTGGCGAATTTATTGCTGATGTCCTCTCCCAGGTCGTCGGTTCCATCCGGAAACGTGAGAGCGTGGTAGTCGTCCAAAAGCGGGTAGACAGTTGCAAAGCTTATGATAATTGAAGCAATGATTACAGCAGCTATGAATATAATCGTGATGGGCTTTCTGTCCTTCCTGTAAGACAAAAACAGGCTTAGCAGTATTCCCACAGCAAGGGGTAAAAACATATAGATGCGTATAATGGTACAAAGCCATATCAGCGCACAAACAAACAGGATCCTGATATACTCACCTGTCCTTGAATATTCACCTGATTTAATGCGGCGGATAAAGCACTGTACCTGGTACCAGCATAAAAAGCTGAGAAAGATCAATATTGCTTCCTTGCGGGAATCCGATGTCCACAGGATCATATTGGGGAAATAAAGAAATATCAGGCTTATAAAAGCTGCGTTTGCAAACCTGTATTTATGGTTCAGAGCGATTTTAAAAAGAAAAAGTGCTGAAAAGAATGTAAATGCTATATTAATATAGGAAACGATGTATCTGTTCACACCGAATATGTGATAAATCATGCCAACCAGGGCAGTATACCAGGTGTATTTGTATTCGAGGGCGTACAGAGGCATGCCATCGGTTATTTGCTGCGCAAGCCGGATACCTTCATTGTGGTATAGAAGACCATCTGTCCCAAAGGTATCGGTGCCGCCACGATAAATGTACAGTACCGTTGCTACTCTAAGCAGCAATGCGGTAAAAGCTAAAAGAATGTACATAAGCTTATATTTATCCGCGGGCACCATTTTGTGCGCTGCGAAAAGTGAGAGTGCACATATTGCGATGAGTATAATAATGCTTGAATCCATGTTGTTCCCTTCGATATTTATTCTTCATTGATTCTAATCCGAGCTTTGACAGTCTTGAGCTAAAAATACCTAAGTTAAGCTTTGCAATATACTACTATCGAGAAATAGTATATCAATAGTTCTAAAAAATGCAATATGCTCAGGCCGGCATGCAGCCAGCCAATCGTAGCTAATGCGTCAACTGAAGATGAGCTTCTGAGTTAATGTGTGCTATGTTGACAATATTCTTTACTCCGTTTTTATTCGAAAACCAAAACGGTGATTTTTGCGTATTGACATGTGTCTGTGAATTATGTTATACTATTTAGGCTGTCTGCGCACTTGTAAGGCTGTAATGATAGGCCTTGGGGCAGTATTTGTTGGGAAAAAGAGTTATTAAAATGTGGTTGACAAAGCAATTACATCGTGATACTATAATTAAGCCGCTCAAACGGCGGCACCCGAAGAAAGCCTTTATACAGGCGGAACAGAGGGTTGTGGACCTTGAAAAGTGAACAGTGAAGACAACAGCTGCAATTGAGTGAAATCAATTGTGGTGTGTAAAGGAAACTCGTTAATTTTAAGAGTAAAGTACTATATGTACTTTAAAAAATTGTAGTGCGACGTAACGCATCGCAGTACAATAACACAATTTGCGTGAGCGAATTGTTTAAGTCAGTGTTCTGACAATTGGCTGAGCCAATTGCAGATAAGTAAACAAAGAGCCGAATGGCTTTCTATATTAACTTTTTATAGAGAGTTTGATCCTGGCTCAGGACGAACGCTGGCGGCGTGCCTAACACATGCAAGTCGAGCGGAGTTAAGTTCGACACTGACAGCTTAAGTATCAAGTGGTAAACTAGCGTTTTCGAAAGCTTCATTAAAAGAAGCAATTCAATCAAGGCTTTCGAGCATGCTGTAGCAAGTGCCTAATGCATATTTAAGAGGTGAGTGTTGAACTTAACTTAGCGGCGGACGGGTGAGTAACGCGTGGGCAACCTGCCTTTAACCGGGGGATAAC
>CAZQCL010000186.1:0-3767 GCA_964592435.1 uncultured Oscillospiraceae bacterium
TTCTGTAAGCATGCTGCAATTCTGGATTTCAAGGAAGCTGGTGAATTATGATACATAAAAGGAAATTTACAGGTGGAAAAATAATTTCACATCTCATCTTAAGGACTTGACAGCTCTGGTTAACTGGAGAGCCCTCGGGTGTATGAAACCGACCTGTGCATATAACGGGAAAGAAGCTCTGGAGAAGATGTCCCATGTTTCATACGATATTGTCATCGAATTCAGCTGGGAAGCAGGAGAGTATTCTTCGCTATTTGAATTATTCTGCTATAAAAAAGCGGGAAAAGTAACAGAAATGTTCAATGGACAGGAATGCCTTGCAACTTATGAGACTTCGGATGTCACAGGATGGCTGCTGGTAAAAATTACACCGCTGAAAAGTATTGCACACAGTACGCGGGCTATAACGCTTATTGTCGTACTTGTTGTTATTGGGACAGTGGCTGTTGAAATTGTTGCTGCTATTGCTTTGTACCATTATCTGAATCAACCAATCCAGCAGTTGGTTTTGGCAATGCGAAAGTTCAGAAAAGGCAAGCTATCGCAGAGAATTCGCATGAAAAGGAAGGATGAATTTGGGCAGCTGGGTAGTGGGTTCAATGATATGGCCACGCAAATAGAAAACCTTATCAACAGCATCTGTGAAGAACAACAAAAAAAGAAAGAGATAGAGATGCGCTTTCTACAATCACAAATAAGTCCTCATTTTTTATACAATACGCTTAACTCTATAAAATCACTTGCCCGAATGAACAGAACGGATGATGTATGTAAAATGACAACGTCATTGATTTCATTATTACGCCTGATTAGCAATGGGCATGAATATATTTCACTAGAACAGGAAATCCAGTATGTCCAAAGCTATATTTCTTTGATGGAGTTCAGACAGGATAGAAAGATTCGCCTTAAACTGAAACTTGAGAATGAAGTGCTTAATTGTGGAATTTTGATGTTTACGCTTCAACCTATCGTTGAAAATTGCATTCTTCATGGATTTTCACAGGAGAGGAGGCAGGATTGCACAATCATGATATCAGCAGCGAAAATATCGGAAGATGCTATTGAAATAGTTGTGGAAGATAATGGGATAGGCTTTGATGCTTCAAATAACTGCATTACTGTACCCGAATGGGAGATCGGAACGGGCAATTCCGTTGGAGAAATTTACGCTTCCCATATGGAGCATGTTAAAAAAAGCTATCATCTGGAACCTTGGGAGACTCGTAAGGATGTCCCGGAATGGGCAAGAGAAATTTCAATGGTTGCCTCCATCCATTGCCAGCATTGGACAGGGTATATTTTTAACAGCTATAAGCAGGTGCTGGAAAATATTAGAAAGTTATGTGAAAAAATTGAGCCCAGACGAATTCTTGCATATCTTCCTGGCTGGGAAGGCCGTTACTATTGGAAATACGGTAATTATTGTCCTGATGAGCGGATGGGGGGAGAAGAAGGCTTCCGCAGGCTTTGTCAGGGTGCGAGGGATTTAGGAGTGCATCTGATGCCCATGTTTGGCATCAATATTGTAGGCTCTCATTATGATAATTATGAGGAATGGGGGCGCACCAGTGAATTTCGTAGTCCTTCAGGCAATGAATACGGCGGAAGCGTAGATTGGGACGGATCGCGTCACTATGATCATGGCTCGAACCGCAATCTGAATCCGGCAGCACCAAAATGGCAAAATCGTCTATTTACACAAGTAACAAGTCTAATGGACCTGTACGGATTTGATGCAGCGTTTTTTGATATTGCCGCAGTATGGATGAATGATCCCAACTATTATGTTTATGATGGTATCAGGATATTAACAGCTCGGCTGAAGGCACATAATCCTCAAATGCTAATTGCCGGAGAAGGCTGGTATGACGGATTGGCAGCTTGTATTCCTCTTCTACAGTGCGGACATACGGATGGTGTGCTGCATTGGCACGATGATGCCTATACGCCGATGCTTGACACATTTACAAGGAACTTTGGTCATTTGTGTCAGGGAGACCCATCCAGATTCAGTACAGGCGTGCATGAGCAGGGAATAAATCCTCAATGGAGAGTTCCGGTAAGAAGAGGAATCATCCCAACTCTCACGATAGTGGACGGAACGTTGGAAAAGGCGCCGGATAAAGTTGATCAGATTATTGCTGATTCGAAGGAATATTGCAGACGGTATCTGTAATGGACTCCATACAGGCTAATGATAGGTCTATACAGGGGAGGATAGATACTTATCGATCATTTCCTGTGTGACGCCATTGTGGAGGCATATTTGCCCATAGAACTCTCCGCTCTTCCTGATGGTGCGTTTTTGTGTATCGTAATCCACATGAATCAGACCAAAGCGTGCGGATTCTCCCTCGAGCCATTCAAAATTGTCCATCAGCGTCCAGTGGTAATAGCGTTCGACTGGGATGCCTTCTTCTTTCAGCTTCGAAATTTCAAAGAGATGCTGATATATGTAATCGGAGCGGAAAGCATCTTCCCAATCACAGGTGCCGTTTTCCGTAATCCATATCGGCGCTTTGAACATTTTGTAAGCCTTTTTGCACAGGTCGTACAGGCCCTTGGGATAGATTTCCCATCCCAGGTCATTTCTTGGAGTGTTCGGCATGACATCGTCCTTAAAGCCCTTGAATCGGACAGCACTGCGGGTGTAGTAGTTGATTCCGATGAAATCGTAGAACCTTCCCCTACCCATGGGTGCTCCGAGTCCAATGGGAAATCTGAGCCTGCCGAAGGTCATGGACTTAACGATGGCGCCCTGAAACAGACGCTCCATCACCCTTGCGGCGAGGAAATCCAGTGGATTCTTGCTATAGGGATCAAAGATTCGCAGGTGGTTAGCCACGCCTACCATGGTAGCCCCTTTAAAGCCCCTGCGTTCTCTGCTTTCGTGTATGGCTCTATAGGAGGCTATGTGGCACAGTGTCATGTTTTTGAAAACCTTCACTGCTAAGCCAAGGCTTTTTTGGCCGGGAGGCCAGGTGCCAAAGAAATAGCCGTTTGCAACATATACATTCGGTTCGTTTATTGTTATGTACTCGCTGACCAGATCTCCAAGGTTATCAACCACGTACCTTGTGTACCTCTCAAAGTACCTGACCACCTTTTCATTTTCAAATTCACCTTCGTCTCGCAGCCAAAGAGGGCTTGAAAAGTGGTGAAGGGTCACGAGTGGTCTGATGCCGTTGTCGATAAGCATTTCTATTTCATTGCGGTAATGGGCGATGACGGAAGGATCGAACTCGCCGTTTTTAGGCTCTATGCGGCTCCATTCCAGCCCCATGCGATAAACCTTGTGATTAAGCTGTCTTATGAGGTCTACATCATCCTCAACCCTGTTCCAATGGTCGTTTGCACGCAGGCATGAGCTGCCATCAAGGATTTTGCCTTTTTCGCACCAGTCATACCAGGTGTTATTCCTGTCGCCGCCTTCTATTTGTGTAGCTGCAGTGGCGGAGCCCATGAGGAAATCATCCGGTAGATTGAAAGGCTTGTACATGATATTCACCCTCTTTGCTTCTTGCTTAAATACTATATTTATATTAATGCATTTGGCTACTACTGGCAACAGCAACCATGTGATTATATTCATGAACCATCCCCATGGATTGGATGGTTTGGAAAATAAGCTTGAACTTTGCCTGCCGATATACTAAAATGTACGTGAAACGTACACGAAATAACAGCGTTTTAACGGCTTTTGAAGGCTGGCAGGAGGTCGAAAATTGAATATTGTTGAAAAAGAGTTTATCCCCGTTTTTTTG
>CAZQCL010000187.1:0-3744 GCA_964592435.1 uncultured Oscillospiraceae bacterium
ATGTAAACATGAATATAATATACAAAAAGTGTTGTCTGGAGGTATTTTCGATGAATCCTAATATTATAAACCCTGCAATAAATCCGGCAGCGTTCGAAAACATACCTGGCCCTAATGTCGCAAGTATCACTAAAACTGATAGTTTTGATATGTGCAAGCTACAATACTATAATCCTCAGCCTATAGTCGGAGCAAGGCTTGCTCATGCTTATGTGCCTTTTCAGTGTCTTAATTGCTTATATCCCCCCGATATCGGACTAAAGCAGGGCACAATATTCCCAGAACTCGACAGGCCTTATGGTGCGGATCCTGCATTTACCTATGATGGCTAACGTCAATGATTGATAGTAATTATGGAGGTGTTTGTATGAAGAGCGTAAAAGATAAAATGTTGAGAGAAGTAATGGCACTAGACTTCATGGCCTTAGAGCTAAACCTCTATTTAAATACGCATCCTTGCGACCAGAGGGCTCTTATGATTTTTGTGAGCACAGTCCAACAGGCCAAAATGGCAAGAGACAACTATGAACGCATGTATGGCCCAATAACGGCTGCCGCGAGCAAATCCTTTCCCTGGCCCTGGATCGAAGACCCCTGGCCATGGGAGCACCAATAACCAAGCAATATAAAGGAGGTTGTGCAAATGTGGGTTTATGAAAAAAAGTTACAGTACCCTGTTAAAATAAAAAATTGCAATCCTAAAATGGCTAAATACGTAATTACGCAGTATGGCGGCCCCGACGGTGAGCTTGCTGCTTCGCTCAGATACCTGAGCCAAAGGTTCAGTATGCCTACTGAGATAGCAAAGTCTACGCTGAACGATATAGGTACGGAGGAGATGGCACATCTGGAAATGGTAGGAGCAATCGTACATCAGCTTACAAAAGGAGTGCCCCCAAAGGTTCTTGAAAAAGAAGGACTAGGCTCCTACTTCGCTGATCACGACCGCGCTGTATACCCGGTCAATGCATCCGGAGCTCCATTTACTGCCGCATACATCGCATCGAAGGGCGATCCAATTGCCGACCTGGTTGAGGATCTGGCAGCGGAGCAAAAAGCCCGAGCCACCTACGAAAACCTTATTAATATGTCGGACGATCCTGACGTCATCGATCCCCTGCGTTTCCTGAGAGAGCGTGAAATTGTACACTTCCAGCGATTTGGTGAAGTACTTCGGATCGTTCAGGAAAAGTTAAATGAAAAACCATTTTATGTTAAGAAGCCCGATTGCATGGATGCGGAACCGGCCTTTGATGTAAGTCCTGCCGCTGAAGTCAAAGGAAAAAAATAAGCCGGCCCGTGCAGGGCAGTTTTTAGTGCAGGTGGGGCTAATGCCTCACCTGATTCCGATTTTTACGGATTGCTGAGAATTTTGGTATAGATTATCGCTTGCTTTTGGCTATTTAATACGCCTCATTATAATTTCATCTTGCCTTGTTACTTCTCTTTCTATACGTTCTAATATGTCCGTATGCTGCTTTATCCCATCGAATAAGACTTCAACTTTTGGCTGAAGATCATTCTCTAGCCTTACAATATCACTTTTATCAGCTTTTTTGTCAAGTTTACCATTTACTTCCTTGAATTGTTCAGTCATTTTTGAATACATTTTCGTTAAGAGTTCAAACACCTTATCTTCTATGAAAATCACATCCCTAAAAATAATATTCAATTTGAAGCACCTTTCTATATAATTCTAACACAGATGCTTTTTGATAACAAGGAAACGATGTAAGAAAGTGTCAATTAATTTAATCCCTGCACAGCTGTCTTTGGTCCATCTATTTCCAGCGTCTTCGGCTCTACCATCTCTAGTTCACGCATCTCAGTAACCGGCAAATACCCCTCCGGTGCATCTACGAGCTCTGATTTGCCAATGCCGGAGGATAAAGAAATATCGTCGATTTTTATAGTGCTATCTATCTGCGGATCCAGCCGAAGATCCGCCAAGTGATCATATATGTTGCCAACTGCTCTGACCGATGCAGCTTCCACCTGGACCGGCATGATTATTTTATCTACATAGCATAGTACCGCATCATTTATCCTGGTTCTCTGTGGTCCGCAATCTATTATCACAAAATCTATGTCCATCAGTTCCAGATCCTTGAGCTTGTCCTTCAAAATAATGTCCAGTCTGGCTTCCCTGTGAAACTCTGCATTGACCTCTTCTATATGGCTTGAAGGGATCAGATCCAGAATGCTTATCATCAATTTCATTATCTAAAAGGAAATCTAGTTCTTCAATAAATGAATCAATTATCATAATTTGTTTTTCTTCAGAATAAAGTACATAATTAGCTTTTATTTCATAACTAAGACTTGATTGCTTGTCTGTTTCAATTTCACAAAGTGACGTCATCGATCCCCTGCGTTTCCTGAGAGAGCGTGAAATTGTACACTTCCAGCGATTTGGTGAAGTACTTCGGATCGTTCAGGAAAAGCTAAATGAAAAACCGTTTTATGTTAAGAAGCCCGATTGTATGAATGCGGAACCGGCCTTTGATGTAAGTCCTGCCGCAATTTTGCCATTGTGTATCTCGTTCGGATATTACGCCATCCATCCTATTTGAAAAAGGATACCGGATGGATTACATTCTCTTCAATAGGGTTTGCGTTGAGCTCGCTGTCGCTTATAAGCAGGCCGCGCTGTACCGAGTAATGTCCGAAGCGTGTCCGTATAGAGTCTATGCTGCTTTCCAGCTGTTCCCGGCGCAGACGCCTTTCATCGTCAAATAAGGATATCTGCCCGCAGCGATCTTTCATCACGACTCCCGATACTCTGATTCCCAGCGTTCTGATGGTCTTGGACCAGTCCCATGATCGGCTGAATATCTCCAGTGCTTTTTCTGCGATATCCGATGATGTACATGTATATTGCGAGAGCTGTCCTTGTCGTTCTATATAGGAAAGGTCGCCGGAACGGATATATATCTGAACCGTTCTGCCCTTGAGTTGATGGCGCCTGAGCCTTTCGGCCACGCTATCCGCCAGGACATAGGTGAGGATTTTCACATCCTCGTTTGTGCGTAGGTCATGGGGGGTGGTCAGTGAATTGCCGACTCCCTTTATGCCGGGCTGGAAATCAAGCCTTGTCACAGGTGATTCGTCATAGCCGTTGGCGAATATCCAGAGCGTTCGCCCCCATTGCCCGAAATGTCTTTCCAGGAATTTCGGAGGAGCGCAGGCCAGCTCGCCTATAGTGCATATGCCGATATTGGTGAGCTTTTTGCGGGTAGAAGGCCCCACATAGATCATATCGCCTACAGGCAGCTTCCATACCTTTTCCTGGTAATTTTCCTCGCTGATAATTGTAGTAGCATCGGGCTTTTTCATATCGGAGCCCAGCTTGGCAAAAACCTTATTGAAGCTGACTCCGACAGATGCAGTGACGCCAAGCTCCTTTCTGATTTTTTCGCGCAGTGTGTTTGCAATGCTTTCGCCGGAGCCGAAAAGCTTTGTGCTTTCAGTCACATCAAGCCAGTTCTCGTCTATTCCAAAGGCCTCTATTAAATTTGTAAAGTTTTCATAAATTTTTCTTGCCAGCATTGAAAAACGCAGGTAGCGCATATAGTTAGGTCTGACTACCACAAGTCCGGGGCACTTGGATCTTGCTTCCCATACGGCTTCTCCTGACCTAACACCAAATTTCTTGGCAATATTGTTTTTGGCAAGCACAATGCCGTGCCGGGTAGACTGAGAGCCGCATACAGCCACAGGGCGGTCGCGTATTTCCGGGTTGTA
>CAZQCL010000188.1:0-3725 GCA_964592435.1 uncultured Oscillospiraceae bacterium
TTTTTTAATTCATTCGATTTCTCTAGCTTTCAGTGGCTTTTAATCATCATAACTGCTTTTATAATAGGCCTTGCAAGAACAGGTATCACCGGAATAGTAATGCTTGCTATACCAATACTTGCCTCCGAGTTTGGGGGTAAAGAATCAACGGGTATCATACTGCCTCTGCTGATATTAGGCGATATCTTTGCAGTAACATATTATCGAAAGCATGCCGATTGGAGCATTATTAAAACGCTCCTCCCCTGGTCGCTGGCCGGACTTGTATTAGGCATCATCGTCGGAAATCACATAAATGACAGTCAATTCAAATCTTTGATTGCAATAATCGTTATTATATGCCTTGCCATACTTCTATTCACCGAAAGAAAAGGTGATAAAGCAAATATCCCACAAAACCCATGGTTGTCAGCTCTTGCCGGGATTGCTACCGGTTTTTCATCTATGATAGGAAATGCCGCCGGTCCAATACTCATTGTCTTTCTACTGGCCAAGGGCTTTAAAAAATATAATTTCATGGGCACCTTAGGGTGGTTTTTCCTCTTGATTAATCTAATCAAAGTCCCTATACAGGTTTTTGTTTGGCATAATATAAATGCAAAATCCTTTTTGGTCGCGGGTCTAATGTTGCCTGCAATAGCACTGGGGGCATTCGTCGGAGTTACCATAATTAAAAAGCTTAACGAGAAATTCTTTCATTATTTTATCATCATTTTAACTGCAATATCAGCCATCAGGCTTCTATTCTGATTTATAGCCTTTCAATCAATACAAATTAATAGCGGTCATCTTATGGTGATTTATTTCACAGAGGTTTGAATTCTCATTGTATTTGCACCAAAACCATTCTATTGGCTAAAGATTACTCTTTACATCTAAGGCTGTCCCGGCTTATAATAGTAATACGAACACATGTTCGGTAATTGTTAGCCGTTTTTTGAATGGGGTGAATTAGTAGTGTCAAAAGTTTTCGTAGAAGTAATCGCAAAATTTACAAAAGACGGGGGCAAAGTCCCCTTGAAAATAAAATGGCAGGACGGAAGGACCTTTGATATCGACAAGGTAACCGACATAAGACGTGCAGCTTCACTTAAGGCCGGCGGTCAGGGCATGAGATATCGGTGCCGAATCAATGGCAGGGAAACCTATTTATGGCTTGAGGAGGATAAATGGTTCGTTAATGGCAAGGGATGAAGATCACATTGCCAATCGCAAAGCAAATTAATCCGGAAGCTGCCTTTTATAATCTTCGTTGGAAAGCCGATCCATATCATCAACAGTCCCCTGTTCATCTATCTCATTTGTATAATACTCCTCATAATCATGATAACCGCCTAGATCCTGGGGACTGTCGGATGATCCGTATTTCATCAGATCATTTAGCTGATCCATGCCTTCGTGCTCGTCATCCTCCTGCTTGTTTAAGTATTTCCGTCCAAAAGGGGCATCAAGCGCCTTCTCCTCATTAGGCCTCCCTTTATGCTGTCTGGCAGGCTCACTTTCCGCTTCATCCGCGCACCGGACGCACAGCCTTGCATATGGCAATACCTCAAGGCGCTGTGCCGGTATCTGTGTTCCACAATACTCACATATACCAAACCTACCCTTGTCAATCCTCCCGATTGCCTCCTTTATTTCCTGTAATATATTTTCTTCGTGTACCTTCAGCGCGGAATTTAATTCTACCTGAAAAAGCTCGGTAGCCATTTCCGCCGGATGGTTGTCATAATTGGAAAGCTCGGTAGGAGAAAATTTGTCCTGCCGTGCGCTATTGTTTTCCTTCATAATTCCTATCGTATGGTCGATCTCTGCTAGCTGTTTCTCCAGCAATTCCCTGTAATGCTCTGTTTTGCTTCTGTTCACCTTTTCACTTACCTCCCTGTATTTTTAAGATTGCTATTAACAATATTTACTATGTCGCTTATAAATTCACCAATTATCGGTAAATTTAGCTTTACGACACCCTGCAAAATATAAATGATCACCGCTGCAAGCAGAGTAAAGCCTACGGATGCACCGAACCCTCTTGCCAAACCTGCTATGAAGTTCGCAAAAAACATTTTTTTAGGGTTGTCCAGGTAATTGACATATTCATTCAGCTTTGCTCGTTCCATGCTCAGTGCAATCCTATCGAGCTTCTTCGCCAGTATTCTATATTTATCTTTCCTGTCGAGCATGGATATCCTTCACCTCTTGTACATGTAAAGTCTGTACTTAATATATCCATGTTTATCTGCTAATATTTTAGTGCTGCGTAAAGGGCTGCAAACAAAAACGGGTCAGATGCTATAAAATACAGTATCTGACCTGCTTATATTTTATCCTTGTCAAATTATCCGCATCAAGGCCTTGGAAATATAAAGGCCTCTAAAAATATCAAGGCCTTGAAAAGAGCAATGCCTTGTAAAGCTACATTTCTACCAGCTCCGCCAGCACTTCCTTTACGAGAGCTTCGTTGTCAACTGTGCAGCTAATCACCTCTCCGATGTCCTTCGGAAGTACAAAGTTCAATTTTCCGTCCTTTACCTTTTTATCACTGAACATCATGGCAAAAATTTTATCAACACCTATGCCCCGAGCCATTACAGGAAGACCTGCTTTCTTTAAAGTGCCTTCGACCCTGCCCAATGTATTTTCATCAGTCATACCCAGCTTTCCGGCAAGCTTGTATGCGCCCACCATTCCAATGGATACGCATTCACCATGCAGCATGGTAAAGCCTGATACACACTCGATGGCATGGCCTATGGTATGGCCGAAATTTAGGATTGCCCGAAGCCCGTCTTCACGTTCGTCCTGTTCTACAACATCCCCCTTGATGGTACAGTTCATTTTTGTAACGTAAGCAAGTGTATTCTCATCAAAGGAAAAAATTTTATCAACGTTGCTGTCAATGTATTCATAAAAGTCAGAATCCCTAATCAGTCCATGCTTAATTACTTCAGCCATCCCGGATTTCATCTCCCGACTAGGCAGAGTCCTTAAGGTATTAACATTTATATAGACAACGCTGGGCTGGTAAAAAGCGCCGATCATATTCTTGCATCCTTCAAAATCAACGCCGGTTTTCCCTCCTATGCTGCTGTCTGCCTGAGCCATAAGGCTTGTGGGAATCTGCACGAAGTGAATCCCTCTCATATAGGTCGCCGCTGCAAAACCGGTAATGTCTCCCGTAACTCCGCCCCCCAAGGCAACAAGTACAGAGTTTCTGTCTGCCTTAAGCTCTATAAGCTTCCTGTAGATATCCTTCACGGTATCAAGGGACTTATTCAGTTCACCAGCCCGAATCACATGAACCGAAACCTCCGCATATGAACCCTCAAGCTCCCTTATGCAGTCTTCACAATAATGCTTCTCTACGTTATTATCCGTGACTACCACTATTTTGCCATTGAGTCTGGCATCGGCACAAGCCTTACCCAAGGCCGAAAAATCGGTTTGTATATATATCGGATATGCTCTGCTTCCTAGATTAACGTTCAACTTTGCCATGCCAGATCTCCCATATCTTTTGATGTTTTTACATCCTCATGTCGTTACGTCATCATACCTTACGCCAACATTGCTATACCAGTACCGGCTTCTACACACCTCTATACTTGGCATTCCTGCACAGTATATGTCAGCGATCCTTATATCTCTATGCCGTTGTCTGCCTATATCTTTACTACGGCAAACAAAACATTCTCGCCGTTTATATTCCATTCCTTGCTGTAGCCATTGCC
>CAZQCL010000189.1:0-3676 GCA_964592435.1 uncultured Oscillospiraceae bacterium
TGCTAGAGATTTGTTTGTCTTTTAATGATTCTTTAGGTAGTATGCCCGGCGATGCTTTCCTGTTTGTTATTTGGCCTCTTCAATAATTGCGCTATATTCGTTTTGGGTGACACCCCACTCTTTCAATTTTTCTTCTGTACCAATCCACACCGGTGCAGACCTTGGTACTACGGAAAAGAATTGTTCTACATCGGAGTTGATCATTCGAACACATCCATGAGATACATTTTTCCCGATAGAGTAGGGACTGTTATTGCCATGCATTCCAAGTCTACTGCCATCTTTATAAGAAATGCCGAGCCACCTGTACCCAAGTGGATTCTCCGGGACACCGCCTTTTACGGGCTTCGCATAACCGCCGCCGCCCCAGGAAGGATTGATAACCTTACTGACTACTGTAAATTTACCATTTGGCGTTAGGGAGGGTGGGTTTCCTATTGCTATGGGATATTTGTGCAAAACTCTCCTATTCTCATATAGTGTTAGTATTCTTTTTGTTTTATTGATAGTAATCCATTTGCCATCTGCAGGGGGTGCTTCGATTAAGTCTTCGCAGACCATGCTGCCTGTCTTTAGCATTATTGCAATAGAAGAGAGGCATTTATCATCCCAATTACCATTCACAGTCAGATTGCAGCTACTTTGAAATCTCAATATGGCATTCCTGAGATTCAATTGTACATCTTTGCTTTCTTCTTTATAGAATCCCAGCTTTTTCAACTCTGTTTTATAGTCGAGATTTTTGATACCAACTGCCGGGGATTCTCCGCAGAGAGCTTGGGCGGCTGGATCAGATAGTGGTTCATCTGTCATTTCGACAAGTGGGCCGACAGCCGCGTCAACCAGTTGTTCATCGACTACTTCAACAAGCGATTTGGCAGAGGATTCAACAGGTTCAAGTTGCCCAAGTTCTACTTCCGAAAGAAGTGACGGCAAATGGTCCTGAATAGTATCTACGCTGACCTGCGTACTTAGAATCTGCACTTGTGTGTATACTTCCTGCAAAGGAAGCTGATCTGATACCGCAGATGCATTAGATTGGTATAAAGAAAGAAGCATACAAAGTAATGTGATGATTTGTAGCATTGCAACCCTCCAACTGTAAATATATATGAGCAGAGGAGAGCAATATGACTGAATTCCTGAAAAGAAAAAAGCTGCAAAAAATTCAGAACGGAAATACAGAGCCCCATATGGGACTCTGCATTATCGCACTTTAAAATCTTCAATCCGGGTAAAACAAAAGAGAGTCGTTTGCTAAACAAGTGTTTGCTAAACGAGTATATTTATTATACTAGTACTAATTTCCTATGTCAATATGTATATAGACCTATTTTTTTATATGAATGGAGTGGAATTTGAAGCTATTTAGTCACAATAATTGTTTTCATTTAAAAAATTGCATGCTATAATAAGTTGATTAGAGGGAAATACTGCAAGGATAGACTGTGTTAGCTGCTCACTGTCTTTGATATACATAATGCGCTTTAAAAAGCAAAATATAAGATAAAGAATTGTTTTGGAGGTTTATAGTGTCTAAGAATAAACAGAAGCTAAAAGTAATACCGCTGGGCGGATTGCAGGAAATCGGCAAGAACATTCATGTATTTGAATACGAAAATGATATTGTTGTTGTAGATTGCGGCCTGGCATTTCCGGAGGATGAAATGCTTGGAATAGATTTGGTTATCCCGGATATTTCATACCTGATGAAGAATAAGGAAAAAATAAGAGGAATCGTGCTCACCCATGGACATGAGGATCATATTGGAGGAGTGCCATATTTTCTAAGGGAGATTAATGTACCGGTATATGGGACCAGGCTGACTCTTGGGCTTTTAAAATACAAGCTGGAGGAGCATGGACTGCTTTCGGCTACTGAACTGGTAGATGTGGAAGCAGGGGAAACGTTACGGTTGGGTGCTTTTAAGGTCGAATTTATCAGATCGAACCATAGTATAGCTGATTCAGTCTCACTTGCGCTGCATACACCTGTAGGTGTAGTAATTCACACATCGGATTTCAAAATTGACTACACGCCTATAGAAGGTGAACCGATGGATTTGGCAAGATACGCCGAGCTGGGGAAGAAGGGCGTATTACTGCTGATGTGTGATAGTACAAATGCAGAACGCCCAGGCTATACTATGTCGGAGAGGACTGTGGGAGAGACCTTTGATGAGATATTTGTCAATGCGAAAAGCAGGATTCTTGTTGCCAGCTTTGCATCGAATGTCCACAGAATACAGCAGGTTATTAATGCAGCATGTAAATTTGGCAGGAAGGTATCTGTGATTGGCAGGAGCATGGTAAATGTTGTAAGCGTCGCAACAGAGCTGGGATATTTGGATGTGCCGGAGGGTACGATCGTAGATATTGATTTGATTGATAATTATCCTCCTGAGAGGATGGTTATTCTTACTACCGGAAGCCAGGGTGAGCCCATGGCGGCATTATCAAGAATGGCAGCATCGGAGCACAAGAAGGTCGACATCATGCCGGGAGATCTTGTCATTATTTCTGCATCTCCGATACCGGGTAATGAAAAACCCATTATCAAGGTCATCAACGAGCTTTTCCAAAAGGGAGCAGACGTCATATACGAAACGCTGGCTGATGTACATGTGTCAGGGCATGCGTGTCAGGAGGAGCTGAAAATTATTCACAGCCTGGTAAGCCCAAAGTTTTTCATGCCCGTCCATGGTGAATATAGACACCTTAAGCAGCATGCGAACCTTACAAGGAAGCTTGGAATGCCGAAAGAAAACATTTTTTTGATGGAGAACGGGAATGTCTTGGAGTTAGGTCCGAACTCGGCGAAAATCAATGGTTCGGTTTCATCGGGAAGAGTACTTGTTGATGGGCTTGGTGTTGGTGATGTGGGGAGTATCGTTCTGCGAGACAGAAAGCTTCTGTCTCAGGATGGATTAATTGTAATTGTCATAACTACAGAGAAGGAATCGGGTCAGATAATTGCAGGCCCCGATATTATTTCAAGGGGCTTTGTATATGTCAAGGAGTCTGAGGATTTGATTGAGAACGCCCGTGAGGTTATCAAAAAAACCTTAGCTAAATGTGAGAACAAAAATAGAAGCGACTGGCCGGCGAAGAAGGGCTTAATAAAAAATGATTTGAGAAATTACCTTTTTGAGAAAACTAAACGCAAACCTATGATTTTGCCGATTATCATGGAGATTTAACAGGGGCACGATTGCATCAAGCACTGTGGTTCCGGTTGGTTGAAGGTGCGGGGACAAATGACTGTAACAAAATGACTTAAATAAAAAGCTATAACAGAAAAAGGGCGCCGATTTTCAATTTGGTTTGAAAGTCAGCGCCCTTTGAAAGCTCGAATTTCTATTTATACAATTACAATTTTGTGATAGGTCTTCTTGCCTTTTTTAATAATCAACTCATTATTACTGAACAAATCCTTGTTCACCATATAGTCGATTGTTGCTACAGGCCTATCTTCAATATAAATGCCGCCCTGCTGCACAAGCCTTCTGGCTTCACCCTTTGAAGGCACTAGCCCTGTTTTGAGCAGAAGGTCAAGAATGTTTAAGCCGACTTTGGCTTCCTGTATAGTCAATTCAGTTGTGGGCAGATTGCTGGTATTGCCGCCGCCCCCAAAAAGCGCCTCAGCCAGCTGCTTTGATTTGTCGGCTTCATTTGC
>CAZQCL010000190.1:0-3673 GCA_964592435.1 uncultured Oscillospiraceae bacterium
CGCTTCCAAGCACCAGATTTCTTCCCGCTGAGGATTCCAGCTTTGGGTCTATTTCCTTAACTAAGGCAAGACCGGTCGATATAACACCTGTAAGATTACCGTAAAGACCCAGTATATTCTCCAATATATCGTTTTTATACATGCGCTTGGCAAGAAAAACAACATATATAATTGTCGCAATACCGCCGAGGGCACCAATAACCATTGTCGGTATCAAATACTGCTTTAGAATTGTTATGGAAATAGCGGCAATGGACGCGGTTATCATAAAATCAAAGGCAGCACCTGATATTCGCTCCAAAAGGAAGTTACTGGTGTATTTACGAGTAACGGCCTTTTTCTTTTTGAGAAAATCCAAAATAAAGCGGAATAAAATAGCGTAGAGTGCAGCAATAATAAAGCTGAAGCCCCACAACATAGTGGAAAGTGTATTACCGAAGGTACCAAAGTTTTTCAGTGTCTCTGTCAATCCCAGCAGTGTCAAATAAGTCACCAGGTAAATAATGCCAATTGTAAAAAGCTGAATAGTAAAGCCGTCAACAGATTCGGAATCCCCTACATCTCCCTTTTTCACTTCGCCTTCTATTATATTCTCTTGTGGATCGGCCAGGCTATGGGTGGGTTTAACTTTCTTTACTTTTATAATATAATTCATCAGAGGTATTCCGCCTATACAAGCCCAAAGTAAGCCTAAGGCAGCAATAGACAAGCCTATGTTACCGCCATTGGCGAAACCCAGTGCTTCCCATTGCTTGCCCATGGAATAAGCCTGCCCTGCTCCCTGACCATAGCCTAATGGCAGCAGCATCCCAAATACCGGGAAAAGATCCGGTATAAAGGTATATGCCATTAGCACAGAAAGGCCAAAACCAAGGATTCCTTGCAGTACGTATCCATTTACGATAATAATACCGGTATTAACAATATCCTTGTTCCTGGCGGTGTTTCGGTCCTTTAGTGCCAAGGAAATAAAGCCGATCGACATCAGATGGTAAATAATCGTACCCATATTGTCAGAGCTAAAGGGAACCAGGTTTAGGATCTGCGGCCCCAGCAGTAATCCGATAAACCCGGCAATAATAGCATTTGGTATGAAAAATCGCTTAAAAAACTTGAAAGTCCTTCTAATATAAGTAGCTAGACTTAGAAATAAACAGATGACCATAATATCCCATATAAAAGACCAATTTTCACCCATGTGCACCCTCCGAAAAATGTTTATTAATGTTTATTATTGTGCGTAGCCAATTCCATCGGCTTTGGTATATCTCCTAATCGGTTAATTGATTTAATGGCCTCAATCGCTTTTACAAACTTGTAGGCGGGCATCCTGCCATTCTTTGCACTAAACCTGTATAACATCCCGCCGGAAATAAATTCAAGCTGGTTGTTAAATTGGATATTATCTCCCAGTATATCACTGATTGGGAACTGTAGCTCATGATTTTCACCAAGGGAATAAACCAGCATATCCGGATATAGGGAAAGAGTTCCCTGGTCAATGCCCTTACTCAGCGAGCCCGATTTACTTCCTGTGCGCAGGATAATTGAATGTTCACGCAGAATTTCCTGCCTTGCCCCGGACTTAATAGTTTCGGATGCTAATTCATGAAGATGCTCCAGCTGCCAGATATTCCAATCCATGGGGTTGTTAAAATACAATTTATTCGCGTCGCTCTCAAAAAAACCATAGGAATTGTAAATTGTACTGTATCCACAAGCACTGCATTTAAAAGTGTCTGCATCGGAGGTCATACTATCGGTGCTTTTACACTCAGGGCATGAAAAAAGAAAAAGTTCAAGATGCTCTGCTTTTTTCTTCCCCGTAAATTTGTGCATATGCATCCGCTGGTAGTCATATTCGTTGTATCGTAGGCTATCTGAAATCCGCGCAAATATTTCACCCGCCGTGAGAGGCTTTATTTCATTGGTATCCAAAACCTTAGACAGCTCCATAATTAAGCTGCCCTTTCTTGTGCCGGAGGACCATCTTGGCATAGACAGGCTTGCACCCCTAAATAATACTGAGATGACGGGGATTTTTAATGACTTAATCAGCTTTGCAGTTGGGCGAAGCAAGGGAAGTGTCTTGCCATCCCAGTTGCGTCTTCCTTCAGGGAATATCCCTATGATTCCGCTGTTTTTAGTTACTTGAAGAATCCCCCGTATTGCTCCCGGATCTGTAACCAGCTTTGTTTTCGGAATCGCTCCTACCAGCTTGAGGAGCAGCCTTAGTACAGGGCTTCTGAAGTATGCGTCAGATGCAACAAAATATATCGGTTGAGGAAAACACATGGACAAAAGAAAGGGATCCCAAAAGTTTGTATGGTTGGCCAAAACAATATAAGGAGGTTTGATACTTTTCAAAATATCTCTATTCACAATACTGTAATTAAATAGCTGCTTCATATAAAGGCTGAAGAATGGTCTAAGAAATTTGTGCAATACTATTGAGGCTTTGTATTTCCTTGCCGCCATAGCTACTCTCCCGATCTTCCGATGTGATCAGTGACTTTCAAGCAAAACCAATTTATTATAATCATAACAGGTCGGCATTGTCAATAAAGCGTTTCTATGTTTGAAGGATGTCTATAATTTTAACTGCCTTATCCATGAATAGCCTCTGCCTGCTCTCTAATATGGGAGTGACCAGCTTTAGTATTTCAAGAATATTGTTGGAGTCAAAATTGCTCCTGCTCATACCCCTGATCTGGCGCTTAAGTTCGCGGTATGTATTGCTGTACCGATTGCAGCAGCTAAAAGCTGTGCTGTATGAAGGCCCCCTCATCTGGGGCAGTATACTCGTAAAAATCGATAAAAGTTCCTGCATCAGCGACAATTTGTCAGGCTCCACATAGTCGGGGTTTTTATTTTCTGAGCGTGCTTTTTGTTCATGCAAATATTTCAGCTTTTGGAGTGTCAAAAGCATATTTGTAATATTATCTAAGCTTAGCCGATTTCCCATAATACTCACCATGATTTTATATTCACATTTCATATTATGTAAAATCTACTGTAGTGTGATATGTTCATTATAGTGGGAACTTCTTGTTCAATGCCCGGTGGGTGAAATTGCTTCTTTTTTCCGCATAGTCCTCTACAATTTGACCGTTGCCGATCAGATTATATTTATATATGACAAGGCCTTCCAGGCCCACCGGCCCTCTGGAGTGAAGCTTCCCCGTGCTGATGCCTACCTCCGCACCTAAACCGTATTTGAAACCGTCACTGAAACGTGTGGAGCAGTTCCAAAACACATTGCCGGAGTCTACAAGAGCCATAAAGCGAGCGGCATGTTCCTTGTCGGCAGTAACGATGGAATCGGTGTGGCCTGAGCCGTATGTGTTTATATGGTCAATGGCTTCGTCCAGATTCTGTACTACTTTTATGGACAGCTTATAATCCAGATACTCGGTCTTCCAATCTTCATTTACTGCGTCTTTAACAGGGATATAGGAAAGTGTATCGGGGCATCCGAGCAATTCCAATTTTTTCAGATCAGCCGCCTTCTTCAAGAGCGGCAGGAATTCTTCCGCAATGTCTTTATGGACCAGCAAAGTTTCAAGGGCATTGCAGACAGCTACATATTGGGTTTTAGAATCAATGGCGATACGTACGGCCATGTCCAAATCGGTAGAGGCATCAATAAAGCAGTGGCATATTCCATCGGCAT
>CAZQCL010000191.1:0-1527 GCA_964592435.1 uncultured Oscillospiraceae bacterium
ATGGCAAAGGATAGTTTATTTATCTTTATCAGCGGGGATGATTATTTTTGCGGTGCTCTACCTTTTCAATGTTAGTTTTAAAGGTATCAGACTTTATAATGTGTCTTACTATTATATTCTTATCGGATGGAGCCTGGCGTCAGCTTTTTTAATTTTGCCGGGGCGTGAAAAGGATTCAGAAAAGGTACCCTGGTATGATTTGGTTTTAGCTGCTTTAAGCTTTGGCATCACGTTTTATTATGTCGTAATGGGTTGGGAAATAAGCCGGGTTGGTTGGGTTCCAGCTCCACATAACTTTATAAATGTACTATCGCTGATAATGTTCTTATTGATTTTAGAATGCTGCAGGCGAGCGGCTGGTTATGGGTTGCTTATTGTAACCGCTGTAGTGGGGCTATATCCCTTAATTGCTGAAAAGGTACCTGGTGTTTTCGGAGGGATGGGCTTTCCTTTCGACTTATTAGTATCATATTACTCCTTTAGTTCAGAAGGCATGCTAGGACTTCCCTCCAGAACAATGGGCGACCTGCTTATAGGCTTTTTAATATTTGCCGGATTCTTAGTTGGCGTGGGAGCTGGCGATTTCTTTATAAATATATCAACAGCCATTTTAGGGAAATACAGAGGCGGTCCCGCCAAGGTAGCAGTATTAAGCAGCGCCTTTTTCGGGTCGCTCAGCGGGAGCGCTCTTTCAAATGTAGCCGGTACCGGTTGTTTTACTATTCCCGCGATGAAGAAGATCGGATATCCGGCTCACGTTGCGGGTTCCATTGAAGCCTGTGCTTCGACGGGAGGCGTACTGATGCCGCCGGTAATGGGAGCGATAGTGTTCGTTATGGCGATGGTTTTAAATGAAAGCTATGTCACCATTATGCTGGCAGCGATAATACCCTCCTTGCTCTATTACATGACTCTGTTGTTTCAGGTCGATCTCTTTGCTGCCAAAGCCGGGTTAAAAGGTCTTCCCGCTGAAGAGATCCCTAATTGGAGAGAAGTGCTGAAAAAGGGCTGGTTTTTCCTGGCCATAATTATTTTCCTCGTTTATGGGCTTGTATACATGAGATGGGAAAACATGGCTCCTCTATATGCTTCCGGCATATTGATTCTCCTATCTTTTGTCAATAGGGAAACCATGTTGACTCCCAAGAAGTTTTTAAATTGTATTGCTCAAGTGGGTAATTTAATTACCATGACAATGGCAGTCCTACTGCCCGTTGGTTTTATTATGGGGGGCATGGCTCTAACGGGCGTGGGCGTGGTTTTCACACAGGGGTTATTATCAATGGCCGGCGAAAACATTTACTTGCTTTTTACTGTGGGGTTAATAGCCTGTTATCTAATGGGGATGGCGGGATTAATGGTAACAGCTTATATTATACTTTCTGTTAGTTTCGCTCCTGCATTATTGGCATTGGCGCCGGAACTTAATGTGCTTGCTGTTCATTTAGCCATCTGTTATTTTGCCATACTCGCAATTATAACGCCACCGGTTGCTACTGCCTCATTCCTGGCAGCAAATATAGCCAG
>CAZQCL010000191.1:1627-3652 GCA_964592435.1 uncultured Oscillospiraceae bacterium
GAGCTGAAATCTTCCCTAATAGCAATTGGGCTATTTGCTATTGTCCTTTTTATCAGAGCCATGTTGAATAAAAGGGAATTAACTCCCCAGTCCTGATTCTATTCAGGAACCTTTATAAAAGGCACCCCACCCTATATGAGGTTCGAATATGGGTGGGGCAGCCTGATATTAAGAAGATGTGGGCATGAATTAATATCAGGCAAAAGTATTTTGCTTCCTGTTCCGGTATAAGTCCAGTGACATTCCTACCAGTTGCGTGTGCTTATACCATATATTTCCTGAGCATTTTATTCAGTGAAACAGGTGATTTAACTTTTGTGGGGAATTCCTTTGTCGGTTTGCTTGTTATGTACAGCACCACTCTTTGTGCTTGTATTAAACTGCCTTTCTATTTATGTAATTTATAAATGTAAATACAAATAAGATACCGAACAGATTTCAAATGTTGTATTGCATAAGGCTTTAAGTAAAAGCTTACTCATTTACAAGTGAGATAACATTCGGGGCATGTCGACTATTGGCAATATGTTTTATTACCGCGATGAAACATAAATGAGACGCTATACTTATAGGCTGCAGATCCAAATTTAACGATGAAGCTTCGGGAAAAAAGCAAAAAACCGGCCCGGATAAATTAGTGGTTTAGGTTATTTTGCTGGAGATGCCTTACATTATGACAACTGGAATGATTGTAGCTTTATATTTTCTGATGCTAATTGTTATTGGCATATACAGCAAGCGTCATAATAAAAATATCAACTCTTTTACTGTTGGGAATAAGAAACTGGGAGCTTTTTCTACTGCACTGACATACTCTGCTACAAACTGGAGCTCAACAACAATTTTAGGAAATGCGGGAATGGGCTATATCGGTGGGCTGGGGTTTCTTTTGCAGCCAAACCTGCCAATAATATTTGTTCCATTGGGCATTCTGATTCTGGGAGAGGCAACGCGCAAAGCTACTTCTGCTTTGAATGTTGATACCGTGCCAGGATTATTTCGGGCGCGTTTTAAAAACAACACCACTTCTGCTTTTTGCACACTTGTTATTTTGATCTTTCTCATACCGTACATGATGGCAATAATAATAGCTGCGGCATTAGTAATTGAAATGTTGACAGGTTGGTCATATACATGGTCTGTAATAGTTGTATCAGTTATATCAGGCATTTACATTTCACTAGGTGGCTTTATGGCTACAGTTTACTCCGGCATCATTCAAGGAATATGGATGCTGGTAGGTAATATATGGATATTTACTGTTTTATTATCTAATTTAGGCGGTCCCCAGGGTATTTATGAAAGGTTGTCGTTCGAAAGCGCTGAACTAGTATCTGTTCCAGGAGTATTAGGGTGGGAATTTATTCTTCTCCATGCTTTTGTATGGAGCATAGCACCATGGGGTATGCCACATACTATCCAAAAACTATTTACGTTAAAAAATAGACGTGTTGTTTACTATTCAGCCATATTAGTCAGTATTTTCGCCGGTCTAATTATGTTTTCGAGTAATGCCAACGGGATCATGGCCAGAGCATTTTGGGGCAATGAGTTAGTGTCAAATCCCGATATGGCATTTCCCATGCTTGTTGTATCTTTACTTCCCTCTGTCTTTGCAACCTTGCTTTTAACAACGATATTAAGCGCTTCTTTATCAACATTAGATAGTCTTTTACATGTGTGCACTGTTGTTTTCATAAAGGATATATATCAGAGACATATATCCAATCTAAAAAACCATTATGTTGTATCAACGATAACTGTTGCTATATTAATTATAGTAACGACTTTAGGTGCGTTAAAGGCATCTGTCTACATCCTGACATTAGCAGCTTTTTCGGCATCAATAATAACCTCTACTGTATTACCATCCCTGATATATTGCTTATTTTGGGCTAGGAGCAATGCAGCAGGCGCAATAGTATCCCAGGTAGGCGGTTGCTTAACCTGTCTGCTGTGGTATATATTGAAATCTCCTTATGGTATTCCCCCAATTATATTAGGATTGCTTTTTGGTTTTATTTC
>CAZQCL010000192.1:0-3635 GCA_964592435.1 uncultured Oscillospiraceae bacterium
GTTGGATTCCCCCGGGAATCCAAAAGGCTTATCATTTCATCTTTTCCCGGAGCCATAGGCTTCCTTTCGGTCATATCCAGGATGCGGATGATGACCGTAGCTGCCTCGGCTCTGGTCAGCGTATCCTTTGGGTGAAAGCTGCCATCCGAGCCCTGCACCAGCCCCAGCTTATATCCATCTATTACAAACTGCTTCAGGTCGTCTGAAATCTCCTCGTAGTCAGAAATCTTCCCAATGATGTAAGGGTCGTACAGGCTGTCCGGCTTTTTGTCAATCTTCAGCGCCGTCCTGACGATGATCCTTACCATCTGCTCCCGGGACAGCGGCTTCTTATAATCGGGAAGCTCACCTTCCTCAAGGAGACCCTCGCTCAGGGCGGCATCAATATACGGCTGTGCCCAGTAGCCAGCCCCCTGCTCTATTCTGTGCCCCATGGCCAGGATAGCCATTTTAACAAATTGATCCCCTTGGACGGGGTCAGCCGGCCAGAACCTTCCGTCGTAACCTGCTATAATATCAAGGCCGGTCAGCTTTCCTACCACTTGCCGGCTCCAGTGCGTTTTCATATCGTCATAACGGCTGACATGGCCTTCAACAGCCTCGGCAGACATCTGTGCCAGCCTGTCCTGCAAGGGCTTCGTGCGGTAAGCCGTTTCACTCATTGCGACTTCCTCGGTATACGGTGTATCCTCAACAGACGCCGGAGTATCTCCCTCAGCCGATGCCGAAGCGTCCTGCTCCGCTACAGCCTGTGTGTTGCCTTCTAATTCAGTCGCTGCAGCCTGCGTACTCTCCCTATCTGCTCCATTTACAGCCGGAGCACCGTCTGAAGCCCCCAAAGCCTTTACCGGAATCCAAAGCATTGCCAGCGAAATAATCATAATAGCCAAGACTATCTCAAGACACTTTTTAACGCCTGCTTTCTCACACCACATTACTTTTCTGCCATTCATTTATATCCCCCTCCAAGTACAATTCTTCTATACGGGTAACCATATGAGGCTATCCGTGTACCAGTACAAACTCGCAGTTTGCAAACCGTAATCTATCGCTATCTTTTAGCTCAAACTCCTTATTGCTTTCTATCCGGGTATTATTGATAAAGGTTCCATTCATTGAATTCAAATCCTTGACAAAGCAGCTTCCCTTTTTAATAACAAGCTGTGCATGCAGCTTTCCAACAGCGTTGTTATTTATTATATGGTCAACATGTCCTTCAAGCCTGCCTATCACAAAGTCATCCTTATCCAGTACGATGTCTTCATCGCTTCCATGCTTCCCCGTGCATCTCAGGGCAGGGATACCTTTTACATCTTTTCCAAGCAGCTCGGTCTTGCAGACTATTTCCGTATAGCCATTTGTGTCACCGGCATACGTAGCCTTACTCCGCTTGTCTACACTCCAGTAGCCCATACCATCCATCATATTTACCTCGTTACCACCTACCCTTGATTTTTGGCCCAGCACCTCGGTATCAGGCTTCGGCTCTACCTGCTTCACGAATATCAGCCTTGCATCATATAACCTCTTAAATATAAGAACATCAACCGCAAGTACTATCATTAAAACCGCAGCATAGGTGACAGTCTTATTTTCTCCGACCTTTTCCAGAAACCCCCTGGACGTGTATATAATACTGCCCATTGCAAATTGCAATACAATCATAAGAACAACAATTAAATTTTTGCTTCCATTCTTCTCAACCTTCTTCTCCTTTTCCTCCTTTTTTTCCTCTTTTTTTACTTTTATGTAATTATTCGCTGTAGACCTTTCCACTTTTCCTGATTCTGCATTCCAGGGTTCTCCATTCTCGGCTTTTTTACCCCCTGCTTCTCCATGCTGTGCTGACTTTTTGCCTTGCTCAGACCCGTACACAAGCTCGCTCAAAAGCTCAACACAGGCTTTCAAGCTAAACACCTCGCTCTTAGCAACGGATAGTATCCGCTGTACAAAATTACCGTTGTCAAAGCCCTCGGCTTGTATATGCATCATCAGTAGTTCGGATATAAAGCTCTGCAGCGTACCACAGCCATTTTGGCCGATTTTCATAGGAAGGTATACTAATGCAGGCTCGAAGGTCTCAGGGTTAATGTATATATATTCAATGTTGAAAATAAAGCTTTCCGGATCGAGGAGGTAGCTTGATGAATCGCTTATAGATGACGTTATCTGAAGCAGCAATCGCAAAAATTCTTCTCTGCTGAGTTTTTGCCGTCTAAGAAAAAATGATAAGGAAATCCTTGAAGTAATATTATAATAAAAGCAGGCTAGCCCTTCCTTCCTTACCATTTCCGGTGAAATCACATGTTTGACGGAATTGTTCTCCAGCATCCGCAACTGATAATCAGTCACGGCGGCATCATGCTGAATGACAAGAAAACTGGCAGCTGCGTCACTTTCATAGGAAAACTTGAGCTTATTATTCTGTCCCTGTGCATTTATCATACTTCCAACTCCCTTTCCATCATCGGGTTTATGCTCTTCCGGCGTGCGCTCTGGAATCAGATCCCACGGGGTTGCTCCGCAGCCGCATAAAAACGGCTGCATGCAGACCGGGTACATCCTTAGCCTAACGCTGCGGCAATCCCCCTCCAGCTTATGTGAAAATCCCTCTGGCCTCTGCGGGCCCCGCTAATTTATTTGGTTCCCGCTTCTTATATTGCCGCTGTTCACATCTTTGACAATGGTGTCATTATCAAACACACTCTTCATAATATCCGTGACAAATGTTATGATGGCATCTCTGAAAATCAAAGCTATACCCACAAGAACCGCAACAATAATAACAATTTCTACCGTGCCAAGCCCATCATCCTCTTTAATAAACCTTTTAATCAAGTCCCCCATTCCCTCACCCCCATCCCTAAATATTTCTCAGTGACAAAACCGCAGGCATCCCTACTATTAATAAAATAGCTATGAACATGAGCATCATCGGCAATAACAATTTTGTCGAGGCCTCCTCTCCAAGCCTTTTTGCAGTACTCTTCCTAAGCTCCCAGCATTCATTCGCATACACCCTCAAAATTGGTACAAGCTCCGCGTTTCCTTTCCGGATATTTTGTAAAATAACAGAGATGAACCTGGTAATAACAGGCACACGACACCTTTTGGCAAATTCCTCATATGATTTATGCTCAGGAACGCCGGATCTAACATCCTGAATTGCCGATCTCAGCTCCAGATATAGCGGGGTCTGCCGACTACCATCCCATGCTATTCTCTCCCATGCCTTTGAAACGGTCATACCTGCATTAATCAATAGTGTCAGCTTGTTGACGAAATCAGGGAACTCCAGCTGTATTGCCAATCTTCTTTTCTTAATCCTCTCAAATAAATCTCTATCGGTGAATACGGCTATACCAATGGGCAAAGCTAATCCAAACACAATATATCCTGCATCCGGCGCAGAAAACAGCCCGATAAATAATGCAAACAGTACAGATAAAAGCATGAGGGATATTTTATTCCCTAGATGAACCTTTAGCATCAGTCCTGCCCGCTTATTCCCATGCAGCTCTGCCAGCGCAGTAAAAATCCTGCGGTCATAGCCGGTATTAAAGCTGTATTTAAAGGTGTCAATTAGATACAGCCCTATCGGCAGAGCAGCTCTTACAGGATATAATTTCTTATCC
>CAZQCL010000193.1:0-3623 GCA_964592435.1 uncultured Oscillospiraceae bacterium
CTAAAATATGGATTTTTTACTGTAATCGCACCCCATTACTTGCAAAAGTTAGCAGTGCGATCTGCTGCTTGCACACCACCGTACGATATGATATAATTATCGTACGGTAAACAGCATTTATCGTACGATTTATAGAAGGGCGGTGCAGGCATGAAGAAGAATACTCCTGTTATTACAGCGACCGAACTAAAATCAAACCTCGGCAAGTATTTGGATATTGCCAGTGAAGATCAGGAAGTAGTCATTTCAAAAAATGGCAAGAAGGTCATTCGTCTCACACCTTATGTTACGGATATTGAAAGATATCTTACAGTCAAGGAAAATGCTCTCGATTATCAGCATGGAGGGAAAAAGGTTTCCTATGAGGAGTTTATGGAAATCTATGAAAAAAGCGACCTTCGCATGGAATACATCAACGGTGAGATTATAATCATGTCATCTCCCAGTGCATTCCATCAGGAGATCTCTGGTAATTTGTATATTATATTCAGAAATTATCTGAAAGGAAAGGCATGTAAAGTCTTTTATTCCCCTTTTGATGTGCACTTTTTTAAAAAGGATTTTAAGAACCCCGATGTCATGCAGCCAGATTTATTTATCGCCTGTGACCTGGAGGAAAAGGTTAATGAAAAAGGCCGATATATGGGGACGCCTGCATTGGTTGTAGAAATCCTGTCACCCAGCACCCGCTCCAGAGATATGGTTGATAAGCTAAACACCTACATGGTTTCAGGGGTCAGAGAGTTCTGGGTAATCGATCCCGAGCAAAAGACCATACTTGTTTATGGCTTTAAGGATCTTGGTATTGACTTCCACACCGCATATAGAATGGATGAAGTGGTTCAGTCCTATTGGTTTGAAAGCCTGGAGGCACCACTCAGGGAGGTTTTCAGCAGCTAGGGTAAAAGCCCCTTACCTGAGCGGTAGGACAGCTACAATAGCAAAGCTTTCCTATAATCCCTTGGAGTCATGCCTGTATATTTTAAAAACAGACGGTTAAAAGAACGAGTTGAATTAAACCCGACAGCATATGAAACCTCGGTAATGCTCATATCTCGGGTTACAAGAAGGTTGCAGGCATCTGATACCCTAAGCATTCCTATATATTCGCTAAAACCCATATGCAATTTTTCCGAAAAGAGATGTGAAATGTAAGTTCTACTGATATGCAATGCCTGAGAGATTGTTTCAAGCTTAATATTTTGCCTGTAATTCTCGGAGCAGAAGCTTAAAACGGCTTTTATTGTGTCCCCGTCGGATGATCTCGTTTCCGTAAATTGAACCGCCTGAAAGAGCTCGCTCAACAGTGCCAAAAAATAGCCTTTGATAAGCGTGTCGTAGAAGGGAGGTTTGTTTTCCTGCGTTTCAACAATATTTTCTATCAGTGGAAGTATTCTTTTGTTATCAGAGGCATTTTTAATTACCGGTGAGACCGGAAGCTTATATTTAAAAGTGCTTTGGAAATCAGGACACAGGTCGGGAGGGAAAATGCTCAAAAAGCACTCCTCATGATCAATTTTTTGATATTGGTGTATTTGGTTGGGGAAAACAATAATCACATCACCTGCGTAAGCAATACATTCAAGTGAATCTACAAACACCTTTGTGCTGCCCTCCATCATATAAACAAGCTCCAGATGATTATGCAGATGTGCTCCAAAGGCTAAGCCGTAATTGTATTCAGCACGTATTGACTGACCTTTGTCTTCATAAAAAAACTTCATAGATAATCCTTATCCGATTTTAGCTAAGCAAAATCAGAAATACATCAATATTTGTCTAATAAACCTATAGTTTTGACTTGAATTATAACACTTTTTAACCTAAAATACAAGTGAAAGCACACAAGGCTTTGGCGATGTTACCTAATTTAGTTCAACAGCACAGCTCAAGCATTTTACGTCGCGAAATCCCCACATATTGACTTTACTTGAACAGGAGGAACTATCTATGTCATTTCCAATCGCATTACAATTATATTCCGTTCGAGATGAACTGGAAAAGGATTTTGTGGAAACGCTCCGGAAAACCAAAGCTATGGGTTATGATGGAGTGGAATTTGCAGGTCTTTACGGCCAGGAACCTGCACAGGTCAAGGATATTCTATCGCAGATCGGTTTAGTTCCATTATCTGCGCATGTCCCATTTCTTGACCTTATGGCTGACCCCGAAAAGCTGATGGGAGAATATGCTGAAATAGGCTGCGAATACATTGCAATCCCTTATCTTTTGCCCGAATACCGTCCCGGAGAGGAGAAATTCAGCGAAGTGATATCAGGAGCTGGAATCATTGGTGAAGCAGCGAAGAAGGCAGGGTTGACATTGCTTTACCACAATCACGATTTTGAATTCAGAAAAATCGGCGGCATATACGCATTGGATATTATTTACAATAAAGTGCCCGGCGATTTATTGAAAACACAAATAGATACCTGCTGGGTTAATGTTGCAGGGGAAGATCCTTCCGAGTATATCAGGAAATATGCCGGCCGTTCGCCTGTTGTCCATCTCAAGGATTTTGTGATGCCTGGCAAAAAACCAGAGAAAATGTATGATCTGATTGGCATTGAGAATGAGAAGCAGATGGATGAGAATAAGGACGATAAGGCTGAAGATGTTTTTGAATTCCGTCCGCTGGGACTTGGCGCACAAAATTTTCCCAAAATCCTTAAAGCATGCGAAGATGCCGGCGCCCAATGGGTTGTAGTGGAACAGGATGAGCCGTCAAAGGGTAGGACTTCCTTTGAATGTGCTGAGATTAGTATCAAATATTTGATGAGCTTATGATGAGCCACAAGGATAAGCGAGCTACAGCGTTATTATTTTTTAGCATGAAGAACGAATATGTAGAATATTGAAAATGCTTACTAATATGAAGCAACCTTTAATAATGTTTAGCAAGGAGATGAAATGATGTCAGATAAGGTATTGAACCAATTTGCACCGCCTACTGAAGAAAAGGTCATTGATGATAAAATAGAGAAATTGAAATTCGGAATCATCGGAACCGGCTGGATTGCAGAAGCACATGTGGAAAGCCTGAAACAGATGCCTGATGTCGAAATTGCCGCAGGTGCTGATTTGGTGCCGGGTAAGGCGGAGAAATTCTTTAGAAGGTATGGGCTTCCGAATGTCAGGTGCTATCCCGATCATAAGGCTATGCTTGAGGCGGAAGACCTTGATGCGGTTTGTGTGTGCACATATAATACCACCCATGCAGAATGTACTATTGATTCTTTGAGAAAAGGCGTTAATGTTTTGCTGGAAAAGCCCATGTGTGTCAATATGGAAGAGGCTGTCGATATCATCCGTGCAGAAAGAGAAAGCGGCAAGCTTTTATCCATCGGCTTTCAGCCCCGCATGGACGATAACATGAAGATGATCCGGAAAATCGTTCAGTCCGGAGAATTGGGAAAGGTGTACTATATTCAAACCGGCGGCGGCCGCAGAAGAGGTATCCCCAACAGCACATTTATCGAAAATAGCACAGCAGGGATTGGCGCTTTGGGAGATATCGGCTGTTATTCCCTCGACATGGTTCTCAATGCTATCGATTACCCGAGGCCGCTTACCGTATCGGGCTATAAATCCAATTATTTCGGAACTAACCCAAAATATAATAA
>CAZQCL010000194.1:0-3578 GCA_964592435.1 uncultured Oscillospiraceae bacterium
CCTTCATTCTAAGTCTGTATTCCATTTTGGTCAACCCCCGCAATTCTTAAAATTTTGTTACACACCACTCCCTTCATTATACCATATATTGTATCATTCTGCCATATTTAGGTAAAATATTATATATTTCAGTTTGTTTTTACAGCACTCCTACTCCGTATTCTCGCAAGAAAGCAGCCAACTTTCTTAATGGCAGCCCTACAACATTAGTATAGCATCCATCGATACCATCCACCAGAAGTGCTCCTTTTCCCTGAACAGCGTACGCGCCGGCCTTGTCGAAGGGCTCCCCCGAGCTGATATATCCTTCTATTTCGGCATCTGTCAGTTTCGCAAAACGTACTTTTGTCACTTCATGTCCAATCCTTGCAGAGCCCTTTTTTGCGTCCAAAAGAGCTATTCCGGTAATAACAAGATGCTCCCGTGCGTTAAGCTTATAAAGCATTCTGCGAGCATCGTCCTCATCAACAGGTTTTCCGAACACCTCATCATCGCATACTACAACCGTATCCGCTCCAAGAACAAGGCCACTGTCCAGCTTGTTTACCACATCCAGCGCTTTCATAAAAGCAAGCTGCTCTGCCTTTCTTTCCGGACTACCATAAAGCTGTACATTTTCCTCATCAACATCAGCCGGCATCACAGTATAAGGTATCCCTGCCTGGCTCAGCAGCTCCCTTCTTCTTGGTGAAGAAGAAGCAAGAATAATCGCATCCATCCGTCTAACTCACCCCGTAGCTATATTTGCAAACTGGTTACTCCTTCGGTGTCAAGCCGATAAACCCATTTTATTTTACCATAAAAATAAAAGCATATATATAGTAATATACCCAAAAAACCCAGCTTATTTACACGATGTGAAGTATGTATTAAGGTTCTGCCAGCTGCTAAAGGGAAGGGACTAACCTATAAATTTATTTTAAGTTTTCTTGGAAGGAATGGCTTGCTTCAGAGCTGTTACTTTAGAATGATCACATCAATCCTTCTGTTTTTCTGCCTGTTGTACTCGCTATCATTAGGCGCAATCGGTCTAAACTCAGCATTTCCGGCGGCTGTAAGATTTCCCTCTTTCAGGCCGCATCTGTCGATTAAGAATTTGACCATGTTAGTGGCTCTTTTTGTTGACAGCTCCCAGTTGGACGGGAAAATTGTCGTATGGATTGGGCGGTCATCTGCATGCCCTTGAACCAGTATTTCCGCATCAATTGATTCTAAAACCTGCCCCAGCTTTTCCACTATCGGTTCGGCTGAAGATTTCATCTCTGCAATCCCCGAGTCAAACAGTATAATGGAATCCATTCTTAAAATGATCTTTGTATCTTCCTCTATTACCTTTATATTTTCATTCAATCCCATTTCATCAATTAGCTTCTGTATATCTATCTTCGCAACCTTTATTGTTTCCATTTTAAGGGCATCATCATCTCCGGCAATTTCAGGCTCCTGTTCCGGCCCATCCTTGTCCTCTTCTAATTGCTCCAGAAGCTCTTCACCGGTTTCATAAGGAGTAATGCTGATCATCGTATCTCCGTCCTGAACAGGCATTATGCTAAAATCATTTGAAAAAGCGTCACGCATAGACTGTGCAACTTCCTCAAATTTTTGTTTATCGATAATTGCCATAGAAAAAAGCAGAACAAAAAAGCAAAGGAGCAAGGTTACAAGATCACTATAAGTAGTCAACCACGATCCTCCGCCCCCTGAATCCTCTGACTGTGTACGCCTCTTCCTCCTGCTCATCTATTTCACCCCTATCACCCGGAAATTGTGTTTTCTGCTTCTTCCTGCGCTTTCTTTTCTTTAGCCAGCCTTTCTTCAGGCCCAAGGAATATACTGAGCTTCTGCTCAAGCATTTTCGGGTTCTCTCCCGCCTGTATTGAAATAACCGCCTCTGCAATCATTTCCTTTTGATTCACTTCCTCGTCGCTCTTCATCTTCAGCTTTCCTGCAATCGGCAGACAGATGAAATTCGAAAGAAAACTGCCGTAAAAAGTGGTTACCAATGCAACTGACATGGAAGGTCCGATTTGAGCCGGGTCTTCCAGCTTAAGCAGAAGGTTTATAAGACCTATCAGCGTACCGATCATGCCCCATGCGGGAAATATTGCGCCCATCATATTAAAGATATCTATTCCCTTTCTGTGCCGCGACTGCATGTTTTCTATTTCGGTGTCCATAAAATCCTGTATTGTCTCAGATTCAATTCCGTCGACAACCAATTGAAGAGATTGCTTAATAAAAGGATCCTCCATTTCCTCCAGCTCAGGCTCAATAGAAAGAAGGCCTTCTCTCCTGGTTTTTTCAGAAAGCTTCACCATCATGGCAATTATTTCAGTTGCGGATGAGGTTTTGTCAAGGAAGATATGCCTGGACACCTTAAAAACACTGAGCACATCCTTGAGTCTGAAGCTGATCAGCGTGGAACATATACCACCGCCAACCGTAATGAAAACCGAAGGCAAATTCCAATAGGAACCTAATTCTCCTCCGATCGAAATAGAGATAATAACACAGGCTATCCCGGCCAAAAGGCCAATAATCGTACCTAAATCCATATCACTTCATCCTTTGCTTATTGCAAGACATAATAATATAGTGAAATATTGATTTCAACACTAAATATGTTATCGGATAAAGGTCAATTTTGCATTATATCAATTTGCTTTTTTGTTAGAGAATGCCACTGGCAAAAGCTTTTGCCATAGGAACCTCGAGAGGTTTTACCGCAAGCTTGAATTTTAGTCTGTCGAATTCTCTTCCAATTCTTTTATAAAAGCCTCTCAGGTACTTGAAGCTCATCGGTGAGTACTCCTCAAGCCTATTAAGATAGCTCATGGTGTACATATCACTGTTACACGCAACAGCGCCCATCAATAGAAACAATATGCTTTTTTTCATCAATCTCTTTATTGCCGCCGCCTCAGGTGAAATAAAGCATTTATCCTCATCAAGGATGCTCTCGGTAAAGTTGATTAGCCTATTCGTATTGTTTTCAAAAGAAACAGCTGCACCCGGTCTTGAAAAAATAGACATATGACCATCACTTTTATCATCCTTCGCATCCTGTAGATCATCCAGAAATTGAAGTAATACTCCGAAGCCAAAAAGAAACGAAACTTCCTCCATGGTAAGACTGCCTTTCACCAGACAGCCATCAGCTAGAACCGAGCATCCGCCCTTTTCAATGCTGATGTCTAAAATGCCTGAATACGGCAATTTTATAGATGTGCCCATCTTCTCAAATGTCTGCTGCATGCTTTTTTGCTGTGCAGCCTGAATGCCAAGCAGGCTCTCATAAACCATCGGAAATCGCTCCCGGGCGTACTGTTCCTCGATTATTCCCACCAACCTGAAAAGCCTCTTTTCCAGCAAGGACTCGGCTGCCGGGTTTCCGCCGGCCAATCTCCCCCATAATTTTCGGTTCAGCTGCTTCTTCTCTGCCTCAGACGCAGGCGAGTGATCCAGATAATTATCGGAATAGGGATAAAGCATACTATAGGCAAATACAGAAGGTGTCATCTCTACCTTCAGCCCCATCAGCTTCTGTATGCAGCACATGATCCAGGCGTTCCTCAGGG
>CAZQCL010000195.1:0-3572 GCA_964592435.1 uncultured Oscillospiraceae bacterium
GCTCAGATAACAATTATACCATAATTTCTCACCCATATCTATCCCTATATGCTACGTTTCAATGTAACCGTTTACTAATGGTAAAACCTAAAAGACACGTTTTTCAATCTTTTTGACAGCAATTTTGTGCAAAAAAAAGAGGATAATAGCTTTTTATGTCAAATATATACTATAATGAATGAGACATGGAGGTTTGTTTAGTATGAAGATTCTATCCGGATTTAAACCATTTTTCAGAAAAGTAATTGACAAGCTAAAATCTATCTTCAGTTCTTTATTTAGCATGAAAAAAATTAAAACAAAGCTCATAATAGTATTTCTAGTCCCAATCATTTTTATCATACTACAGGGAGCTATCAGTTATGTAAATACAACAAATACAGCCACAGATCATGCAATCCAATCCTCAGTCATTGCAATGGAAAACAGCGGCAAATATATAGGCGTTATCCTGCAGACAGTAGAAAATTTATCAGGCCAGTATTTTGCGGATACAGATATACAAGATTACCTGAGTGGTTATTATAATGATCGAGATGTTATTGCCAAGAGCGATAATGCCCTGAGGGTCAAGAATAATTTGTCGGGATCATCTATCTTCAGCCCTGACGTGGAATCCATCACATTGATTCCTTTGGATAGATCTATATACCCTATTTCGACAAAAGCGACCACAGATGTCTATTTGGATGATCTGTTTGACACTGAAGTTTATCATCAGCTTGAAGAAGCCAAGGGCAAAGGATTATGGTATGGAATACACAATGAACTGGATGCACTGAATAATACCGGTAATCAAAACTATTCTTTATCATTTATAAGACTTGTGCCAAACTTTATTACAAAAGAAATAATAGGAATGATTGTTGTTGATGTTAAAATGTCTATCATTGAGGAACTTACAACCAGTTTCAATTTAGCGGATCAACAGCAAATCCACTTTATCAGCCATGACGGAAGAGTCAATACAAATGGCGTCGATCTGACTGAAACCAGTACTATAACTCAACAAGAATTTTATAAGGAACTGGCTTCTTCAGAAGAAATAACGGGCAGTGATGTTATAACATTTGAAAACACAAAATACCTAATGACTTATTATAAAATCGGCTCCACCGGAAACATATTGCTTGGTCTGGTACCATACTCTTCTCTTACTGAGGCATCACGTGCAGTAGTAGTCAGTACTGCTATATTTGTCTTAGTAGCAGCTGCTATAGCATTTACTATAGGAATCATTATCTCAAACAGTATGAGCAGAACTATAAACAGGATTATTGATGCATCGGGTAAGGCAGCCTCAGGTGATTTGTCCGTTACTCTCAAATCAAGAAGAAAAGATGAGCTGGGAACTCTCACAAGAGGTGTAAATTCAATGATTGGAAATATGCGTATACTTATCGAGCAGACGATGGGTGTGTCTGAAAAGGTATCTAACTCAGCAATTGTAGTTTCCGCAACATCTGAGCAAGTATCTGTCGTATCGCAGGATATTTCAAAAGCGATACAGGAAATAGCGCAGGGTGCTTCGGCACAGGCTTCCGATGCTGAGCAGGGTGTCGAGAAAATTAGCATGCTTGCCGAAAACATAAATTTTGTTACTGATAATGCTAAATCAATCGAGAAACTTACCCATGATACTATGTCTGAAACCCAGAACGGACTGTCGGCTGTAAACGATCTTGATGTAAAGGCTAACAGAACTACAGCTATATCAAAAGAAATAATGGAGGATATTAAAGAGCTTGAATTACATTCGAAATCAATCGGAAAGATTACTAAGGTGATTAGCAGTATTGCGGATCAGACCAACCTGCTGTCACTTAATGCAGCCATAGAAGCTGCCAGGGCAGGCGAAGCAGGTAAAGGCTTTGCTGTCGTTGCAGATGAAGTGCGCAAGCTTGCCGATCAGTCCATGGAATCCGCTCGCGAAATTTCCAATATTATCAAGAATACTCAGAATCAAACCGAAAAGGCTGTTGAAAAAGCAGCTGATACAGAAGCGATACTATTGTCACAAAATGAAGCGGTTCAAAGTACCATACAAGTATTTAAGCGCATTATGAGCTCTATGGAAAATCTTTCTGTACAGGTGGATCAGATTATTTTAAGAATTACCGAGATGGAGGAAAACAAGGAGCAGGCTATTAATTCTATTCAAAATATTTCTGCAGTATCTGAAGAAACTGCTGCTTCATCTGAAGAAGTAACTGCTTCGACCCAGGAACAGGCTTCAAGCATTGAAGAATTATCACGCTTCGCAGAGGAGTTAAAGGTATCATCAAAAGAGCTGCAAAACTCTATTGAACGGTTTAAGCTTTGATGAATGACAGTGCTACAGTAACACTATTTTAGCTCTTCCCTGCTGACCAGATTTCCGGGTTGAAAAGCAGGGTTCAAAAAAGAGCTTGGGCAGGTGCTTAGCAACTGTGTGATTTTGTAATGATTATCCTGCATAAGCGATACTATTACTTTCTCTCCACGATATTCAGCTACTGAATATCGTGGTTCCACTTTGTTGAATGCATCTTGAAAAACAACCTCTCCAGGTACAATGGTATATAAAATCATTGCAGCTGTTCACCTCCTGAAGTCATATTTGAGGTCATATCTGAAGTTACAACTGAGCTTGCACTAATTTGCCCATTTTTCACTCTTCTTTCTGCAATCAATTCATAAAGCTTGTTCATTGAATCTGACAGCCCTCCAACGGAATTTATCAGCTTGCTTTTTACAGCTTCTTCGCCAAAGAGAACTGTACCAACATCATTTGCCAGCTCTCCTGTTTTAAGCATCAGCCTTTTAAACTCCTCCTTTGATATTGATGAGTTATTAGTGACAAAGCTAACAACTCGCTCCTGCATTTTATCGAAATATTCATATGTCTGCGGAACGCCTATTACCAGACCACTGAGCCTGATTGGATGTATTGTCATCGTAGCTGAAGGTGCAATATAGGAATATCTGGTTGAAACAGCCATTGGAACACCTATACTGTGCCCTCCTCCAAGCACAAGTGAAACGGTAGGTTTGTCCATGCTCGAGATCATTTCTGCGATTGCAAGCCCTGCTTCCACATCTCCACCGACCGTATTGAGCACAAGAAGAAGGCCATCTATTTCCGGGCTTTCCTCTATTGCGATAAGCTGCGGAATCACGTGCTCGTATTTCGTGGTCTTATTTTGAGCCGGGAGAATGATGTGTCCTTCGATTTGCCCAATAACAGTAAGACAGTGAATATTGCCTCTCGGATTTGTAACCGTCATTTTCCCAAGCTCTTTTATTTGTTCGTTCTGCTGTCTTTCTTGGGTTGCTTCAGCTTGAGCAGTTTCAGCAGTATCTGCACCAGCAAATGTAACCTTGTTTTTTCTTTCCGCCATAAGCACCTCTTTAGTATTCATTGGCTGCACTTTTATATTATTGTTTGTTTGTAGGAAATAATTCAAATATCTCATCCGAAATCTCAGTGCATCGGACACCTTCTATTTTAGCCGACTATGTAACAAAAAGAACTGAGCCCTGGCTGTATCTAACGTAAAAGCACCAGCCTTTAAAGCTGGTGCTTTTACATG
>CAZQCL010000196.1:0-3568 GCA_964592435.1 uncultured Oscillospiraceae bacterium
GTCGCATAATGAAATATATTAGCTCTTTCAGTATAATATTTTTAAAATACTGAAAAGAGTACGGGAGATTGAAAAAGGAAGAAGGATGGCGTATGTACACAGAAATAAACCAACTAAAAACTTGGGTCTAAACAAGCTAGTTAGCCCATTTAGTAATCTTTTATATCAAAAAAGCATCCAAATCGACCACTCACAAACCCCTGACATCTATACTAGATGAGGGAATATCCTTAAAATCCTCGCTATATGTCTTTGTGTTGTATGCTTCCCTTATTAAAACACTTATATCGATAATTTCCAGATTGCTCTCCCGCAATCCTCATTTACAGTTACCTTTGGATTGTATCCTCTATCAATTAATCCAAGCCAAACGTGACACGCGCATATGCCAATATCGACATTTGGGTGTTCCCATTTAAAGTGCTGGTATCCCTGCGGCATTGCGATTGTAATTGTTCTAAAGTCATCTTCAAAACCGAATCTCCACATTTGGGAATTTGCAGCAGAAGGTGCTTTTCTGCCTAAGTCGAGCGCGTACAACACATCATCTGCCAGATGACTGAAATCATCTCTATTCTCAAGCAACTCAATAATTTCTTTTCTTTTATGGCTGATTATCTTTTTTGTGATCCTGTCCATCAGGCGAAATCCGCTATTCTCATAATAACCGAGAGGCGTAATGCAGATTGCTCGTATGCCTTCAGTCTCGCCTTTTGAATATCCAAAACCCATATTAGCCTCTCTTAACTGGTCTGGCGAATGTAAATGGGGCATCAATCGTTCAAGTTCTGCCAGCTTGTAGTGCCCGTACCAACAGGTGCAAAGCCCTCTGCTCTGTGCGTAAAGTATCAACATCTCCCCGACAAACCCAACTTTTGAAATTGAGATGATATCTGTTTCTGCCAAAAAAGCGATGTTATCCGGCGGAGATTTCATGAGTGGATAGAGCAATTTTGTCGGATCTGCATGAAAAAATCGTATCTCAACGTTATGATTAAAAGGGACCGGTATTTCTCTGGCGAAGTCTTTGATTGTATCCATGACAACCCGATCTACAGATATCATTTGATAATTGCGGGCTGATCTCCTGGCATCAATCATACTTTTGATGTGAAATGAAATCAACATAGTCTACACCTCCACAAACCTGGCTATCCAAGGTCCCTTATTGAAATTATCAATCATTTTCTTTGCGTTTTTTAAAGTAGAAATATAATCCGACAATACATATAATTAGGCCTATAATCGCGGGCTTTAAAATGGATAAGCCAGCTTCACCGCTAAATATAATACTCCAAAGAACTTTCAGTATCGCTGCACATATTACAGTTCCCAAAAGCAATTTCCAGCTTCTCTTCCATGCAGCTATGATAAGAATTACAAAGAAAATTGGCACTAATAAGCTCATTAGTATTTTAGGGGTAGTCCATAAGCCTTTCAAATATTCCATTTCATATGAGAGGAATGATATTACTTGAGGACTGCTTTCCGTAGGAGCGGGAAACCAAAACATACTTGTAAACAATGCAAAAATAGATGCAAATATACCCGTTAATTTTCTCCTGAAAGCAAAAACAACTATTGGTATAATGAATAACGGCCTAATATACCAGCTTAAAACATTATGGTGTCTTTCAAATGCCCAGTTAAAGAAGGGTTCATTTGTTAAAAAGAACAATAGAAATACCACCGTAGAAGCTGCAAATATCATTCCTAATATAAAATCTATTTTTTTATTCATATTAGTTAAAGCTCCCTTCAAAATCTATTTACATTCTTGGAGGCTTATCGTTTCAATTGAGATCCGGTCTTATTTTTCCCTTTTACAAGAAGCAATCCAATCGTTGGTTTGTCGTCAGGATGACGTAAAATATCATCCACGATATTCTGGTACATGGTTAACTGACTAACATGCCCCGGTTCGAAATCACATGCTTTTAATTCTATAACTACATAGCAACGCAGTTTCAAACTTCAAGATGCACTTGTCTACCTACAAATGCAATCTAATCTAACCATTGCACCATTTGTAGAAATTGGCAAATGTTAATCTTATTTTATATGTTTGAAATGGATAATGCAAGAATATTTTATCAGGTGTTCCGCCGTTGCAGCAGGACTATGGACTCAACGTGCCTTGAGTCAGCAGTTTTAATGGGATGCTGTTCGAAGCCTTCGCCGTAGCCATCAGAATTTTGACCAGTCATATAATCCAAAAGTGCTGCGGTTTCTTCAACGGAGAGAGATTCTTTTAGCCCAGCAGTCATGACTCCCCACAGTTCGCAAATTTTGGATGAGAATTCCTTATCCGGCTTAACTGTATGTGCAAAAAAGCAAGCACGTCTTAAACTGCTTGCCTTGTTCGCTTTATAAGAATTGTATGTCTTAATAACTTGTTACTCATTTTGCTATCTTACCTAAATGTGCGGTTTTGTTCCTTTTGCAGCTTCTTACAAGTAGTATAGTTCCGACGATTAATAAAATGACTAAAATAATTAGGATAGCAACTAGGTGAAAATTTTCTATGAACCCCCAAAAACTATACCCTAGAATATCTCCACCCCCATAGTAAGAAACACTGCCATCAGGCATAACGAGCTTCTTTGTAACGGGCACCTGTATCATAGTAGACAACACAAGTAGAGTAATGTTTCCCAATAATCCAATCCCAGCACAAATGATGCCAATAATCATTTCAATGGTATTATGAAACTTGCTTTCTAGCGCAATGGTATTTTCTTTCACAACTGAAATATCATCAGTGTTTTCGATATCATCATCAAGCAAATAATCAATAGATACATTGAACAGTTTACTGAGCTGAATAATGTTTTCTGTATCAGGCAAAGAATTGTCTAATTCCCACTTAGAAACGGCCTGCCTTGATACAGTCAGTTGTGAGGCAAGTTGCTCTTGTGACAGGCCACTTTGTCTTCTTAAAGATTGAAGTTTTTCACCAAAAGTCATAATGACCACCCCCTGTATTTGTGATTAAATTTTAGCATTAGGTGTGGTTGCATTCTACCAAATAGACCTTGAACTTTCGCAACTATTAGTTGCAGGCCTTGTTTCAAACCGATTTGTGCAGCAAGAACACAAGGGCACAAACACGAACACAAGGGAACACAAGGGGACGGTTCTTTTGTGTTTAACCGTCTTATATCACTCTTATTACTCCTAAACTAACACCAGTCAATCGCTCTATTTGCCTTAACGACAAACCTTTTTCTTTACAGGCCTTAATTATCCCATTTCGTTTTTCCTTCTCTAGACATTGAACCTCAGTTGGGTTGTTGACAAAGGAAATACTTTTAATAAACGCGCTAGCCTCCGCATCATTTATTCTAATATTCTGATCATAATCTAAACAACTATCCTGATTCTGCGCAAAATTGAATTCTTTAAACAGCGATATTGCTTTCATTCGATCGGCTGAAAACATATCATAAGCAAAATCAATATCACAAATTTCAGTTTCTCCGAGATATTCATTATAGCTGCTCCAACGATAATCAGAGATATCTTTGACTATACCCGCTTTTAAAGGGTTTTGATGTATGTAACGAAG
>CAZQCL010000197.1:0-3544 GCA_964592435.1 uncultured Oscillospiraceae bacterium
AATAGGGTGTCCCATCCTCGTATTCAAAGTGATACATATTTGCCACCCTGACAGGTCCGTGGTTATTAGCAGCGGGAGGCAGGACACTAAAATTGCCCTTGTATTGCTCATTCGAAATATTCCCTGATATCTCAAATGTGTACTCTCCTTCAAACGACGGCATAAATCGCACTTTATACATACCATCGCCATCATAGAATCCGTCAACGGTGACCGTTTGGTTCTTACTAATAAACGTGCCCTTAACGCAGGAATCAACAAAGGGATTCCCAGCAGTGCTCCCAAAGCAGGTTACCTCCTGTATTCCCCATTTTTCGACCTGCTTAAAGTATCTAAGATCACTCACAAGTTATCCTCCTTTTCATCATGTTTTAACAGCTCCGGCTACACCTTCCACAAAATAGCGCTGAAATATTAGGTATATTATAATCACGGGTATTACTGATACAAGGACTCCGGCGCAAAGATATCCATAGTCCGTCCAGTGCTCACCGACAAAGGTCATGATTCCCACGGGAACCGTCTTTTTAGCGTTATCATTTATAATCACGCTTGCCAGTAAATACTCATTCCATGTCGCCAAAAAATCTGTAATAACCAATGTTGCTATAGCTGGCTTGGAAATTGGTAGGATGATATTCCAGAATAGTCGCCATTTGCTACAGCCGTCTATGTGTGCGGCTTCATCAATCTCCACAGGTATGCTTCTGAAAAAGCCTCTGAATATCAATATACCAAATGAAATCCCAAAACCAATGTATGCATAAAACAACCCAAAATAGGTATTCGTTAAGTTGAGTCTGCTGTATACAATATTGAGCGGCACCAAAGCGACCTGCATCGGCAGCATCATACCAATCAGGAAGAAAATAAATATGCCTGTTTTATGCTTCACATTCAGCCGGGTTAACGCAAACGCAGCCAATGCCTCAATAACAACCCCCAGGGGAATCTTCATCACACAAACGAATAAACCATTTCTCATGTACATCAAAAGTCTTCCCTTGGTGACGGCATTGGTTATATTTTCCCATGCAATACGTGGCGGAAGAGCGAATAGACTCAAATTGCTAAAAAAATCTGCTTTACTTCTCAGCGCCGTCGCTATCAATGTAAAAATTGGTACGAACCATATGGCTGAAAATAATAAAAGAAACGTATATAAAAGTATTCTTCTAAGTATTTTTTTTTGCTTTTCACCCATCACCGCTAATCCTCCTTGGCTGTAAACATAACATATGGCACTATCACTATGACCATCATTAACACCATGATAAAGGCAATCGCACTGCCAGTGCCTACATTGCTGTATTTAAATGTTTGCGAATACATGTAGGTTGACAGCATCTGTGTTGCGTTATTCGGCCCGCCGTCAGTTAACCCCACAACAATATCATAAACTCTAACCGCTGCTACAGTCAGCGTGGCAATTACGATAACAAATGTGTCTCTCATAAGCGGGACAGTCACCATAAAAAACCTTTTCGCTCCGGAAGCTCCATCAATAGTCGCTGCCTCCAACACATCTACCGGCACTGTTTGTAGACCGGCAAGGAATAAAATCATTGGCTGTCCAACCGCCTGCCAGAGGGCTGCTGCAAAAACACAGTAAATACTTATCTTCGCATCCGATATCCATCTTTGAGTATAATCTAAGCCAATCAATTGAAAGAACTGATTGATAAATCCTATGTTGGGATTGTATATCCATCTCCACATAATAGCTACAGCAATAGGAGCTATCACGCATGGAAAATAGAAATATCCCCGAAAAAATGTTCGACCTTTGAATTGCTTATTCAATATTACTGCCAAAATTAAAGCCAAGGTCATAGTTACAATAATCGTCAAAACAAGCCAGAGTAAATTGTTCCTAAGTGAAATAATAAATACATCGTCTTTGGTAAACAGGTTGATGAAGTTATCAAATCCGACGAACTCCATCTCACTAATGCCATTCCACTTAAAAAGGCTTATAATAATGGTGTATAGTGCAGGAAGAACGATTACAGATAAATATATGACCGCCGCAGGAAGCAAAAATAAGTTTGAGCTCCAGCTGTTTTGCCACTTGCTTTTTTTTCTCATATTATCCACCCCACTAAAACTAAACGACACCAACTCGATTATTAAAGAAGCGGGCATATTGGATGATGCCCGCTTCCTTAACCGTGACTTAAGTGAAGCAGCTATTTGTTTTCATACGCTTCAATTGCTTCCGCAATCTTAGCAGCTCCAACTTCAGGTGTCATTTCATTATTCGCAATGGCACTTTGCACATTAAACAGAACATCCGCTACCTCCGCCGGGAAAGCCTGGTCTGTAATAGTGAACGTACCATTTGCCTGGCTCAGGCCTATCAGATTAGCTACATTAGGCTGCCCCTCAGGCATTTTAGCTCCCTGGTAAGGCCTCGGCTGGGAATAGTGCTCTGAATACTGCGCTACATTCTCCTCGCTATTGTAATAGTCAAAGAAAGTGGTACAGGCATTTGTTTCTTCGATGGTGTTTTTAGCATTGTATTGGTTCATATCTCCAAACGATGAGAGACGGTTTTTGCCGCTGGTGGGGAGTGCAAATGAACCGTAATTATTTACATCCTGCTCGTTTTGGATTAAAACCCCATCAAGCCACTGTCCCTCAGTAATCATAGCTGCACTTCCTGAAAACAGAGGAATATTAACATCGTCGGGATTGATGGCAGAAAAGCCCTCAATAAAATACCCCTTATCGCAGAATTCCTTATATTTTGTCAGTGCCTTAACAACTGCATCGTTGTTATAGCTTTCTTTAAACGCATTCATTTGATCATGTTGTTCAGCACCTGCATATAGCTCAATAAAAAGCTCAACGAAGCGCATGACATGCCAGCCGTAGATACCGGCAGTCGTAATAGGAGTAACTCCATTGCTCTTCAATGTGGCACACACATTTTCAAACTCCTCAAATGTCGTAGGTTCCTGGAGGCCGTAATCATCAAATATGTCCTTCCTATAGTATACACCAATTACATTAAAAGCTGTAGGATATCCATATAGCTTGTTGTCAAAGGTGCAAAGCCCCAGTGCGCTGGGATTAAACTTATCATACCAGGAATTTTCTTCTGCATGCTGGGTCAAATCATATGCAGCTCCGTTATCCACATAGAATTTGGCAAAACTTCCGCCGAAGTTCATCCATGCATTAGGAAGGGTACCTGATGAAGCCGCTACTTTACAGGCATCCTTAATAGCATCCGTTCCATAATAAGATACCTTGATTTCGTAGTCCGGATTTTCGCTATTGAACTTTTCCGAGAGTGGTTCCATTGCAGGTTGAGCCGTGCTCAAGTTCCAGAAAGTCACCTGTGTCTTTTTCCCGGCATCACCAGCTTCAGAGCTACTACCTGTTGATTCAGAAGCACTTTTTTCAGAATCAACACCTTTTGGATCAACGCCATTGCTTCCACATCCAGCAAATAGAGATATCAGCATAGCTATTGCCAATACCAGCGCTAAAGATTTTTTCATTTTAGAATCCTCCTTCAACTATTTTAACAGCTTTA
>CAZQCL010000198.1:0-3535 GCA_964592435.1 uncultured Oscillospiraceae bacterium
GTTCCATATTTCAAAGGCTTCATCATCATCTTCATAAATAGACACATAAAGCTTATCCGCCGGAATTTTCAAATCATCAGTGAAAAACTCCCAGGCCCATGGAATAGCCTCCTTCTTGAAATAATCGCCAAAGGAGAAATTCCCCAGCATTTCAAAGAAGGTGCCGTGCCTGGCTGTCTTGCCCACATTTTCAATGTCCGGTGTCCTGATGCACTTCTGACAAGTAGCCACCCTATTAGCAGGCGGCTTCTCCAAGCCTGTAAAATACGGCTTCAGGGGTGTCATTCCGGCATTTATCAGCAAAATGCTGGGATCATTGTGCGGTACCAAAGAAAAACTGGGCAAACGCAAATGTCCCTTACTCTCAAAAAATTTCAAAAACCGCTCCCTGAGCTCATTCAATCCAAGTTTATCCATCACTTTATCCCTCTATGTTGGCCTTTAGTATTTTTAATAATTCAATGAATATAATATTATATAAGAAGTGATTGGGTGTCAAGAATGAATAGCCTCCTAAGGCTCCTTCAGCACTCTTCCCTCCAGAGCCGCCACCACAATGAGCCTGTGGGTCGCTACATAAATAGGCGTGCAGGTAATAAGCGTTATAACGCTCTCATCCTTGCTTCCCTTGAGAACTGAAACATCGTCCGGCGTGACAATATGGATCTTGCTCACTTTATACTTCAAATCTTCCTTCTTTGTGGTAATTATTATCTCATCACCAATGACCAGCTCATCCAGCCTGTTGAAAAATTTCCCGAAGGTGTAGCTCCTGTGGCCTGCCAATGCGCTGTTCCCCGGCGCCCCCAATGCCGCGGTACCCGGTATATGCCCCACCGCCGACGCCAGGTTGGAGGACTTCACCCCTTCTACAATGGGAGCCTTTACCTTGATTTTCTTTATCTGAATAATTCCTAATACCTTCTGATTAGAAATACCTAACTTAGAGCCTGAACCGGTTGCAGCTCCATCCGGAGTGGTATCCTCACCCTCAGATCCGGCCTGGCCCTCAGCACCACCGGCACTGTCGCCCACCCCGCCTGTACTGCTCTCCTGTTCTCCGCTTTCAACCAGGAAGGTATCCTGAAGCTGAGCATAGGCATCCTCCGGATCCAGCCCATAATCAAGCTCAGGCAGATCGCCATCCACACTGTTCAACCATTCATCCATCATCTTATTTTCCTGATACCTGGTATAGGCTTGCCCGACAATCGGGATTGCCGCTATGGCAACACCCAGGATTAAAAGTATCATCGAAAGCTTCTTCATAAATATACGCTCATGCTCCCTCTATACCCAGCCTTATTCTTCATCTAATGTATACCCCATTTTCCTAAGTCATCTCAATAAGGCCATCTTTCAGAACAGTCATCCCATTTTCATAAAACAGCCTCTCCGCTGCAGCCTTACCGAATTTTCTTCTAACCAGCCCGGCAGCTTTGCTCAGCTCCGGTGTCCTGCCGTTATTGCTGTGCGCATCGGAGGCCACAAAATGTACCATGCCTCGCCTAATCATCCTTAAGGCAGTCTTCCTGACCTTCCTGCCAAACAAGCCCGTAAGGCTTCCTGCATTGACCTGTACCAGAGCTCCACGGTCTATAAGCTCCACCAGGATGCCATTATCCCTGATAATAGGCATGCAGCGCTCAGGATGGGCCAGGATTGGTATATACCCTCTTAATTGCATCTGATAAAGAATCTCAAATGCAAACAGTGGAATTTCCCTTATAGGAAACTCTACCAAAGCATATCTTGTATCATTGATTGTCGCAATCGTTCTGTCCTCCAAGAGGGAGGGCGTATCCGGCTGAAGCAGCACTTCCATACCGGGATAAATTTCTATCTCAATATGATGCTCTGACGCAAGCTCCCTCAGCTGCACAGTTCTTTCCCTGACCATATCTGAAACGCTCATAGAGCTTGCCCCCTCAGGTGCCACTCCGCCATAATCCTGATCCGCCGCTGAATTGAAGTGCAATGTTGCAGCTATATGTCCAGTCCCGTCAGCGGCTGCCGCCTCAAGCATTTTCAGCGTCATATCCAAATTTCTTGAGCCGTCATCCAGCCCCGGTATAATATGCGAGTGGATATCCGCAAACAAAGAATACCTCCTAAACGATTGCTTTTAATAAAAAAGGATGCCTGAACAAAGCCAGGAATCCTTTATCAGCTTAAGCTTTTTATCTACCTTACTTTGCAGGTGATTTCCTGAATGAAATAACCAATGCTGCAACTATAAGCAGTGCCCCTGCAGCATAGAATGTTTCAGCGGGAATACCACCGGTCTTTGGAAGCGCTTCCGCTTTTGGAGGCTCTTCATCCACAATATCAATGACATTAGCAGACGAATCCGATCCTCCGGGCAGGTCGTCATCTTCTATTTCTTCATCATACATATCGCCTGTAACTGTCTGCACCGGTGAACCGGGCAACGCGGGATCAGTAACCTCTATATCCGTATCCGCCGTTGCAAAAGTGAAGCTTCCAATCAAAAACACAAGCGACAATACCAATATCAAACTAATGGTTTTCTTCACAAAATCACTCCTAACACCATTTTACACAAAACTAAAAATCAAATCCGTGCCACAATTATATATTAAATGCTAGAATTATGCAATAAAAATTTTTTCCTGTGCTTTTGCCTTGCAAATGCCCGTTACCGGCTTTTCCTATGTGCTCCGTTTTTTTTGCATAACCACTCATTCCAGCCCTTCCAGCATGCTTTCTGCCTCGCCTAGGTGCCTTGCTAATCCCTCACTATGCTCATATGCAGAGATAATCTCCTCTGAATCCCTGTCCTCAGGCTCTTCTATGCCGGATCTGCGCAAATAGGGATTCCGGTCTATTTCCAGGCACTCCTCAAGCAGCGTCCTCGCCTTCTCAAGGTCACCATTGTCCCCATAATAACGAGCGGCGCCTACACAGCTTGCAGCCAGCAGCCTGTAGCATTCGGCATTATATTTCTGATATGTAACCAGCTTCCGGGAAAGCTCCAGCGCTTCAAGAGGCATATCCGAATCAAGGTAGATCCGTACCAATATATTCAGATATGCGGGATAATTCTTGTTCCCCTCCACACTCATTTCACAGGCTGTCCGGGCTTTTTCAAGCCAAGTCCGCCTATACTCATCATTGCCCGTGCTTTTTGCATAGGTGTGATAAATATTGGCAAGCTCAAAGGTATAATTAACATTCGATGGATCCAGCCTGTTAGCCTCCTCATAATATATTCTTGCCTGCTTAATATCTCCCTGCTGCATGTAATCAAAGGCAATCTGGCTATTATATGCACCGGCAAAGAACAGTGAATTGATTGAGAATAAAGCAGCGCCGCATATTATAAGGACCATCTTGACAATATTTCCCGATGCCACAGCCCTAAAGCGGTCTATCAGAGGCAGCCTGTTCTCCCATGCACCAGCCGCACCACCAATCAAACCAACTGCACTGGCATCCATTCCACTCACTGCACCGGCTCTTTCACCTTCTCCCTCAGGCAAGCTGACCGCCGAGGCGGCAAACATGACCCAGA
>CAZQCL010000199.1:0-3470 GCA_964592435.1 uncultured Oscillospiraceae bacterium
AAGAAACAGCTAAGTGAAGGGTGTATCGATTTTGGACAGGAGGGCTCGGACAGCTTTTACGACCAGCTGGCTATGCGTGATGAGGGCTTGATGGAAACTTACCTGAATACCGATAAGTTGGAGCTACCCCAGATAAAGAAGGCTATCCGCCAGCGGAGGCTATTCCCATGCTATTTTGGTGCGGCATTAAAACTGGATGGCGTTGAGGCCTTCATGCAGGGAATTGCGAAATATTCTGAGAACCCCTCTTATTCAGAAAAATTCGGTGCAAAGATTTATAAAATCGAAAGGGACGAGCAGGGGAATCGCCTGACCTACATGAAAATTACCGGCGGAAGGCTCAAGGTAAAGGATGTCCTGACCAATGGCGTCTGGGAGGAAAAGATCAACCAAATCCGACTTTATTCGGGCCAGAAATTCGAAGCCGTCAATGAAGCGGAAGCGGGGACCGTCTGTGCTGTGACCGGACTGACTAAGACAAAGCCCGGAGAAGGGCTGGGGACTGAAAAGACTTTCGATTCACCGATATTGGAGCCGGTTTTGTCCTATCGGATTATCTTTCCGGAGGGCTGCGATCCGAGGGTGATGCTTCCAAAGCTGCAATTGATTGAGGAGGAGGACCCGCAGTTGCATATATTGTGGGATGAGCAGGCAAGGGAGATCCAGGTGCGGATCATGGGCGAGGTGCAGCTTGAGATTCTTCAAAGTACAATTCAGAGCCGCTTTGGTGTGGAGGTATCCTTCGATTCGGGCCGGATTGTCTATAAAGAAACTATTGCCGACACAGTAGAGGGAGTGGGCCATTTTGAGCCTTTACGCCATTATGCGGAGGTTCACCTGCTGCTGGAGCCGGGGGAGCGCGGAAGCGGCCTACAGTATAAGGTGGATTGCAGTGACGATATTTTGGGAAAGAGTTGGAAAAATCTTATACTTTCTCATCTGGAAGAAAAGACTCATAAGGGAGTGCTCACCGGTTCTGCCATTACTGATATGACCATAACGCTGGTGTCCGGCCGGGCAAATAACAAGCACACCCAGGGTGGTGATTTCCGGGAGGCAACCTGGCGCGCCGTGCGTCAAGGACTTAAGCAAGCGGAATCAGTTCTGCTGGAGCCATACTATGCTTTTGAATTGGAGCTGCCGGAGAACATGGTGGGACGTGCCATGACCGATTTGGAGAGAATGCGCGGTACATGCCAGGTTTCAAACATTGCGGATGGCGTAGCTGTTCTTACGGGGCAGGCTCCTGTGGCTACTATGAAAAATTACCAGATGGAAGTGACAGCCTATACCAGAGGGCTTGGGAGGCTCCTATGCACTCCGGACGGGTATGACATTTGTCATAATGCAGCTGAAGTCATTGAAGCAATGGATTACGATTCGGAGCGGGATCCGGCAAATCCAACCGGCTCCATGTTTTGTGCCAATGGAGTAGGCTTTTCGGTTCCCTGGAATGAGGTCAAGGGGCATATGCATGTGGAGAGCTACCTGAAGCAAAGGGCGGAACAGCCGGAGCAGCCGGAAGCGGCAGCAGAAGGGAAAGCAATATGGAAGGATGACCAGTGGCTTGAGCCGGAGGAGGTTGACCGGATTTTTAAGCGGACCTTTTTTGCCAACAAGAATGAAAAAAAGGTTTGGCACAAACGCAAGCCTGTCGTGGACAGCTACCACGACCAGATCGCCTATAACCGTAAATTAAGGGAAGCCAAGGAACCCAGAGGAGCCAAGGAGAAATACCTTCTTGTGGATGGATACAACATGATTTTTGCATGGCCAGATCTGAAGGAGCTGGCACAGGATAGCATGGCTGGCGCCCGGACAAAGCTTCTTGACATGCTCAGCAAATACCAGGGTGTTCGAAAGTACAACATTATTGTCGTCTTCGATGCCTACCGTGTTCAGCGACATCATGAGGAAGTGTTCGACTATGACAATATTCATGTGGTCTTTACCAGGGAGGCTCAGACGGCGGATCAATATATTGAAAGGTTCGCCCATGATAATAAGAGCAAGTACGATATCACTGTTGCCACGTCGGACGGCCTGCAGCAGATTATTATTCGCGGAGCAGGCAGTGCCTTGTTATCCGCCAGAGAGCTGAGGCAGGAGATGGACAGGGTAAATGAGAGTGTTCTTCAGGCCTATCATAATAGAAAGCCGTCAGAGCGCAACTCGCTCAAGGATGCATTATCTGAGGAGTCCAAACAGCAGATGGAGGACTTACTGAATGATTCCTAGCTAATGAAGGAGTCATAGTAATGTGCAGGGAGTTGTAGCTAATATAGAAGTAACAAAAGGGCACCATACAGCTGATTACCTGACTAAAGCATGCTCAGCTGATTATAAGTTTGTGGAAAATCATTCAAATATTCAAAAACCTGCCCCACATTGTGTAGCACCCCATGGGTTTTACATTCTGAAAAGAATATTTCCATGAGCCTGTCATTGTTGTCACTTGTGCATTCGTAAGACAAACCAAAGCGGCTGATGTATTTGTGCTTAATACTGGGGAAGTGGCGGTCCAGTGCGGTATAGAAATATTCCCGATCACCTTCACGCATAGTTGTGCCGATTCCGAAGCATATAATGCCTTTTACGCCTGCATCAAAGCAATAGTGAAGAATGCCCCGCAGGTTTTCCTCGGTGTCGTTGATAAATGGCAGCAGCGGAGATAGCCAAACGACGGTCGGGATCCCCTTGTCACGCATTATCTTAAGAGCTTCAAAGCGTTCCCGCGTAGTAGATACATTTGGCTCGATAATACGGCAGAGCTTTTCGTTGTATGTGGTAAGAGTCATCTGAACTACACATTTTGATTTCTGGTTTATACTTTTCAGCAGGTCGAGGTCGCGAAGAATCCGGTTTGATTTCGTCTGTATTGCAAGACCAAAGCCATACCGATCAATGATTTCGAGGCATTGCCGTGTTAAGCCCAGCTTCTCTTCGCAGTGCATATAAGGATCACACATGGCGCCTGTTCCTATCATGCATTTTTTGCGTTTGCGCCTCAGTGCATTTTCCAGCAGCTGCGGTGCATTTTGCTTTACCTCGATATCCTCGAAGTCGTGCTTCATCTGATAACATGTTGAACGGCTGTCACAGTATATACAACCATGCGAACAGCCACGATAAATATTCATTCCGTTTTTCGCAGACAAGATTCCCTTGGCATCCACAAAATGCATTTTCATTCCCCCGAAGGTAGATAATTGTGCATGTGCATTTTCGCATCAGCGAAAAACCTACACGCACCTAAATTCTGCCGGAGGCGTATAATAACCTCACGTAGAAGGTCATTATACCACAGGTTGTTGACATCAGTATGTCAAGTTTCATTGCAGGCTTTATTGTTTGCTGTGATGAGGTTTTATGATCTAATCAATTCCTCATTGATTTGCCTGACCTCATCCACAGGCAGCTTTACCGGCTCATTTGACTGGAAGCTAATCCTTTTCTCACCTGCGATTTCA
>CAZQCL010000200.1:0-3464 GCA_964592435.1 uncultured Oscillospiraceae bacterium
ATCTCAATCCGCACTGGAAATTGCACGCAAGGCCGGCTGGGATGAGAATGTCAGGGATTTAGAAACAAGAGTAAAAACGGCCATTGCAGCATTGGAGGAATCAGGCTACCTCAAACGGGGACAAAACAATCCTCGTGTCTACGCGGACAGCATTCTTGTGAGAAATGCCGCGGAAGCTATTAGTAGAATCAACAATTCGCATCGCTTTGATGAAAAGCAAAGGACGCATGCGATAAGGATAATCAAATCATTGATTTCCAGCAGAAGTAGATATCGGTCCGGGGACGAAGATGCAGAATCCAGGGTCGATTACCTTGCCGACCGGCTTGCAATAGACAAGCGTGAGGTCATTGAAGCTATAACACTGCTCAGAGAGGAAAGGATCCTTGCAGATGCCAAGGATTTATTGGCGTTTATACGGAAAAGAGGAAGCAAAAACCGAACAGGGAACATTTTAAATTCCTATGGTAAGCTGGAGCATTTTCTTCTTACTGTAATCGATAAGGGTGAAAAGACTCTAAACATCAAGGAGCTGAATGAACAAGCAGAGCAATTTGGCTGCGAGGATGTGACACCCGGAAGGATCAAGACGCTTTTAAATTTATGGGTAATAAATAAGTGGATTCGCCGCCGGAGGACTTCAGCGAACCATATTGCCGTAATGGGGCTCCTTGACAAAGAAAAAATTAAGCATAGACTGGAGAAGAGGCTGGAGTTGGCTGAATTCATCGTGGAATATCTTACGGAGCTCACCAACAGAGTCCCGCGAGGGCAGGGTACTGCGGCTGATGAGGTACCGGTCGAGTTTTCCGTATTGGAATTGAAGGAGCAATATGAGAGAGAGATTACCATGTTTGATATGCAAGCATCTTGCACAGAGGTTGAGGATGCGCTGTTCTACCTGTCAAGAATCGAAGCTGTCAAGATAGAGGGTGGCTTTCTGGTGGTTTATAATGGCCTGACTATCGAGAGAATTGAGAAGGATAATAAAAGGAGATACAAGCTTGAGGACTATAAGAAGCTGAGCCGGTTTTATGAAAGCAGAATGCAGCAGATTCATATTGTGGGAGAGTATGCCAGAAAGATGATTGATGATTACAAGGCGGCGCTGAAATTTACCGATGATTATTTCCAAATGAATTACAGCGCATTCTTGAGGAAATATTTCAGGGGGAGTCGGGGCAATGAGATTATTAGGAGTATTACACCGGCAAAATTTAGGCAGCTTTTTGGTCAGTTATCGGCTTCACAGCTTAAAATAATTAATGATAAGGACTCGAAGAATATTGTTGTTGCTGCCGGACCGGGAAGCGGCAAAACTCGCATCCTTGTCCACAAGCTGGCATCTCTCATGTATATGGAGGATGTAAAGCATGAGCAAATGCTCATGGTGACCTTCTCCAGATCAGCAGTGACAGAGTTTAAAAAGCGGCTGACCGGATTAGTTGGAAATGCTGCAAGCTTTATTGAAATCAAAACATTCCATTCTTATTGCTTTGATCTACTCGGCAGAGTTGGAACCCTGGAAAAGTCGGGAGCTGTTATACGGGAAGCTATCCGGAAAATCAAGACAGGAGAGGTGGAAGCGGGGCGGATTACTAAAACCGTCCTGGTTATAGATGAGGCTCAGGACATGGATGCCGACGAGTATGAGCTGGTAAGGACGCTCATGAAATATAACGAGGACATGCGTGTCATTGCCGTTGGTGATGATGACCAGAATATTTTTGCATTCAGAGGCTCCAGTTCAAATTATTTAAAAAGGCTGATGGCCGAGCAAAATTCTGTTTTATACGAGCTGACTGAGAACTACAGAAGCAAAAAGAACCTTGTAGAATTCTCCAATGAGTTTGTAAAGAGATTATCAAGAAGACTTAAAAAGACTCCAATTACCTCCAAACATGCCGATAATGGTACAATAAAGCTCTTTCGCTACAGCAGTGGCAACCTAATTGAACCTGCCGTAAAAAATATTCTTTCAACAGCATTATCAGGGTCTACCTGCATATTGACGCTAACAAATGAGCAAGCGATGCAAATCACCGGTCTTCTATTGAAAAACGGCATGCCGGCCAGGCTGATTCAATCTAATGAAGAGTTTAGTTTGTATAATCTCGTTGAGGTGAGGTTCTTTCTGAACCAGCTTAAATTGGAGGATGGGGTGTATGCCATAGACGATGAAGCGTGGATTAACGCCAAAAGGAAGCTAGAGGAGCACTTCATCAGAAGCACTAATCGTGCAATGTGCAGAAAGATGATCGCTGATTTCGAAGCAACAAACACCAAGACAAAATACAAGTCCGATCTGGACATTTTTATTAGAGAATCGAAAATGGAGGATTTCTGCGACGGAAATACGGATACAATATTTGTTTCAACCATACATAAGACCAAAGGCCGCGAATTCGATAATGTTTTTCTGATGCTGGATCATTCCGGAAAAGATATTGAGAACAGTAATGTGCCCGCTAATTTGCCTGCCCCAATAAAATCTTTTGAAACGGATGAGGACAAGCGGCTGCTATATGTGGCACTTACAAGGGCGAAGCTAAACTTGACCATTCATTATAATGGTAATTATTTGGATTCCATCAAGGTAAAAGGCCTGGTGCGGACAAGCGATTCAAGGGCTTATAAACAGCCGTTGCAGTTGGCCATGCAGCTATCCCATAGAGATGTATTGTTGGACAGCTTTGCCAGATGTCAAAGCAGAATCTCTCGGCTTAGGAGCGGCGACGAACTGAAGTTAGCTGAGGGATGGTGCTGCGATGCTAAAGGAAACAGACTATTCCGTTTTTCAAAGGCTTTCCTTAATAAAATAGAGGAAATGGTGCAAAAAAGCTATAAACCTAAGTACGCCAAGGTACTATTTGTTGTTTATTGGAAAAAGGAGAATTCGGATAAGGAGATTCAAATTGTTTTACCGGAGGTCTATTTTGAGAGGCAGGAGTAATAAGAGTTATTACAACATATTAGGATGAAGAAGTTGGTTGTAGGAATTGTAGCGCATGTAGATGCCGGTAAGACAACCTTATCGGAAAGCTTTTTATATTTGAGCGGGAAAACACGGAAAATGGGCAGGGTTGACAATCGAGATGCCTTCTTGGATCACTTCGAACTGGAACGTGCCAGGGGCATTACTATTTTCTCCAAGCAGGCCATGCTTGAGATAGGCGATGCCCATATTACTTTGCTGGATACTCCTGGCCATGTGGATTTTTCAACGGAGATGGAAAGGACCCTTCGGGTGCTGGATTATGCCATTTTAGTTATCAGCGGCGCGGATGGTGTACAGAGCCATACAAAAACCTTATGGCGATTGCTGTCCATCTATCGCATACCGGTCTTTTTATTCATAAATAAAATGGATCAAAAGGGTAGCGACCGAACGAAAATCATGCAAGTGCTAAAGAAACAGCTAAGTGAAGGGTGTATCGATTTTGGACAGGAGGGCTCGGACAGCT
>CAZQCL010000201.1:0-3399 GCA_964592435.1 uncultured Oscillospiraceae bacterium
AAATCCTATCTGCATAGAACTTATGAAGCTGTCGTAAATGATCTTGCCTTTGAACGGAAGCAAAACAGTTTCAATTTGAGCGGGCAGCATTCCTCAGAGTTTAACTGTGACGATTTTGTATCGTCAACTATGGCACAACATCATTCCCACTCCCAATAGTATAGCCTCTTTTTATCTCTTAAACTTCAACGTTTCAGTAATGTTTTCAGCTTTTAGGTTTTTATTTCATGTTCTAAATCTTCTAATCTTTCATGCAAAGCAGTTATGTCTGTTTCGTCATTCGCTATAGCTAGACCTTTTTCATAAAGATATTCTGCTTTATCATAATCTTCCTTCTTATCCATAAAATACATATCCCCCCATCCGATATAGCCCCAGGGATTATCAGGATAGTCCTGCACTAACTCTTTATACTCCAATTCAGCTTGTTCATAATTACCCAGACTTGAATACGACTCTGCAATAGTACATCTCATATTATGAATCATTAATTCATCTTCGTCGGGAAAATAAGCTATGAATTCTTTGCAATAATTAATTCTTTTCTCAAAATATGTCTTATCTTTTAGCCCGGCATTGTGCAATTCAATTTCCATATCTTGGCAAAAGTTTCTTATAAAAAAACTTCCGCTATACTGCTTGTTTAAAAAATCAAGATTTTTATATTCCGGTTTATATCTATACTTAATTGCTTCCCATACTTTTAGCCAAGTATCGCATGCTGTTTTAGAATCGTTTTCTGATAAATATTCAAACCCCTTATCAATAAAATCACTCATTTGCTCCATTGACAAGATATGCGATGGCGCTAATCTCACCCATAAAATCCATGCAGCAAGCCAAGGAAAATCTTCATCCCTATCCTTTGCTGTAACTTTGAAATTTTCGAACCACTGCTCCGAGATTTGTTCGGCTGAATAAAACTTTCTTACATCCCTCAAAAAAGCATCTATATTAAATACTATACCATAACTTTCCAGCCGTTGAATTATTTCAATTGTACTCATTTCATTTACTTCTTCGTACGTCAGAAAGCTTTGCGAATATCGCGAAAAGCTTTCACTCATAAAAGTATGTTCTGGCTTATTACTACAACATTTTTTATACTTCTTACCGCTACCGCAAGGACAAGGATTGTTTCTGCCTATTTTACTCATAATACGTTTCTCCTTCATTCATTATCAAAAGCGAGTGAATATTCGGCTGTAATTCAGCTACCCTCGATAAAATCCGTCAGTCTTTTACGCTCCGGTTTAATACCATCGGCAAGAGCCACCATCTTTTCCCATGTCTTTTCCGTTTCATATTTGAGAAATTCACATAAAGAATCTATTTCCTCAGTCTCATCATACTTTTGCAGGCACTCGAAGTATATCCGCTTGTCTTCGTCATAGACGATAAGCGGCGGGTAATTATGTATCATGAGATAATAATTCATGAGTGTCCTGCCAACACGTCCGTTACCATCTGCAAATGGATGAATATATTCAAATCTCGCATGAAGATAGGTCGAAACTTTTAAAACATTCTTGCCTCCATATTCATTTACTTCAGTAAACAGATCCCTCAGTTCGCTTTCCACATTTTCCACAGATGAGCCGACTTCATGGACACCGGTAACGTAATCATGCTTTTTGAACTCGCCCGGCCGTTCCTCATTCACAATATACCTGCGCTCATCGTATGTCCCTCCAACGAGAATTCTATGAATTTCCTTAACCAACTCCACACTCAAAGGCTCCTTTTTTACGATTTTTTCTTTCAAAAACTCATAGCAAAGCTTTTGATTTTGCTGTTCAAACAGGGCACGAGGACTTCCGGTATAGCTTATAACCTTACCGTTTTCAAAGATTTCCCTTGTATCGTGATATGTGATTTCCTCGTTCTCTATCTTTCCGGAATGGTAGGCAAACAAGATACGGAAGCTGTCAAGGTATTTATCTAAATCAGCTGCAGATGTAATCTCGTAAGATTGCCAAAGTCCGACAACCCGGTTATATTGTCCCAAGCGCATTCCTCCTTGTACAATTAATATTACTGGGTTCATTATACCACAATTTTAACAAATTCAGACAGAATAGTAGAAGGAGATCTGTTGCACTGTGTCTGTAATGGATGTGACCGGCCATTATTTATGAATCGGCATCATGCGGCATATACCCGCAAGGACATATTGTATATTCTTAAAAAATATGAGAAACGGGCAAGAGAGGTATCTTCACTATTACCCGACTTTACAATTTCACCGCATTTTCGCCACCCAAAAGCGATGCATCCTTGCCAAGCTGGATTTAATCTTATATACATCCGCGATATCCTTGGGCATGTTGATATTGCAACTACGGAGGTAATTGAAATCTTTAACAGTCTCCCATTCGTGAAACACCATAGTCAATTTCTTTGCCAGTTTTTTCAATGGCTTCAGTTATTAATAAATACGCCGAATCAAGTATATCTGCAATATTCCCTCCTTCAATCTGAACCTGCGCGGTTAAGCACCGTGCTGCTAACTTTTGCAGGTAATGGGGTACAATTACAGTAAAGAATCCTTATTTCAGCTCATTTTATCGTAAACCGTCTATAAAATAAGGCTTTTTTAGGCATATTTCTTCCCATTAGTTGAAATTTTCAGCAGTGCGCTATACCTATACGAACCCTGAAAGCTGCATGTCACCTTCCTAAGCAGTCACATTTAAATATCATAGATGTTTCACTTTTGCTCAGGGTTGCACCTTCGTTATATATTTCATTCCAAGCTAGTAATAATCCCATGTTTTATTGCTTTGTCATACATATCGCGGAAAGCCGCCCTTGCACCTTCCGCAAATCCTATAGACATGGAGCCAATAAAGCTGTCGTAAATGATCTTGCCTTTGAACGGAAGCAAAACAGTTTCAATTTGAGCGGGCAAGCCTCGTCGCAACGTGTTTGCTATTGAATTGCTTATCCCTTTTATCCCATAAAGCCTGTCTTCACCCTGCTCGTTCGGAGCGATGGCAACGGCGTATTCCGGCCGATACTCCAAAATAAAGAGCATCCCTTTTTTATGTTTTGTTCTCCACAGCTTCAGAATGTCGATTTTCTCTTGCGGAAGTTCTGTTTCATTGATATATTCGTCTATCAGCTCCGGCTTTTTCCACAGTACTTCTCTGACTTTGTGCACCATCATATCGTTGACGGCGTTAGGATATTCCGGCTTGATTTTGGCTTTAATTACACCCTTCCGTTCATTGACAAAGCCCATTAAGCCATACCATGTCTCATAGAAAAGTCTGCATTCCTCAGAGTTTAACTGTGACGATTTTGTATCGTCAACTATGGCACAACATTTCTTGTATTTCTTACCGCTTCCGCACGGGCAGGGGTCGTTACGTCCGACTTGCGGTCTTTGCAATGTTG
>CAZQCL010000202.1:0-3356 GCA_964592435.1 uncultured Oscillospiraceae bacterium
TAATACCAATACGCATTTCCAACTCTATCCGCCCGACGGCCGGAGGCCCGGGCGGCGTCCGTGTGCCATATTTCAGAGAACTACTTACTTCCCGAACTTGTTTCGGGAATACTCCTTAACCGGAGGGGTTAGCGAAGCCGTTTCGGGAAAATTCGCTTTGGTTGAAAAGGCCAAGTCATCAAGAGGGCTGCGGATTCTTTGTATGTCCTTTTCGCATACATGTGTGTAAATCTCTGTAGTCTTTGAACTGGCATGTCCCAGGAGTTCCTGTATATAGCGCAGATCTGTTCCATTCTCAAGTAGATGCGTAGCAAAAGAATGTCTCAATGTATGCACTGTATACTTACTAAAGATTCTTGCCTTTTGACAGGCCTCCCGAAATACACATTCAACAGAACGTTCCGTAAGATGTTTTGTCTCATCAGCCCCAGGGAACAGCCACCCCTCAGGCCGATACTTCTTTGCATACGTTCTCAGTATATCGACTGCTACCTCTGATAGTATCGTGTATCTGTCTTTTCGCCCCTTTCCTTGCTTAACATGCACCAACCTTCGTTTACTATCTATATCGGTTATACATAGCTTAACAACCTCACCTACTCTTAATCCTGCTGAGTAGATAAGCGCCAGCAATGCTTTATGCTTCAGATTTGATACTGAATTTAAAACCAAAGCCACTTCTGATCTACTCATAATCTCCGGAAGTTTTTGCTCCTTCTTGCACCTTGGTATATCAAAAACTCCACTATCATTTTTCAAAACATTCAACATCAAAAATTTCAGTGCACTCAACGCTTGGTTGACATACGCATGCGAGCAATTGTTGGTTGATAGAAGCATAATTGCATACTCACGAATATTACTTATAGCTATTGCCTCTGGCCCGCCACCCAAATAAGTAAAAAATCTTCTCACATGTCCAACATAACTTTTTATGGTTTTAGGACTATAGCCCTTTAATCGCAGTTCTTCTTCAAACCTGAGCAATACAGCAAACTCGTCAACATTAGCTTTTTTGTCAGACTTATCAGTTATGATAGCCATCTGTGATGAATCAGATAGCTCACCCTGGAATAACTGTTTTATCAACACTTTGGTGTTATTATCAGCTGGGACAGTCCAGAACTTACCTTCAGGATGCCACTTCCTCCCTTTTATGAGGTGCATCCTTTCAACTGCTTCCTCTGAATAAGGAAACTTCACAATTAGGCAGTCTCCAGTTCCTTCCTGGATCTCAATCATCTACAAATCACCCCTGCTTTTACATTATTATACATGAACTGTAGGGATGTGTAAACACGTTGTAAAAGTTTTGTCCTTGAACCGCCCACCAACCGTCCACCAACCGTGAACAATGCTCACAATCAATGCTCACCCCTCTATTGACAAAGTGAATGCTCCCTGATGACAAAATAGTTTCGCCAGTGTATAGGAACTTGCTTTTTATTATATGGGGGATTTTTGCCGAGACAAGCATAATTTTGGATAAAACCAACAATAAGCCAGTCGTAACTTCATAGATTTATGCATCTATGCTTCAAAAAATGTGGTGAAGTTCAAGGCAGGAAGATTAGAGCTGTTTGAGTAAGATGTTTTTTGCATGACAAAGAGGACATCCTGTCATTTTTGTAAAAAGAACAGCTGTCATTCGTCGTAAAGGACTTCTTGTGAGAATTCATCCTCATAGGGGTTTTGAAAGTGGCAGTCAGAGTTATAAGAGTTATCAGAGTTATAATAAGCGTTGACATTTTTAAATGAAGGCAATTATACGCATTTTGCCTCCGCATTTTGGACATTTGAGTGGGTCGACGTTATAAATTTTCTGGATAAGTCTGGCCCAGTTCTTCTTGAAGCGTTTTCGGGAGAGAGATGGGGATGATAACCGTAGGAACTTCAGTTGGATCTGGGGTATCTGAATCATTTACTGCAGCACTAGCAGCAGCTTCTTCTACTGCATTAGCTTCAGCTTTGGCTCTAACACCTCGAGATTTATTTGAATAATAACCGTAGTAACGGACGGTTTGCTCATACTTATTGGGGATATGGGTGACTAGGCGGGCAAGAAAGTCTAGAGGAGAGAATGTTTCAAGCCTGCCAGTAGTTTTACCTTCGTAAATAACCTTGCCTGCACCACTGGGGGAACTCTCCTTCGGGATATACCGTATACGTTCCTGAGATATAGGTGCACGAACAATGTAACGGGCAAGCCTTTCGACAGCCTCGGTATCGGAGAAGCTGACGGAACTGCCGCAGTGCACGTTAAATCCGGAGTGTTCCCAAGTTGACATGTTGTTAATAACGGACAGGCTGATGACCTTCTCTTTTTTCAGCATTTTCAAAACAGCGTCAGCAAAAGGAGCAGTGAGGTCATCGGCGTTTGGAGAAATACCATACAGAAAGTCTCCGTTTTCATTAAAACAACCGTCAGAGGCTATGATATGAAGGTGTGGATTAAAATTAACCAATTCACCAAAGGTTTGAACTGCGATAGCTGCACCGGGTTTGACTTTATTATCCCTGGCAGCAACACTTGTTTTAAGATAGTCTGAAAGCACGTCCCAAGCACAAAGGCTGAGCTTGGCAAGGAGCTTTCGGTTATGCATGAAGTAGGGGCGCAGTCTTTTTGGAATTGTGAATACCCGGGATGCATGGGCGAGCAGCAAGCTTGCTTGCGACCAGCCCACTGCCGATGGGGTATGTCTTCAAGAACCTCATCACGAAGATATTCGCCGAACTTAACTACACGCCGCTGGTGACAGCTGGGGCAAAAGCCTCTGCACTTGCAGGAAAAGGGTAGTAGGTATTGGGTGTTGCAGTCGGCTTCATCAGCACCAGAAGGTTCAGGTTATCGTATGGAGTATAAATTCTGTCTATGATCTCTAAGTCGTAGGTCTCTACAGCAATGATCCCGGTGTCAGCATTGTTTTGATTTAGAAGCGTTTGCTGCAATACAGATATATATCCTTTAAGAATATTACCTGCGCCAAAATGCAGCCATGTGGGGTGCTCCGCTGTTCTTTGGGCTGCCTGCTCTATGTCGAAGCCCGGCAGATCAATCCCTGCCCGTTTCCATTCATCTTTATCCTTTATATTGCTATTACTTAATATCAACATCCGTTACCCACCCTTCGTAATAGATCACTATCATTATACCTTGATTTATCATGGTATAATTGCGTATGTGCATTTTACGCAAGCAAAAAAATTGCACACGCATAAATTCCGCCAGAGACATATAATAGCCTTACATCATAAGGCTATTATATAATAACGGATTTAGCTAGCCTTCCATTAGAATATTCCGGGAATCCAAAAGGCCAATCCAATACCAAGAGCAAAGGATGCTGTATTTGCCG
>CAZQCL010000203.1:0-3355 GCA_964592435.1 uncultured Oscillospiraceae bacterium
ATTGGCAGCCCGGTTTCGGTAGGCTGAAGCTGCCTTACTATCTGCAGCATATTCTCGTTCACGCCCGGGTGGTTCTTTAAATAATTCTCTATATAAATCCTCAGCGTGCCAATATTGGTCAAGTGCCTGCCATTAACAATACTCGCTTCGTTAATATTATGCTCCCTGTTGTACCTTTCAATCTCTTCCGTTCTGCTCTCTATATACTCCTGTATGTATTGAATCTTCTTAAATCTCTCAAGCATTTCATCATCGCAGAATTTAATACTATTCATATCTATATAAACGTACCTTTTTATTCTCCTACCGCCGGACTCCTGCATTCCCCGCCAGTTTTTGAATGACTCCGATATCAGCTTATAGGGCGGAATCGTCACAATCGCCTTATCCCAGTTCTGTACCTTCACAGTATGCAAAGATATCTCAATAACGGCTCCGTCCGCACCATGGGACGGCATCTCGATCCAATCACCAATCCGCACCATGTTATTGGTAGCAAGCTGAATTCCGGCCACAAATCCCTGTATCGAATTTTGAAATATCAGCATCGTAACTGCCGTTGCTGCTCCCAGCCCGCTTAACAGAACCCAGGGAGAACGGTCCATAATCGTACTTATGATAACTATTGCGACCGCAAGAGATAAGAATATCTTTACGACCTGCAAATACCCCTTTATCGGCTTGTGCTTGGCGACCTCGTGCATGTTGTATATCTCATCCACAGAGTCGAACACCTTGAACAGAACTCTCATAATTATTAAAAGAATAATGGAAAATGCAATACGCTGGATCCATTCCTGATAAGCCGGAAAGGTCGGGGCGAATGCATAAATAATCACTACAGGAACGATATGCGCAATATAATCAAATACCTTGTTTTTTAAAAATATATCATCCCAGGTGGTTTTGCTTTTTTTGATGCGAATACTCAGAACTTTAAGAAAAACCTTATTTGTAACAAAGTCTGCAAGCAGACATATGAAAATAATGGAAACGACTGCGATTCCATTAGATAAATACTGCGATATGCCTTCATCCACCCCATTGGATAGTAATAGACTTTTGATAGATTCAACCATTTGTTATAACCCTCTTTCTATCAAATTGTTATTTTACGCCTCTTTTCTGCTTGTCTTAAGCTGTTTTCTCCCTAGACTGATTTTATCTCCGGCTTCCGGCTTCCGGCCTCTGACTTCCGGCTTCTGGCCTCTGGTTTCTGGCTTCCGGCTTCCTGCTTCTCCCGCGCTTCGCCTCTTGCCTCTGTTCTCCGGCCCCTGGTTTCTGACCTCTGGCTTCTGACTTCCGGCTTCCGGCCTCTGTTCGCTGTTCTCTGTCTCCTATAACTCAATTACTCGTCCTACGTGGTCACGGAGGGCAACATCCACAGCAACATCTGTCCCGGCCAGCAGGCATTTCTCATACAGGGCGTTACAAACCGTCTGGTATGCCAGCTCGGGGAAATTATTCTCTTTGCTCAGATGCCCAAGAAGGAATCGTTTAGTCCCCTTCTGCGCCAAATATGCGACAACCTCACCGGCAGCTTCATTGGAAAGATGCCCCTGCTCGCTGGCAATACGCTTCTTCAGCGGCCAGGGATAAGGTCCGATTTTCAACATCTCCGCATCATGATTGGACTCCAGCAGCACCAAATCGCTATCTATAAAATTATTAAGCAGCTCCATGCTGATATGCCCTATATCCGTGGCCACTGTCACCTTCTTCCCCGATGCGCAAAAGCTGTAGCCCACCGGCTCGTTGGCATCATGAGGTATCGGAAAGGGTGTCACAGTAATATCGCCAATCTGAAAGGGCGCAAAGGATGAAAAAACCACCTTATTACGCTCAAGAACCGGCCCAATAACACTTTCCATTCCCCTCCATGTGCCCTCACTGGCATAGATGGGTAGATTAAACTTGCGTGAAAGTATGCCCGCTCCCTTTATATGGTCACCATGCTCATGGGACACTAAAATCGCATCTATTTCCGAAGGCTTTTCACCTATTGAGCATATAGCCTCAATAATTCTCTTCCCGCTAAGTCCGGCCTCAACCAGCAACCTTGTGTTGCCGGACGACATGAAAAGTGAATTTCCGCTGCTGCCGCTGTATAAACTACAGAATTTTATCATGAATGCCTCTCAACTTTCTATCTCTACTCCCCGGTCGTCCCACTCTCTGTTCTCTATCCTCCGGCTTCTGACTTCCGGCTTCCGGCTTCTGATTCCCTGTCCCCTACTCCCCGGTCGTCCCACTCTCTGTTCTCTATCCTCCGACTTCCGGCTTCCGGCTTCTGATTCCCTGTCCCCTACTCCCCGGTCGTCCCACTCTCTGTTCTCTATCCTGTGACTTCCGGCTTCTGACTTCCGGCTTCCGGCTTCCGGCTTCCGGCTTCCGATTCCCTCACCCTAACTCTCCGTATATCCGCTCCCAGCTTCTGCAGCTTGCCCACAAAATCCTCATAGCCTCTGTCGATATATTTGATATTATCAACCTGTGTGGTGCCTTCGGCCACAAGCCCCGCAATGACAACCGCCGCTCCAGCTCGCAGGTCAATGGCATTCACCTGTGCTCCTGTCAGGCGGCACGGGCCTTCTACCACAGCTACATTGCCATCCACACGAATCTTTGCGCCCATTCTTCTAAGCTCATCCACATATTGGAACCTTTGGGGCCAGATACCCTCCGATATCGTACTGCTGCCATTGGACAGGCATAGCAGCACCGTTGCAGGCGGGTGCAAATCCGTAGCAAAGCCGGGATAGGGTAAAGTCTTAACATTCACCTTCGTAAGCTCACTTCCGCCGATCACCCTAATACTGTCCTCGCCCTCTATAACATTGATATTCATTTCAATCAGCTTAGCTGCCAGCGATTCCATATGTTTGGGAATAATATTTTTAACAGTCACATCTCCACCTGTCGCGGCACCTGCAATCATAAATGTCCCCGCCTCGACCATGTCCGGTATGATAGAATGCACCACCGGACTGCCCTTAAGGCTGCTGACACCTTTTACTTTTATCACATCTGTCCCGGCACCCTTAATATTGGCGCCTGCGGCATTCAAAAAGTTCACCACATCAACAATATGAGGCTCCTTAGCAGCATTCTCAATGGTAGTGGTGCCCTCCGCCTTCACTGCGGCAAGTATCAAATTAATCGTCGCGCCAACGCTGACAACGTCCAAATATATTGAGCTCCCAACCAGCCTATCTGCTTTTAGCTTAATCATGCCATGCTCTATGAGAACATCGGCACCCAAAGCCTCAAAGCCCTTGATGTGCTGATCCATAGGCCTGAATCCAAAATCACAGCCACCGGGCAGCGCAACCTCGGCTCTTCCGAAGCGCCCGAG
>CAZQCL010000204.1:0-3343 GCA_964592435.1 uncultured Oscillospiraceae bacterium
TAAGGTTATAAGTACACACCCCATTTGTGAAGGGGACAGAAGGGGACAGGGAGGACTGGTTACAGTTGAGGTTCAAGCACATATGTCTAAAGACGTTAATTGTATTATTCATTTTTGCATTTTCCAGCCTGGCGCTACCGCAGTTGAAGGGACAAGAAGCATGGAGCGCAGTAATTTGGACAGCTCAAAACGCGAGTGCGGTCCAGAATACAGATAATAATGCGGTTCAAAATGCAAATCGAAGCAGGCGCTTTAATATGAGCTATTTATATTTTGGGGACTCCGCGGCTTACACGAAGCATGTGGATGATACGAAGGGCTCGCTGGATGCTATCTCGCCCAGTTATTTTGATCTGGAAGAGGATGGTACGCTAAAGCTCACAGGAGCAGTGAATCGAGATTTTATTAGTGATATGCACGACAAAGGAATAAAGGTAACACCTTTTTTAAGCAATCACTGGGATCGGCAAACCGGCATAAATGCTCTAAACAACTCAGAACAGCTGGTCTCTCAGATTGTGTCCGCCATATCGGAATATGATTTGGATGGAATAAATGTAGATATAGAAAATTTAACAGATGATCAGCGGGATAGTTATACGGATTTTGTCAGATTGCTCAGGGATAAGCTTCCGGCTGAAAAAAGCGTTTCTGTTGCCGTAGCGGTAAATCCCTATGGGATAGACGAAGGATGGCAGGCCTCCTATAATTATACCGCGCTGGCTCAATATTGTGATTACCTGATGCTGATGGCCTATGATGAGCACTATCAGGGTGAGGTGAAGAATCCCGGAAGTGCGCCTGGGCCTGTGGCAAGTTATAAATTCACTGAGGATTCTATAAAGGCAGCATTGAAGGAGGTTCCCTCCGATAAGCTCGTTTTGGGAATAGCTTTTTACGGGAGACTCTGGAAGCGCGGAGCTTCATACGGAGGGTACGGCATAAGTAATAACATGGTGGAGGAGCTAATTCAAAGATATAATGGGAAAGTGATTTATGACTATGGACAGAAATCCCCAAGGGCTGTTATAACGATAGGTGCAAAAGATAAAAAGCCTGTGGTTCCGGGAAGAACTCTTGATTCGGGGACTTACGATATCTGGTTTGAAAATGAGGCTTCTATTAAAAGCAAGCTGGAGCTTGTGAACAAATACAAATTAAAGGGGACAGGAAGCTGGAGCCTGGGCCAGGAAACAAAGAGCACATGGGACTATTATTCACTGTGGCTTGAAGGTATATATTTCGGCGATATTCAAAAGCATTGGGCAAAAGCATCTATCCTCACTGTGCTGGATAATGGATGGATGATTGGTATGTCTGGGACTCAATTCATGCCGGATTCCCCGATGACGAGAGCCCAGGCGGCGACGCTTTTTGTTAGGATGCTAGGAATTGAACCTGGCGAAGAACAGGCCGGTCAGTCGGCATTTTTCGATACAGAGGATCACTGGGCCTGTTCTGAAATTGAAACAGCCAGGCGGTATGGGCTTGTGGAGGGAGTAGACAATGGAAGATTCGACCCCGACAATGTGCTCACCAGAGAGCAGATGGCGGTACTCCTTGACCGCATCTTGAAGCTTGAAAGCCAGATGGTTGAAGCCTTCCCTGATGTATCAGCAACAAAGGCTCCATGGTCATTCGATGCTATTGGTCGAATGGCTTCGGCGGGATTGCTGGCCGGCTTTCCTGATGGCAAGTTTTATCCTAAAGATGCTATTACCCGTGGACAAATGGCAGTCCTTATGGAACGGTCAGCTCCCCATATAAGGGCATTTTGCGATGTATCATGATGAGTTCCGCAGCACAATAAACTTTTAAGCATCTTCCACAAAGTTCGTATTCAAGGCATGCTAAATAATTATCATGTACTTTGTATACAAGAATTAATGGAATATTTGTATTTTCCTATAGCTTGTGTTCAATAAACATGTTAGAATGTTATACGAAACAGCCCGGTATTTAATCGGTGTTTTTTTGCCACGAAATTGTGTACTGTTGTTAATATGCATTCAGCTTTCGTGGCTTTGATTTGTATAGATAGAAGCAGGGGAAGAGGTGGTTTGATTGGTAAAAGCGGTAAGATTATTTAAAGGCGGCGTAAGGCCTGCGCATCAGAAGACAACATCGCATATGCAGACTGTTGAGATGCCATTGCCGTCAAGAGTAGTTATTCCAATGCTCCAGCATGTTGGAGCACCATGCAATCCAATTGTTAAGAAGGGTGATCGTGTTTTAGTAGGGCAGAAAATCGGAGACTCTGATAAGATGATATCTGCTCCCATCCATTCAAGTGTATCCGGTATTGTCAATGGCATAATGCCTGTACGCTATTCCAGCGGTGCCGAGGTTTTGGCGGTTGAAATCAAGACGGATGGGCTGCAGGAGATACACGAGAGTGTAGTAGCCCCTGATTACTCAGATAAAGAAAGCCTGATTAAATGTATAAGAGAATCGGGGGTGGTAGGTCTGGGAGGCGCAGGGTTCCCTACATCGGTAAAATTATCTCCGCCGCCTGGAAAGAAGCTCGATACTCTGATCATAAATGGCGCGGAATGCGAGCCCTATATTACATCGGATTTTAGAGAGATGATGGAAAACCCCGAGGGGATTATTGAGGGCACTAAAAGGGTGATGGAGATCACCGGTATAAATAGGGCTCTCATTGCAATTGAAATGAACAAACAGGAGGCTATTGATAAGATATCCTTCCTGCTAAAGGAATCCGACAATATTGAAGTTGTACCACTGCGCACACGCTATCCGCAAGGCGGTGAAAAACAGCTGATTTATGCAGTGACCGGCAGAAAGGTTCCTACTGGCAAGTTACCTGCCGAAGTAGGTGTATTGGTACAGAATGTCGGTACCGTCTCTTTTATTGACAAATATCTAAAAACAGGGATGCCTTTGATTAAAAAGAAAATCACTGTCGACGGCGATGCTGTTACAAATCCAATGAATGTGGAAGTACTGATCGGAACACCGCTACAGGAAGTATTTGATTTTTGTGGCGGCTTTATCGAGGAACCCCGAAAAATTATTATGGGCGGTCCAATGATGGGTGTGGCTCAATTTTCGCTGGATAGCTCCGTGATGAAGCAAAACAATGCACTTTTAGCATTGACTGACCAACAGGCACAGGAAAAACCTGAGTCGGTTTGTATCCGCTGCGGGAAATGTGTTTTGGTCTGTCCGATGTCATTGCTTCCCCTTTATATTAATTCGAATGTAATGAGAGGAAATTTTGAAGAGCTTGAGAAATATCATCCCAACGATTGCATGGAATGCGGCTGCTGTTCCTATGTATGCCCTGCATCAAGGCATTTGACGCAATCAATACGCCAGG
>CAZQCL010000205.1:0-3309 GCA_964592435.1 uncultured Oscillospiraceae bacterium
TAAAGGAAATTCGCGCCGGTGCGCTCAACAACCTAGCTGGTCGTTCCGCTTCGCTGCACTGCTCGCCCATGCATCCCGGGTGACGGAGCACCGCTCACCTCTATCTTCGCCGGGCAGGCTTGCCCTTGAAAGACTTGGCGCGGCTCAGCTAGAGGCTATTCATGGATGTTGTAAAGGTGATTCGCGCTGATGCGCTCAACATCCGCACTGCTCATCGGCGTCGCGACAGCGGACCGTTATATGACATGTGCCCCCTCGGACGCGCCCGGGTTTCCAGCCGTCGGGCGAAAATGGACGCCCTGCGAAATGTTTTTGTTGAACGTGTATTTGATGTATTTACGTTGTATAGTATTTGAGCTATAATGTATATACTATAGTTGAAGGGAGTGTATATTATGGCACAGACAACAATAAATATTCGAATGGATGAAGAATTGAAAAAGCAATTTGATGCTTTTTGTTCCGCAGTTGGCATGAATATGTCTACTGCTATCAATGTTTTTGCAAAAACTGCTGTACGCCAGCAAAAGATACCTTTTGAGATTTCTGCCGAAACTGACCCCTTTTACAGTGAAGCCAATCTGGAACACTTAAGGAAATCCATAGCGCAGATCAAAGATGGTAATGTTATCGTAAAGACAATGAAAGAGCTGGAGGATATGGAACGTGAATAATATCACATTCACGCCCGCTGCATGGCAAGACTATTTATATTGGCAAACGCAAGATAAAAAGACTTTGAACCGGATCAATCAGCTTTTGTTGGATATTAGTCGGAATGGCTATGTAGGGATAGGAAAACCTGAGCCTCTCAAGAACGAGTTCCAAGGTTTTTGGAGCAGAAGGATTGATGAAGTAAACCGTATTATCTATCGGATTGATAATGGACAGATATTGGTTATGCAGTGTAGAACACATTATGGGGATAAATGAGTTAATAGGCTTCGCAGGACAAAAAGAAAGTCAGCCTAGCTCCGGCTGTACGGCTAACTGGAGGGGGCACACGTCACATAACAAAGCAGTCGGCGCAAGGGTGCGGGGGGAAAGTCATCCGACCTTATACCATTGACAGCAGGAGAACGAGCAGGCACCACACCGATCCGCAGAGCGGTGGCACCGCCCGCCTCTATCTTCGCCGGGCAGGGCTGGTCGCAGGCAAAGCTTCTTGTATGTTGTAAAGGTAATTTGTGCTAGCGCACTCAACATACTAGCTGCTCGCCCATGCAACCTGGGTCAAAGAACTTGGCATGTATGGAGAGAAGCGTCAGGAACTTGGGAGACCCTGCCGCCTCCTGCACGAAAGTGACAGGTAGGCCTACCCAATCGATAAAGAGGATGGCCGAAGGGCGACAGGGAGTCGGATTAACCCATAGTACTCCGAAGATGGGAAAGCCATCTGCACAGTGCGTCTGTCCGGAAGGACAAATACCGCTAAGACGCACAAACGGGGAAGGGGTTAACAAATATACGAAGCCGGCAAAGGAAACATTGTCCGGACAGGAGGATCGGGTAAACAATGCAAACCTAGGTTGCATAGGCGAGCAGTGAAGCGAAGCGTAACGACCAGCCTCACTGCTGGGAACAGCAAACAAAGCAAAGCAGGACAAGAAACTGCAGATCGGCAGATGATTTCATATTTGGATTCAGATACAAAGCCGAAGCGGACAGACTGCTCAACACACTGGGGTTACGGTTAAGGAAGTTCGGACTGGAGCTGGCTGAAGAAAAGACAGGTATGGTAGTATTCTCCAGATTCAAGCAGCATCTGGGAATGAAATTCAGTTTTCTAGGATTTGATTTCAAGTGGGTGACCTCAAGAAAGGGGAAGGATTACATCCTAATGGAAACCAATCCGAAAAGGATGACAAAATCACTGAAGCCATTTGCGAAATGGTGCAAGGAAAATAGAAACAATCGTATCCAGAAGATAGTAGATATGGTAAACTCTAAACTAAGAGGCTACTTCAACTACTACGGAATTAGGGGAACAGCCGAAAAATCAATCAGTTTTATAACATAGCTGTGAAAATACTGTACAAATAGCTGAACAGGCGTAGTCAGCGCAAAAGCTTCAACTTCAAGGAGTTCAATGAGAAGATGAATTACTATGGATTAATAAAGCCGAGAGTGATGGAAAGAAAGTACCGACAACTGAGTATTGAAGAGTGCAGTTTTGCTTAAATACGGAAGCGAGTATATTTGAAGAGCCCGGTGCGGTAATCCCGCACGCCGGGATCTGCGCGGGAGCTAGCGGGTAACTACTAGTTCTACCGTGACTATGAAATATGGCACATGGATTTTCCCGCGCCGTCCGTGGCGCGGGATTGATAAAATCTTTGAGCAAATAGGTAAAAAACATCCTAAATTATGATATGCTATAGGCAGGAGGTGTTATTATGCTGCTGAATACTAAAAAAATAGTTACGATCACTGATGCAAATCAGAATTTTTCTAAAGTTGCTCGAATGGTTGACGAGGAAAAAACAGTAGTAATTTTAAAAAATAATAAACCAAAGTATATCATTATCGAATATGATGAGTTTTCAAAAGATGCAAAATCGGATGAGGAGAAAATTGAAGAGATTGCAGATAGAGTCCTTGCTCAGAATATGGAGGCATTTAAGGAGTTAGCAAAATGAAGCATATTACAATAGCGCAGGTGCTTCAACTTCATAATAAAATGATCCGGGAGACTGGTGGAGATGACGGTATCAGAGATCCGGCATTACTTGAGTCTGCACTTTATAATGCATTATCAACATTTGACGGTAATGAATTATATCCGAGTATTGAGGAAAAGTGTGCTAATATCTGTTTCTGCATTGTTAAGAATCACCCTTTTGTTGATGGAAACAAAAGAATGGGGTTATTTGTTATGCTCATTCTCCTTGAGTATAACGATGTAATTCTTAGTTATGAGCAAAATGAATTAATTGATTTAGGATTAGGTGTTGCCGAAGGTAGATATAATCAGGATCATATTATCGATTGGGTTATAAAGCACGAAATATGAGGGCAGCCGTCCGTGGCTGCTCCGAGTATCGGGCTCATGTGCCATACTTCACATAACAATGCAGTCGCGCAAGGGCGCTTACCATTAACAGTAGTAGCGCGAGCAGGCACCACACCGATTTGCGGAGCGCGATGGTTGTTATAAAGGAAATTCGTGCCGGTGCACTTAACATACTGGCTGGTCGTTCCGCTTCGCTCCACTGCTCGCCCATGCAACCCGGGTGCGAGCACCACCAGGGAGAAGGACTAGCGCGCTTCACTGCTCATCGGCGTCGCGACTGCTGGGACGTTATATGA
>CAZQCL010000206.1:0-3284 GCA_964592435.1 uncultured Oscillospiraceae bacterium
ATGCCATAAGGAGGCAGGAGTTTGAAAAGGCTGCAGGTATAAGGGATCAGGAGCAGAAGCTAAGGGCCGAGCATGAGAAAATGAAGGGCGAATGGTACCAGAAAAACCAGACAAGAACAGACACTGTTACGGAAGATGAGATTGCCGACATAGTGGCAGGCTGGACCGGTATACCTGTGAAACGGCTTGCCGAGGAGGAATCGGAGAGACTGATGAGGATGGAGGAGGTGCTCCATGAGAGAGTCATTGGACAGGATGAAGCGGTAAAGGCTGTTTCAAAGGCAATCAGGAGAGGCCGGGTAGGCCTGAAGGATCCTAAGAGACCGACCGGTTCTTTTATATTCCTCGGCCCTACGGGCGTCGGCAAGACAGAATTAAGTAAAGCATTGGCAGAAGCCCTGTTCGGCAACGAGAATTCAATGATACGCATAGATATGTCCGAATACATGGAGAAGTTTTCTATATCCAGGTTGATAGGCTCGCCCCCTGGTTATGTAGGATATGAAGAAGGTGGACAGCTTACCGATAAGGTCAGAAGGAAGCCATACTCAGTACTGCTTTTTGATGAAATAGAGAAGGCTCATCCCGATGTTTTTAACATTTTGCTTCAGATATTGGAGGATGGCCGGTTGACGGATTCCCAAGGCAGGGTTGTAGATTTTAGAAATACGGTTATCATAATGACATCAAACGTCGGCGGAAGAATGATTACCGAGCCGAAACGATTGGGGTTCCTGACTGAAGATGATTCTGCAAAGAACTATGAGGATATGAAGAGCAATGTTATGGGAGAGCTAAAAAAGACCTTCCGCCCTGAATTTCTGAACAGGGTAGATGACATTATTGTATTTCATCCGCTGGATGAAGATAATATCAGGGACATTGTTGGCATTATGATTAATGTGCTTGTGAAGAGACTTGGTCAGAATTCAATTAGTCTTGAAGTAAATGATGAGTCAAAAAACCACATTGCTAAAAAGGGCTATGATCCTGTTTTTGGGGCAAGGCCACTGAGGAGATATATACAGAGCATGATAGAGGATAAAATGGCCGAGGAAATGCTGGAAGGCAGGGTTAAACCGGGCGATACCGTGAGCGTAGAGCTTGTGGACGATAAACTGGGATTCACCGTAAAAAATGAGGAAGACGGTGCTCCCGGAGAGTAGGGGAACGGCTCTCCGTCCCCTCTCTCGTTACTGGTAGCGGGAGGCTTCGGAGCGGGGAGCGGGGCTTCGAGAGCCACGCGTTTTTTCCAGATCCTCTATTTTTATTTCGCGGGTGTGCACGGTATGGCTCCAGATTTTATTGTCCTTGCTGAGGAAGCCCTGTACCGTAATGGGAATCCAGGTAAGGCAATAAAAGGGGTAGACGATAAATCCCAATAGCATGCGCAGATCAAACTTATTTTCGGACAGTACCACCAGAGGACCATACATAAACTGCAGCAGAACAAATGCATGCCAGACAAGATCCGGTAAAATGTGCTGCACTGTAAAGAATGGTATGTCGGGGTAAATAGATTGGACCCGAAGCATGATTGAGATTAAGACGATAAAAATAAAACGGATTGGCTGGAAAAGATATACAGCGCAGTCGAAGACAGCCAGGTTACGCTCCGTGAAAGCCTTTTTGAACAGAGGCACAAGATATCTGTAGGCGCAGTCCGCATGTCCCTGCATCCATCTTTTTCTTTGGAACCAGGACTGCTTGAGGGTCAAGGGTTTTTCATCAAAGACAATTGCATCATGTGCCCAAGCGACCTTAATGCCGTTCAACGACAGTTTCATTGTAAACTCCAGATCTTCTGTCAGGCATGTTGCCCCCCATCCAATTTCCTTTAGTACTGATATATCTACGCAAAAGCCGGTACCACAGAGAACACAGCTGAGCCCTAAATTAGACCGAGGAAGCTGATAGGTTCGATTTGAAAGCCAAAATGCAATAGAATATGAGCATGTGATCCAGGAGTCAAAGGGATTTTTACTGTCGATATAGCCCTGTACTACTTTGTAACCCTTGCACAGCTGTTTATTCATTTCGTAAAGGTAATTGGATGAGACCAGATTATCTGCATCAAAGACGCTGACAACATCATAGCGGTCGCTTTCGTTATAAATTTTGCTAAATATCCATTCGAGGGCGTTTCCCTTGCCCGTTTTCTCCCTATCAAACCGCCTATGTACCAATGCTCCGTGCCTTCTGGCGACTGAAGCGGTTGTGTCGGTGCAATTGTCAGCTACAACAATGATATCAAATAACTCTCGGGGATAATTCTGGTTCATAAGACTGTCAATTACATGGCCTATCACCAGTTCCTCGTTGTGGGCGGCTATTACAAGGGCAAATCTCTTGCAGGGAGCACATTCCTCCGATTTATCCTTTCGCCTTCTCCAGCCTAACGCAGAAATGCAAAAAAAATAGCAGCCGGCAACAAAAACAAGCACCTGAATCAGTTGGGTCACGTGCAGTAAAAAATTTTGTGAAATATTATTCATCCGGGACCTCCATTGCTGTGGTTTTTATTATTTTGCACCTTTTACCAGAAAATATTTATGCAATCAATGAAACCCGCTAATTATATTGCTGCTATTTCATTGGGTATGTTAAAATGAATAGTGATAATGGGGGAATAAATTTGAAACCTTACATTAACAGCTTAATTACAGGGAATTGCGGGATGCTTGGATGTATCGATCAGAGGGGAGAGCTGATAAGGCTGTTCTGGCCTGATATCGATTTTCCTCAGCATATAGACAGGCTGAGCGTGGGGGTGATTTGCCCCAACCTGTGGCAGGGTGCATCCTGGCTGGGCTCCGAGGATTGGCAGGTAAGGCAATATTATGTGCCTGATACAAACATTGCAGTTACTGAGTATAGAAAAAAGGATCATGGACTGATTATACGCCAATCGGATTTTGCCATTCCTGACAGTGATGTTTTGAAAAGATGCTACGAGGTGGTCAATACCGGCAATTCAAGGCTAACGATTCAATTTGCGGCATTTTCAGCGTCTATTTCCACAACGCCTCACACAGCCGGCATTTTATTTGACTCAAAGCTTTCTGCATTAATTCATTATAAGCATGGCTATTATTATTCCCTGTCTTCTGACAGGCGGCTGTTGCAGTATCAGCTTGGCGCAGGCTCCTATGAAAATGCAGGCCGCGGGCAGCTTTATGGCAATGACACAATAGGTATGATGAGAGAAGGCGCTTTAATCTGGGATTGTGGAGAGCTGCAAGCCAGTAAAGCGCTGCAGGTCGGTGAAACGCCACAGGCTGGTG
>CAZQCL010000207.1:0-3278 GCA_964592435.1 uncultured Oscillospiraceae bacterium
CCGGGTCTGAGGCCTGTGTACTCTATCTCTATATCCACGTCCGGCTCCAGCCCGGAAAGCCGAATTAGATCCCTTGCCAGCTCATCTATCTTGACAGGCTCGCCCATATCCAGCACAAAGACCTCGCCGCCGCCAGCCAGTGCTCCGGCCTGAATGACAAGCTGGGCTGCTTCCGGTATCGTCATAAAATACCTGATGATTTCAGGGTCTGTTACAGTAACAGGCCCGCCGTGCAGGATTTGTTCCTTGAAAAGGGGGATTACGCTTCCGTTGCTGCCCAGCACATTGCCGAAGCGAACTGCGGCGAATTTGGTATTGCTCATCCTGTTCATGGACTGTACTATTATTTCTGCCAGCCGCTTGGATGCCCCCATAATGTTAGTCGGGTTGACCGCCTTATCCGTGGAAACAAGGATGAATTTCTTTGCACCGTAATCGTCTGCGCGCCTACAGGTATTCAAGGTGCCAAATACATTGTTCTTAACGGCTTCGCCGGGATTCCCCTCCATCAGCGGCACATGCTTGTGGGCGGCGGCATGGAAGACCACGCCCGGCCTATACTTTTCAAATACCTCTTTGAGCCTTATCCTGTCCCTGCAGCTGCCAATAACCACATCCAGATTCAATTGTCCCTTGTATGCATACAGCAGCTCGTTCTGAAGATTATATGCGTTATTCTCGTAATTATCGAAGATGATCAGCTTCTTTGGCTTGAACTTGGAAATTTGGCGGCAAAGCTCAGAACCTATTGAGCCCCCGCCTCCGGTTACCATAACAACTTCATTTTCCAGGTAGCCGGATATTTCATCCATATTAAGGCGAATTTCATCACGGCCGAGAAGATCCTCGATATTAACATCCCTCAGCTGCTTAACGCTGGCCTGTCCATCCTTGATCCCCATTAGGCCGGGCAGCGTCCTCAGCCTGCATTTGGTGGCCTTGCACAGCTCCAATATCTCAATCATATCCTTCTTTGATGCAGAGGGCATTGCTATGATGATCTCATCAATGTTGAAATGTTCAGCGTATTTCTTAATATTTCCCCTGCCATACTTCACCGGGATACCGTTTATTTTGGTATCGTTCTTGCTTTTATCATCGTCCACCGCAAGCACAGGGATGGATTCAAAATCAGTATGGTTCTTCAGCTCTTTTATTATCATGGAGCCCGCGCTACCGGCTCCTATGATCATTACTCTGGTGGCCCCGCTCTTGCTTCTCTCCATGCCAAGCTTGAGCTTGCGCAGATATCTATAACTGATCCTGCTGCTGCCTACAAGCAGGAGCATACATATCCATCCGCTGATATAGACGGTTATAGGGAACCTTTCCCCACTTATCAGGCCGGCTGCAAGGCTTACTGCAGCGGCTGCCAGCGTTGCCAGGAATATCTGCTGCATTTCTTCCAGGCTTGCATATTCCCATAGACTTCGATATAAACCGAAAAAATAAAATATTCCTATCTGGATGGCTGTTAGGATTAGTGCGCTTTTTAGAAAAACATCAATAGATGCTGTTGGTATTGCCAGGTCATATTTAATTATCAAAGCAAGTAAAAAGGAACTGTTGATAAGAATAATATCGGTTATAACGAGTATGAGCTTTCTAATTCGTAGCGACATTTCTTCTCCTCTCGTGTTCAAAACACATATATTAACAATCCATTATTTAATTCTAATCTTTTGTGAAAATCCCTATCAAAAATTTATATAAAAAGGCAAGCTTCGCAGTTTGTATATCAATAGGCCATATACAATATACTCTCACAAAGCTTACCTTATGACCTCCTAATCCCGTACCGAGCCGAAACATCGGCAAAGGATATTGGATACATAGCAATGGGAATAGCCACCTACACGGGTTTCAGTATGGATATGCCCAAATCAACTGTTCTTTCTTCTCCTAAGAAGTTCAGCGCTATTTTTGCTCTTTCTTTTCTGTGGTCAATGCTTAAAATAATGCCCTCAAGCGAAAAAAGAGGCCCGTCTATCACCTGTACTCTTCCCTTTTCCATAAGTACATTTGAAAAACCAATCTCTTCGTTATTGCAAATCAGTTTGGACAGCACGGTCATTTCGCCTTTATCTATTGAAGCGACAAATTTCCCCGTTTTAAGCAGCCTAATGACGCTTGGTATGTTCTTTAATTGATAATATGCATCCGTCGTAATCTCACCATTAATCAAAACATATCCGGGGAATAATACCTTTGTTTCTACTCTCCATATACCGCCTTTTCTGATTTTCAATTTCCTTTTGGGTACTACCACAGTGTACCCATCCTGTAATCGGCATTTGACTCTTTCCTTCACCCTGTCTTCTGCGCCGGTCATAACAAAAAGCCCGTGCCATTCATCTATTCTCGAGTCAATTAACATTAGCGCTTCTCACCTCAAAAAACCGTCTGACAATAAACTATTTTATAATATTTAAGACAAGAAGTCAATATGTTCTACGGGAAAATGTTAACCCAATATGTCAGCCTAATATGTCAACCTTCGATTACGCAATGGCCTCGACAGCCTTGTTAACAAGCACCCGCAAAATTGCCATCACAGGTACGGCGAGCAGCATCCCGGCAATGCCAAAGAACTCACCGCCCACAAGCACGGCAAAAATGGTGGCAACCGGGTGCAGCCCCAGCTTACCCTCTATCATCTTAGGCGAGATAAAGTTATTATCAATCTGCTGTATCAATATAAACACAGCAGCTACCCATACCGCCTTCAAGGGAGATATGGTCAGTGCGATTGCTACAGCCGGGATTGCGCCGATATAAGGCCCAAAATAGGGAATGATATTTGCCAGCCCGCCAATCATTCCCAATACCAAGGGGTATTTCATTCTCACCAGTATAAGCCCCATTGTTTCCAGCACGCCCACGATTAGTGCCGTCATAAGCTGGCCTTGAATAAAGCCCGCCAGAATCCTGCTGATTTTCTTTCCCAAATCGATCGCGCCTGCTCGCCAGTGCCTGGGCAGCAGAAGGAGCGCGTAATCCTTGAATTTGACGCCATCCTTGATGACATAGTATGTGATTACCATAGCAATCGTAAAGTCCACGATGATCCGAACTATATCCACAAGGATATCCAGTCCGTTTTCAAGGAAATTGACCAAGAGCTTTTGAACCGCCTCTATCACATTTGCAATTTCGTTGAAAATTGCTCCCTTTACCTGCTCTGACCATTTGCTTGAATTAATGGAGAAGATGAAATTGTTGAAGATTCGTTCATACTGTCCCACCAGTTTAGGAAGGGTTTCCATCAGTTCACGTGT
>CAZQCL010000208.1:0-3260 GCA_964592435.1 uncultured Oscillospiraceae bacterium
TTACAAGACAAAAGCCTGTTATGCTAAACGGTGGCAATATCAACAGGTGGCATGGCCGCAAATAAATGCATAGCTATACAGCCATGACTACCCATGATCCGCTTCACTTCAACATCGGCTGCAGCTGCATTCCACCTAATGCCGCCTCTATTGCAGGTATTAGCAATTCAAAATCAGCTACAAGTGAATTACACTTTTTCATAGGGTCATCCTGTCCAAACGGCACAAAATAAACATTCTTAGTATTAAGCAGCATGCCTAAGTTTTTTGCATTTGCACCCAATCCGTCATTTGTAGCCGGTGCCAATAGAAGAGGCCGGCCATTGCGAAGATGGGCTTTACACGCCATTGTTACCGTTGTATCTGTAATTCCATTTGCCAGCTTGCCCAATGTATTTCCCGTACAAGGAGCTACTACAAGAATGTCAAGCAACGCCTTTGGCCCTATTGGTTCTGCTTCCCCAATAGATTTTATGATTCTTTTTCCGCATATTGCTTCTATTTTTAGTTTCCATTCATCTGCCTTTCCGAACCTTGTATCTAAACTATCGACTGCTTCCGAAATAATCGGCAATATATCAGCGCCCTCGGCTGCTATTTTCTCCAATTCAGTCGAAACCTTAGAAAATGTGCAAAATGAACCAGTGAATGCAAACCCTATTTTTACGCCCTTAAACTTCATAATTTACACCCCCAACTCTTCAATGATATTATAAATCGTCTGCTTTATGTAAGCGGCAGCAGTAACCGGAGCTACTTTGCCTGGCAAAGACAGTGCCCAGATCACTTTTACCCCAAGAGCCTTTGCTCTTTCAAAATCAACACCGCCCGGCTTTGACGCCAAGTCTATGATTAAGCATTCCTTCGCGACCTTGCTCAATAGCGAATTATCCAGTATTGTGTTTGGTATTGTGTTGATGATCAGATCCATATCTCCGATAACCTTCATCAGCTCACTTATGTAAACCGGTTTATGTCCATATGCTTTTATCCATGCAATATCCGAGTATTTTCGTGCTTCCGCGTATACATCCGCGCCGATACCCGAAAGCATTTTTGATAATGTCTTTCCAACTCTGCCGTATCCCAAAACCAGTACTTTGCTCCCGCTTAAGGTAATCGGCAATTCCTCCATTGCAAGCTGTATAGCGCCCTCCGCAGTAGGGATCGTATTAAGGACAGCCATTTCTTCCCGCTTCAGAATATCGATTGAATAGACATTGTACGCTTTCGCCATATTAGTTATCTTGTCGTTTATTTTACCAGCTATAAAAAGCTGGTTTTTCTTCATAGTACGAAACACTTCATTCATTTGAATTTTTCCATCATGAAAGGGTGCATTCAATATTTCATCGTCATTAGTACATGGTAAAGGCCCAATTACAATTTCGGAATCATCAATGGCTTCCTGCATGTCACTATTCTGCGGCAACAGCATCTCAAACCCGGCGTTTTTGAAACCGTATATATTGACCGGATTGCCATCCTCAAAAATTGCTTCTGCAAGCTTGACATTTCTTAGATCCCCACCGATGACCGTATATCTCAGATTCATCTAATTATCCTCCCAGCACTTTATGCAAAATGTACACCGAGTAATGGCTAAAATATACTTCATTTTATGTTGATTGGCCAAAACAAGTGCTTGTATATATGCACTATGCACTGCAGGCATCGCACATTAAAAAGCTCCAAAACCCTTGATTGGTTCTGAAGCTTCCGTTTAGTTTTGGTACTCATGATAATTAAGATTAAGCAATTGAGAGCGAAGCTCGTTTAACATTCCCAACAATTGAAATACCTTTCCTGTCAAGATTGAAAACACTGTGAATAATTTGTTCTATATCTTCCATTGTAATGCTTTCAATCTTCTTAAGGATCTCGTCCTGAGTTCTGATATAACTGAGAAGCAGCTCAGATTTCCCTATGCTGCTCATCCTGCTGCTGGTGCTTTCAAGTCCCAGGATATAATTACCCTTCAACTGTTCTCTGGACTTATCCAACTCCTGCTTTGCGATACCCTTCTTCAATATAAACCGAACCTCATCGTAAATCAGGTTAGTCACCTCACTAAGATTCTCCGGCTTCATTCCTGCATATATGGTAAAAAGGCCTGCGTCATTGTAGACTGTAGGATAAGAATAAATAGAGTAAACAAGCCCTTTCTTTTCCCTTATCCTTTGAAATAGCCGCGAGCTCATGCCTCCACCGAATATATTGTTGACGGCAAGCAGCGGATATACATTATCATCTCCGTTCTTGATCCCTTCAAAACCAATACAGATATGCGCCTGTTCAGTCTCTTTTTCACGCACACTGATTTCAGGTCTGAATTCCGCACTCATAGAGCTCCTTTCAGGCATTGGGGCCGCGTTTTCCTTATTAAAATAGGTCTCCAGCATTTCCTCCAGCTTACTTTCATCGAAATTGCCGACAATGGAAATAACCATATTATCAGGTGTGTATCTCTCCCGCATATAGGCATCTATTGCTTTTCGATTAATTCCGTGCAAGGATCCTTTTGTCCCAAGAATGGGGTATCCTATTGCACTACCTTTCCACACTGTTTCAGACAAAACATCATGTACCAGTTCCTCAGGGGAATCCTCATACATCCCGATTTCCTCAAGAATCACCTGCTTCTCCAAAGCTATGTTTTTACTGGCAAAAACCGAATTATAAAGCATATCGCTCAACACATCCATAGCAATATCAATATGCTCATCCAATGTTTTCGTATAACAGCATGTGCACTCTTTCCCGGTAAACGCATTAATCTGTCCACCAATATTATCAATGCTCTTTGCAATGTCCTCCGCGCTTCTCTTCTTTGTACCTTTAAAGAGCATGTGCTCAATAAAGTGCGATATACCGTTATTTTGAGTGTTCTCATTTAGAGACCCTGTCTTGATCCATATTCCGGTAGATACGGATCTGACATACGGTATCCTTTCACAAACTACCCTCATTCCGTTTTTTAGAACGAATTTCTTAACCATAAAGCCTCCCGGTTTCTAATTATTATTCTGCGAAAGCCTAAAACACGATTTATCCGGTACAAAAAAAACGGTCATAGACAGCCGGTCAGCTGTCCATAACCGTCCTCACAAATCATTATTATTAATTATTTACTGGCTTTTCTGCCATTGCGTCTTTCCTTGAAAGGTTTATGCGCCCCTGCTTGTCTACTTCAATTACCTTCACCAGCATCTCATCGCCGACCTTGCAGACATCCTCAACCTTGGCAACTCTCTTATTGT
>CAZQCL010000209.1:0-3215 GCA_964592435.1 uncultured Oscillospiraceae bacterium
CTGATATTTACGAATATTGTAATCATCATAAAAGCTAAGCTCCCAAGTCATGCGCGTCGTTTCTTGACAAAGGGCACAGGGTGTATTATGATTAGGGTGTTGTAAAATAATAAATAAATCTGGGGAGCTGGATAAATCTGGCTGAGAGGGAACTCCATAGTTCCGACCCATCAAACCTGAAACGGATAATGCCGGCGGAGGGAGTATACTTTTGATGTGATAGTGTAACCCTCTAATCAGTTTCTGGTTGGAGGGTTTTTATTAACAGCCAGAGCGAGCATATCCGGCTGGAATCGAGGGGCTCGATGCACCAAGATTCTCATCCGACCCGCACAATTTTAGGAGGGTTTATACGAAGATGAAGAAACCAAACACACGGATGCTGGCGGAAGCCGGTATGACACTTGCACTATCGATTATACTTAGTGAGTTTGTGAAGCTGTTCAAAATGCCGATGGGAGGCTCGGTAACACTGGGCGGAATGGTTCCACTGTTTTTGTTTGCGTTCAGGTGGGGTGGAAAAAAGGGAATGCTGGTTGGAGCTGTTTTTGGTCTTTTGGATTTGATAATCGGTGGCTTTTATTCCATGCATCCGATAGCTATTATTTTAGATTATCCTCTAGCTTTTGGTCTGATAGGGCTTGCAGGCTTTTTCAAGAAATCGCCTGCCGGATATATCGGTGGAATTTTCACAGGTATAGTGGCAAGATTTATTTGCCACGTTGCTTCAGGTGTAGTCTTCTATGCAAGCTATGCCCCGGAAGGGCAAGCACCGCTTGTTTATTCCATTTTATATAATGGCACATATCTGCTACCTGAAATGCTCATAACGATAGTATTGGCTTTGCTTGTACTGAAGTTTGTGAAGATGCCCGACCCAAAGGCAGCAACATAGGCTTAGGAGTCTGGGTTAACGACCGGGCGAACGGCCGAGCGTACCACTAGGTGAATCACCGGAGAAACTACCAGGCGAATAGACGAGCGTACGGCCGGGGAATCATTCCCGGCCTGCTATCACTCGTGCCACGTGAACACCGCTGGCACTAGCCTGCGAAAGCCCACGGGTTATACCTGCACCATCGCCAATTGCGAACATGTTGGGCAGCTTTGTTTCAAGCTCATCTGTAAGCTCCAGACGGGCGCTGTAGAATTTGACCTCGACACCGTACAGCAGTGTGTCATAATTAGCAGTGCCGGGAGCGATTTTATCCAATGCATAAATCATTTCGATAATATTATCCAGATGCCTCTTTGTCAAAACCAGGCTGAGATCACCGGGAGTCGCATTCAATGTTGGGGTTGTGAAGCTCTGCTTGAGACGGTGCTCATTTGTCCTGATGCCTTTCATAAGGTCGCCGAAACGCTGAACCAAAACGCCGCCGCCAAGCATATTTGAGAGAGATGCGATACGCTTTCCATACTGATAAGGCTCATTGAAGGGCTCGGTAAAGCGATTGCTGACAAGCAGCGCAAAGTTAGTGTTTTCGCTTCTCAAGGCAGGATCTGTGTAGCTGTGGCCGTTTACGGTGATAATGCCGTCCACATTCTCGGAGACAACGTAACCATAGGGGTTCATGCAAAATGTTCGCACAACGTCCCCATACTGCTTTGTTCTATATTTTAGTTTTGACTCATATACAGCGTCGGTAATGTGCTCAAAAACCTTTGCAGGCAGCTCAATGCGAACGCCTATATCCACCTGGTTGTTGATCAGTGAGAGCTCCAGCTCTTTGCACTGTTGCGAGAACCACTCAGCTCCCGAACGTCCCGGCGCATTAATGAGAAAACGGCAATTAATAGTGGTTCCGCCTGCAAGCTTCAACCTGAAAAAGCCATCAGCCGGTATTATCTGTGTTACCTGGGTATTGCTGCGGATCTCTACTTTATCCTTCATGTATTCATACATTCTCATTAGAATATTGAGATTGTTTTCTGTGCCAAGGTGCTTAACTTCAGCGTGCAGCAGATGCAGATCGTTTTCCAGCGCTATCTTGTCAATTTTAGCAGCTTCCTCGCTCCTTGTGCTGAAACGTTCATTCGATGCGCCGAATTTGACATTTACGCTGTCAACATATTCAAACAGCTGCATGCATTGTGCATCTGTCATATATTCATTCAGCCATCCGCCAAACTCAGTGGTGAAATTAAACTTCCCATCCGAAAATGCGCCTGCGCCTCCGAAACCGTTCATGATGCTGCAACGCTTGCACTTTATGCAATCAATACCCCGATTTTCGATTGATGGGCACTTTCTTTTATAGATGTCACTGCCCTGTTCAATCATCACTATCCTAAGAGAGGGCATAAGCCCAGCAAGCTCATAACCCGCGTAAATTCCGGCGGTTCCGCAGCCGATTATTGCCACATCATATATATTGTTTGTTGGGTTGTTATTTTCATTGCCCTTCATGTTATTTCCCTCATTCCAAGAGAAATTATAAACCGAACTACAGAAAAACACAAGATGCCATAACTTTACGCACGTTTCAAAAGCGTCCGAAAAATATTTGATATCATGTGCTGCTTTGATATAATAGAATAAACACCCTGAATGAAATATATGGGCGCAGAAAACTTGGGCATGTTAGTCGAATGCATATCATAAAAGGATTTAATAGCTAAATGAGAAGTGAAGCGAGGTAAGAATTCATGAAATGTGCGGTATGCGGGTACAGATATAATGAAATGGATGAAAAATCCGGAGGCAGCGAACTGATAAGTGATGGAAAAGAAGCTTTTATCAAGCTGATCAATACCTTTCATATAAAGGATGATGAAGGGAATCTGGATGAGGCTTATTTATTCGGGTGTCCAAGGTGCAAGACCGTCAGGGTTGAGCTATGGTAGAGCACTGCCCGTTAAAGTTCGCTCTTGACAAGAGGGCCTCCGGGCTTTAAAATAAAATTACTCATAAATGAAGGGCAATCTATAAACAATGGGCGTTTAACTCAGTTGGTAGAGTGTCATCTTGACGTGGTGAAAGTCACAGGTTCGAGTCCTGTAACGCCCACCAAAGCGTTTTGCGAAGCAAAATCGCTTACATTGTGAAAAAGGCATCACGCAGTGATGCTGGACGTTTTGCGAAGCAAAATCGCTTACCGAGATTATCCGCCGAAGGTGGCATAATCTACATTATAAAAGCTTCACGCAGTGATATGGTTTGTGAAAAAGGCATCACGCAGTGATGCTGGACGTTTTGCGAAGCAAAATCGCTT
>CAZQCL010000210.1:0-3179 GCA_964592435.1 uncultured Oscillospiraceae bacterium
CACCAATATTTCTTGCAATGATATTGACAAGCTCAGGATCCCCATTGGCCAGTCTTTTATCAAAATTGGGAATCTCTAAGACTACTTTAGCTAGATCATATAAGGACAGCGTGCTCTTATATTGGGAAAGGTGCGTTGAATTCGTTACATCTATAACTGCAATCTTCATAGCGATGATGTTTAAGTCATTATGTAAAGGAAATAGTTAGAACTTGCTTCTACTAGCCTATGCTGTTTCTCAATATTTTCTTCAGTTATAGGCAAGTATTTATGTCCAGTTGTTTTGCTTTTTGCTTCCCTATTGTGTATTTCGATAAAAGAAGACCACGCTACCGGTCATTTCAGGCCACCTTCACGGCCGAATAAGACCATCTTTGCGGACGTGAAGGCCAGCCACTAAAAAATGTAAGTACTAGAGTATCGTTTGATCCTCGCTTCGATTGGAAGACTTGATTCCATGTCGTTCACGCATGGAAACTTCCCCGTCGATTATGATTTCATGGGAATTATGGATTATCCTATCCACGATGGCTTCTGAGACGGGGCCATCATTGGTTGGACTAATCCTTGAACACCAGCCCTTTACCGCGTATTGCGTGCAGAATATCATTGAGCCATGTCTTGTCTTCGCCTCAATAATCTCCAGCAAATCGTAGGCCTCATTGGGTGTGAGACTGCGGATCAACCATTCGTCTAGGATCAATAGGTCAACCTTTTGATAGGTTCTGATCACTTTCTTGAATGTCCCGGTGCCTTTTGCGACCATTAGCTCGTCGAGTAGCTCAGGCATGCGAACATAGCGAACGGATTTGAACTTTCGGCAGGCTGCATTTCCTAATGCATTGGCTAACCAGGTCTTTCCATTACCTGACGCACCTTCTAAGATGATATGGTGTCCCTGCTCTATGTATTTGCAGGTGGCGAGCCTTAGCATCTGTGCCTTATCCAGTTTTCGATCTGGATAGTATTCGATTTTTTCGACACAGGCCTCAGGATTTGAAAAGCGTGCCTGTTTGATCGCCTTTGAAAGCTTGTTTGACTGGCGTTTTGCCCACTCAGCATCGACTAATAGTCCGAACCTTTCTTCAAATGAAAGCGAGCAATAAGTTTCCAAGTCATTAAGCTGGTCTTCAAAGGACTGTGCCATAGCGGAAAGGCGCATGCTTCGCAATGTTTCCAATGTTGATTGATCAATCATTATAGGCACCTCCTTTGAAATAGGCGGCGCCTCTGGTAAAAGCATATTCGTTGCGGGATGATGATTCTGGGATATCTTCTTTCTTTACCTTGTCCTGGCCCGTTTGAAGTATGGTTCTGATGGTTTTTATGCTAGGTGTTCTTGTGATTGACAAAGCCCTTTCACAAGCATTCTCAAGCCTTTGGAATGAATATTTGTCCGCCATATTGGTTAGGCTTGCACAGGATTTGTACCCCTGTTCAGCAACTTTGCCGCTCTCAAGAAACGACTTGGCTACTTGGGTTGTATTGGGTCCGATAGACTGAGCCCATTCGAGAAATGCTTCCTTGTTGTATGAAAGATACTTCTTATGGTTATCGGGCATATGTTCGATCTTTATGATCGGATGGCGAAGTTTCTTTTCTTCCCTAGGGTGTGAGGATACCCTGGAGCCATTAAAGAATGCTTCTACCGTAGTTGATGTAAGCCTTACGGACACCTCTTGTCCAATCAAATCGAAGGGAACTGAATACTTGTTTTTCCCATCAGATATGAGATAATCATTATGAACAAAAGCAGTTGACCAGACAGCCAGTTCATAGGGAGAAGCAGGCAGCGGTTTCAAAAATTCTTTTTCCTCACTTTGGAATGCGGAAAGCCTGCTTCCTTCTCTTTTTTGAAAAGGCCTGGAGTTGAAGGCTTCGAGTTTTTCAAAGATGGCTTCGTTCAGTTCTTTGATACTGAAAAATTTCTCGTTTCGAAGAGCTGCGACGATCCACGTGGATGTATGATTTACGGTACCTTCAGCATTAGGCTTGTCCTGAGGAGACTTGACTCTTGCCGGAATGACAGCGGTATCATAGTACTCGGCCATTTCCTGATAGCTGCGGTTTAGGTGGAGCTCGTTTCTGGTGTTTTTGATGACCCCGGTTTTGAGGTTATCCGGTACTAATATCCTTGTAGAACCACCAAAATACCGGTATGCATGCACATGTGCTTCTATCCAATTTTCTGTTTTCATGTTCCTAAAAGCTTCGACATAGGCATAGCAGCTACAAGGAAGCACCGCAACAAACAGGTAGGCATCAATGGCTTCACCGGTGGTACTATCGTGAATTGTCAGTGTGTTGCCGGCCCAATCGACTTCCATAAGATCCCCCGGCTTACGATTGATTCTCATAGTGGCCTTTGTACTCCTTGCCCAGGATCGATAGTTTTCGCAGAATTGGGTCAGTTGATAAGGAATAGCATTTTCGGCATTGCATACAGCAGTGTATTCTGCCCAGAGCAAAGTCAGCGTGACGCCTGGTCTAGCCAGCTCCTTGTGGATGTAGTCATAGTCAGGGATGCGTCTTAGCCGTTCTTTCCTTTCTGGATGGAACAGATCCTGAATAGCTTGATTAGAGAATGCTTCGGGTAAAGGCCATTCTAAGCCGTGTTTTTTCACCAGTCTTAACACTTCGCTAATCGTATCTCTAGAGCTTGAAGTGCTTGCTGCGATTTGCCGCTGGCTGTAACTAAGACTACTAAGCCTTAGTATTTCTCGATAATTTACCATGATTATCGACCTCCTAAAATGATGTCACACCTTAGTGTGCAGATTCATTTTAGAACGATATGAACTTAAATTAAAGATAAATGGCCTAGTTCATCGCAAAGGTGGCCTTCTTTTTCCACAAGAGTGGCCTAGTTTTGCCGGTGACGTGGTCTAGTTTAAGCGCAATATACAGTCAATACTTGAATAGTTCAAGTTGTTGGTACTGCCGTTTTTATGTAATGCTAATTTCTCGATATATTCCCACCCACCGATACTGTAAATCTACTATTGACATGTTCCCGAGAACCCACAGCTCGCTAGACATTCATTCCATCCTCTCAAGCCACGTTGAGACGGTTGTATTGATAACAAGGGTTGAGAAGTGAGTGTACCGAAAACCCTTATATATCAAGACCACTGAAAAAGTCCAATTCTCACAAGAAGATCGGGCTTTTTTATGAATAT
>CAZQCL010000211.1:0-3168 GCA_964592435.1 uncultured Oscillospiraceae bacterium
GGTTTCGGTGGTCGGAGTGGCGGGATTTGAACCCACGGCCTCTTGGTCCCGAACCAAGCACGCTACCATCTGCGCTACACCCCGATATATTTGGATTTGCGTTTATTATTCTAACACCAAAAGCGGAAGAATGCAATGGGAAAAAACAAATCCGCCACAGCGGCCTCACAGTGATGCTTGACATTTTTCACACTATATTTATGGAATATGATACAATATAATTGTTCAAAAATAATTTGATTGTATCAGGATGACACTAGAAGATGAAACGTCTTAGGAATAGAGATTTAGCGGCAATGTTTCTCATTTTAGAGGGCATTGTCTATACAACGGTTTTTAACCTATATCAACCATTTATACAGATGTTTGCAAAGAGGATGGGCGGAAACGATATGCATACTGCTTTATTGAATGCTGCGCCGCCTCTTGTCGCCATTTTTGTATTAATCCCCTGCGGTATGCTGATTGAACGTATTAACAAAAAAAAGCAGACGATTCTTGTGCTGCTTTCTATCGTCAGCATCTTTTATGCCGCCATTTCTCTCGTGCCTGAGATAGCGCATGAATCAAAGGTGATTATCTATGTTATACTGATTGGGTTTATGAATGCACCGGGTTCTTTATATCTTACTACATGGCAGTCCTATTTCGCTGACAATTTTAGAGGGTCCTATGCCAGCAGAGTCTATACTATCAGAAGCAAATACAGTACGCTCTTTGGTCTGCTTACGGTACTGGGTACAGGGCTTATGCTTAGCTATATCCCGAAATCTGTTGGCGAGAGGCTGGTGCTATACCAGATTTTCTATGTATTATGTTTTGCATTAACATTGGTTCAGATTTTCTTCTTTTCCAGAGTAAGAGGTTATGCAGATAGGCATCCTGCCAAAAAGGAAAAAGAACAACCGGCTTTAAAGCCCTCCAGATTGTTTACCAGGGAAACCTTTGCGGCGATTATAAAAAACAAACCCTATGTGATTTTTAGTATTTGCGGTTTTGTTTATCACTTTACATGGCAGATGGGATGGCCGGTATTTTTTATCTACAACACCGATTACGCGCATGTAAACGAGCTGCAGCTGGCAGTATTGAGCTTTGCGTCGGGATTTGCACAGTTTCTTTCCTTTTCCTTATGGCATAAGCTGATTGGGAAGAAAGGAAACAGACTGGTAATATTTGTTTCTGCTGTGGGGATTGCGGTATCTCCGTTACCATATACGCGGCTATTTGCCTTTCCCGCTTTAGTGGTATTTAATATATTTACTGGAATTTTCCTTGCGGGGTTTAACCTTACTTTATTCCTGAACCTGCTTGACACGCTTCCGAAAGATAAGAAGACCATATATATCTCGCTATTTAATACACTTATCAGCATTACCGGCTTTATTGCTCCGATGGTTGGCTTGTGGATATACAGACAGACGGGTATGTTTGTAACAATGGGAATTGTAGTGGTCGCAAGACTTGTTGCAAGCATAGGCTATTTGTTAAGATCACGAAATCAAAAAAAGAAAAAAAGCAAGGTTAATGGGGATAATATAGGTAATAAGGATAGCATTGCGCCTGGGATATAGTGTAAGGCTGTCAATGAAAAACGGTGAGAAACACCATTAGGAGGAAATCTATTTGCAAGTTATTTTAAGAGACGAATTACTTCAAAGCGTTGAAAAACCGGCCAGATACACAGGAGGCGAATTGAACGCAGTTATTAAGAACCCAGCTGAGGTTGATATAAGGTTTGCTTTCTGTTTTCCTGATACCTATGAGGTAGGCATGTCCCATTTGGGTATGCGTATTTTATATGGGCTGCTTAATGAGAGGGAGGATACCTATTGCGAGAGAGTTTTTGCGCCCTGGATTGATATGGAGGCAAAAATGCGCGAGAATGATATCCCGCTATTTTCTCTGGAATCCCGTGAACCGGTTAAGAATTTTGATTTTGTCGGCTTTACTCTGCAGTATGAAATGAGCTATACCAATGTTTTGAACATGTTGGATCTTGCCGGGATACCGCTGCTTCGAGATGACAGGAAGGAGGGGCAGCCCTTTGTATGCGCCGGAGGGCCATGCGCTTACAATCCTGAACCCCTTGCGGATTTTGTGGATTTTTTTGTCATAGGTGAAGGGGAAGAAATAATCTATGAAGTGCTGGATGCCTATAAACAGTGGAAAGGTGAAAGAGCACTCCGTGAAGATTTTTTGAATAGAATAGTTGGCATAGAAGGCATTTATGTGCCCGGGTTTTATAGCTTCTCATACAATGAGGATGGAACGATAAAAGCTTTCGAACCATTGAAAGAGAGCTGCCCGCTTAAGATTAGAAAACGTATTATCAACGATTTGGACACTGTATATTATCCGGATAAAATGGTGGTGCCCTATTTATCAATTGTGCACGACAGAACTACGCTGGAGCTGTTTAGGGGATGCACCAGAGGATGCCGGTTCTGCCAGGCTGGGTTTGTTTATAGGCCGGTACGGGAGAGGACACCGGCGAGGCTGAAGGAAATTGCCAATAAGTTGCAGGACAGCACCGGCTATGAGGAGATATCGCTAATTTCGCTGAGCACCAGCGATTATTCGGGCCTTCCGGAATTGACCTCCAGCCTGCTTAGTGATATGGAGGCGAAGAAGGTCAATCTTGCTTTGCCTTCGCTTCGTATTGATTCCTTCTCTCTGGAGCTGATGGAAAAGGCTCAGAAGGTGAGAAAAAGTGGGCTGACATTTGCGCCGGAAGCGGGTACACAAAGGCTCAGGGATGTGATAAATAAGGGTGTTACCCAGGAGGATCTGCTCAATTCCGTCGGTCTTGCTTTCAACGGCGGCTGGAATGGTGTGAAGCTGTATTTCATGATTGGGCTTCCCTCTGAGACGACTGATGATATAGAAGGAATCGCGGTTCTTGGCAAAAAGGTAGTGGACGAATATTACAAGGTTCCAAAAGAGCGTAGAAACAGACGGCTGGAGGTGACAGTCAGCACTTCGTCCTTTGTGCCGAAGCCCTTTACACCCTTCCAATGGGAACCACAGGACAGCATGGACACACTTAGAGAAAAACAGAATTATTTAAAAACTCGCATCAGGGATAAGCATTTGCGGTACAACTGGCATGCTCCGGAAACGAGCTTTTTGGAAGCGGTGTTTGCCAGAGGTGACAGAAGGACAGGG
>CAZQCL010000212.1:0-3157 GCA_964592435.1 uncultured Oscillospiraceae bacterium
GTTTTCCTTTCTATTGGGTATAGCTGACTAACATGATTTTATGAACTTGTCACTGATGCCACGTTATGGAGCAGATTAGCGATATACTGCTAAATGATTCCAGCGAGATTACTTAATGTATCCGCCTTCCTTCATAGCCTGTTCAGCTATCTTCTGACTTTCTGCAAGAGCTGCATCGATGGTTTTGCCACCGGACACATAGTCGGCAAGAATCTGCCCAACCTGTTCTCCAATACTTGCATACTCCGGTATATTCGGAAGTGAATTTCCCGTGTACGGAGTATCTTTTACAGCCTGCTTGTCAAAGGAAGCACCAGAGAGGGACTTCAGTGTAATGTCGGCAAAGCTTGCAACCTCCTTGTACTTCGGGTTTGTGTAAGTCGAAGTTCGTGCTCCTGACGGAACGTTGATCCAGCCTTTGTTTTCTGCAACCAGTTCAACATAATCCTTGCTGGTGACCCAAGTGAGATATTTAAAAGCAGCATCCTGGTTTTTACTCGATGAGGTAATTGCAAGACCCCATCCGCCGATTGTCTGTGTGTTGCCCTTACCGGGACCTGAAGGTGACATTGCATATCCGACCTTACCCTTAATGGAGGAATTCTCTGCTTCAAATACTGCTGCAGATACGGTCGCATCATAGTAGATTGCTGCATTTCCGCTGGCCATAAGGTTCAGTGTTTCAGTATAGCCATTGGAAGTTACATCCTTTGCACCTGCTTCTGTTTCAAGTTTTTTATAGAATTCCCAGGCCGCCTTCATCTCATTTGTTTGGAGCTGAGGCTTCCAGTCCATGTCAAACCACTGTGCACCATAACCATAGAGGATGGTACCGAATACATACATATTTTCTCCGTACCCGGGTTTTCCTCGAAGAGCCATGCCGACCATGTTGTTTGCGGGGTCATGGAGTTTCTTTGCAAAGTCATAGATCTGTTCCCATGTCGGTTCCTCAGGCATGGTAAGCCCTGCTTTGTCAAAGAGATCCTTACGATACATAATCATCGTACTCTCACCATATAGGGGTACAGCCGCCAGTCCTTTTGATGCGGAAGAGTATGCAGGGATATTGGCCTTAATTAGGTCATCAAAATCATACCATTGCTTATCTTCATCGCTCATGCTGTCAAACATCGGTTGAAGAGCTGCTGTCCATCCGTTATCAAGGTAAGTTCCTATGTCATTTGTCCCAAGTGTAACGAGGTCAAATTGTCCGCCGCCTACTGCAACGTCCTGTTGGATTTTCGAACGGATATCATTTTCAGTAAGCATAACATAATTGACTTTTATACCTGTTTTTTTAGTGAACTCATTAGATAGTTCATTCATAGTAACCATTGGCCCGTTATTTACCGATGCAACCGTTAATTCTAAGCCTTCCGTTGTTGTGCCACCTGTCGTTTGGGAAGGTGCTGTCGTTTGGGTCTCATTACCGGGCTGCTGATTCTGTTTAGCGCAGCCTGTAAAGGCTACAGCAAGAACCAATACTGCAAGTAAAAACAAGCTTGTTGATTTGCGAAATGTTTTTTTCATTCTATTACCTCCATCAATAAAATGCGTTTTGTGATACTTTTCATTTTTCCTAATTTTGCAGTAATATATTCGCAAATATATCCGGGCCCCAAATGTATTTGCGGAATAAGCTATAACATACCATATAATGTATAGCGATATTCTGATTTATTGTCTAATATCCACGGTGTATGTTCGGTGGTATTGTCTTCCTAAATATGAAAAACGTTTTCTTATTCGTTTACCGAATCAACGTGTTTAGCATCTTTGTTTTCAATAATAGCACACTTTCACCAAATGTCAAGCAATATTTTAGTCTTATTTGTACATTATTTTCAATGTTCCGTCATTGTTTTAACAATTACTGTTTATTGTATAAACATTTAGCACATCTGTCAGAAAACAAAAATCCGGCTAAAATCTCAGGGATCAAGCCCCTAAGATTTTAGCCGGGTGTGACTGGCAAACGGCTGAAATAAAAAGCGGCACGTCTTCAAAAAACCGTGCCGCTTTTTATTAGAATTTTATACAATTTTTATCTGTTATTTCTCAGGATAATTTTCTCGCGGTGTATAATGTGTATGGAGCAATTCATGAGCCTTGTGGCTTCCTGGATGCTCAAAGTACTCGTCATATAGCTTCTTCACATATGGATTGTCCTGAGATTTTCTAATCGGCAGGCTTTCATCCTCCTCGTAGATTGCTTTTGCTCTCTCTGCCCTTAAGTCGAGCCAGCTTCTAACCTGCGAAGGCTGGATGGGCTGTCCTCCACCGTTTACACAGCCGCCCGGGCACGCCATGACTTCTACAAAATGATATTGGGCTTCGCCACTCTTCATTTTGTCCAGAAGCTTTCTTGCATTGCCTGTGCCGTGAGCTACAGCTGCCCTTATGGTCATGCCGGCTACTTCAAGAGTTGCCTCCTTCACGCCATCAACACCTCTAACCATTTCAAACTCTAGCTTCTCCAGCGGTTTGCCTTCCAGCAGTTCCACAAGATACCTCAAAGCCGCTTCCATAACTCCACCTGTTGCTCCAAATATAACACCGGCGCCTGACGCCTCACCCATTGGATCGTCGAATTGTCTCTCAGGAAGATCCGTGAAATCAATACCTGCTTCTCTGATCATTCTGGCCAGTTCTCTAGTTGTCAGAACAACATCTACATCGGGATATCCAACCGAAGACAATTCGGGGCGTTTTGCCTCAAATTTTTTGGCAGTACACGGCATAATTGATACTACAAATATCTTTGCAGGGTCAATACCCATCTTTTCTGCATAATATGACTTCAGCACCGCTCCAAACATTTCATGAGGCGATTTGCAGCTTGAGAGGTTGTCAATAAATTCAGGATAATTGTGCTCGCAGAATTTGATCCAGCCCGGGCTGCAGGATGTAATCACCGGCAGCTTGCCGCCGTTCTTAATCCTATTCACAAGCTCAGTGACTTCCTCCATGATAGTGAGATCAGCTGCTGTATTGGTGTCAAAGACCTTCTTGAAGCCGAGACGTCTGAGGGACGCAATCATATTGCTGGTTACTCTTGAGCCGATAGGCATTCCGAATTCTTCACCAAGTGCAACTCTAACTGCCGGTGCAGTTTGAACAACCACATGCAAATCTGGATTGGCAAGAGCATCCC
>CAZQCL010000213.1:0-3117 GCA_964592435.1 uncultured Oscillospiraceae bacterium
AGCATCTCATCGCCGACCTTGCAGACATCCTCAACCTTGGCAACTCTCTTATTGTCGAGCTTCGATATGTGTACAAGTCCTTCCTTGCCCGGAGCAAACTCAACAAACACACCAAAATTCATCAGCCTGGTTACTTTCCCAAGGAATATCTGTCCCGGCTGCACATCCTTTACGATAGCCTCAATAATGGCAATCGCCCTTTTCCCTGCCTCATCATCTACAGTAGCGACGAATACTCTGCCATCATCCTCTATATCAATTTTAACACCGGTTTCATCAATAATTTTATTAATTATCTTGCCGCCCGGTCCTATTACATCTCTGATTTTGTCCGGGTCAATATTCATCCTGTACATTTTTGGCGCATATTGCGAAAGCTCTTCTCTTGGTTTGGCAATAACCGGAGTAATCACTTCGTCTATTATCTGGAAGCGACCCTTCTTCGTAAGCTCGAAAGCTTCTCTGATAATATCATAGGACAATCCATCCACCTTAATATCTACCTGGATGGCAGTAATACCCTTCTTTGTGCCGGCAACCTTGAAGTCCATGTCCCCAAAGAAATCCTCTATTCCTTGAATGTCCATAAATGTAATGAATTTATCGGGGTTTTCCTCATCAATGATGAGGCCTGAAGAAATGCCCGCAACAGGAGCTTTTATTGGAACGCCGGCGTCCATGAGCGCAAGGGTGCTGGCGCATACACTGCCTTGGGAGGTTGAGCCGTTCGACATCAACACCTCTGAAACAAGCCTGATAGCATAGGGGAATTCATCCTCATCGGGAATAACAGGCTCCAACGCTTTCTCCGCCAATGCTCCATGGCCAATTTCCCTTCTGCCCGGTCCTCTGGAGGTTTTTGCTTCTCCCACACTAAATCCGGGGAAATTGTAATGGTGCATGTATCTTTTTTCTTCTTCCAGATCAACTCCATCAAGCCTCTGAATTTCATTTATCCCGCCAAGGGTCACAGCTGTAAGCACCTGGGTCTGTCCTCTCTGGAAAAGTCCTGAGCCATGGGTTCTTGGCAGCAGCGCAACATCAGCCGACATCGTTCTTATCTGATCCAGCCTTCTTCCGTCAACTCTTTTTCCTTCTTTAGCTATATATTCTCTGACGACCTTCTTCTCAATCTTGTAAATAGCTTCTGATATCAGGGACCCCTTATCGGGGAATGCCTCCGCAAGCTTCTGCTGTACATCCTCTGTAAGCTGCGCAATCTTTGTGTCCCTGACTGTTTTGTCATCAGTAAGCACCGCTTCGCGCATTGTGTCGTAGGCAAGTTCCTTTACTGCATCAAAGATTTCCTGGGGAACCTCAGCAGATTTATATTCAAACTTGGGTTTCCCGATTTCTGCCACAATATCCTTAATAAACGCAGCAATTTTCTTTATTTCTCCATGCCCCTTTATTATTGCATCAAGCACTACCTCATCTGCTACTTCCTTGGCACCGGCTTCTATCATAGTGATTTTCTCTTCCGTACCAGCCAGTGTAATATACATTTCGCTCTTTTCACGCTGCGCAGCATTCGGGTTTATGATGACCTGCCCATCGATAAGCCCGATTATAACTCCGCCAATCGGTCCGTTAAACGGAATGTCAGATATGCTGATTGCTACAGATGAACCAATCATCGCTGCTATTTCCGGTGAATTGTCCTGATCTACTGAAAGAACTGTGTTGATTACAGCTACATCATTTCTTAGATCCTTTGGAAATAAGGGGCGGATTGGCCTGTCAATCACTCGCGATGTCAATACCGCTTTCTCGGTGGGCTTGCCCTCTCTCTTTATAAAGCCTCCGGGAATTTTCCCAACTGAGTAGAGCTTCTCTTCATAATCAACACTGAGTGGGAAAAAATCGATTCCTTCTCTTGGTGAAGCAGATGCTGTTGCTGTAGATAGCACGACAGTGTCGCCGTATCTTATGAGCGCAGAGCCGTTCGCCAACTGTGCCAGCTTTCCGGTCTCAATGGTTAGATTCCTGCCGGCCAGTTCCATAGTAAAATTTTTAGACATAAAATGCCTCCTTCTGTTTTATACCAAAACGGGAATGAGACAGTTTGCAGAAAACGGACACCAGAAACCGCATCCTTCTTAGCATCTTTACGACACCGCGCGAAGTCCGGCTCAGCCGTATGCGCCGATTAATGCACGCCTTTAAGTCACAGCCTCCGCTAATGTACGGGCTCTAGTCTCTGTTCTCTGCTCACTGCAAACATCAATTCCGTTTGTAGGTTCATTACCAATAGTATTTCACCATTATGTAAAAATAATGAGCGGGATCGCCCCGCTCAGAATTATTTTCTCAAATTGAGCTTTTCAATTATTGCACGGTACCTTTCGATATCCTTCTTCTGCAAATAATTCAGTAATCCTCTTCTTTGTCCAACCATTTTCAGAAGTCCTCTTCTTGAGTGATGATCCTTCTTGTGCGTCTTGAGGTGTTCATTGAGGTGGTTGATCCTCTCTGTGAGAATGGCAATCTGTACTTCAGGTGAACCTGTATCACTTTCGTGCAGCTTATACTTCTCAATAATTTCAGTCTTTAATTCCTTTACCATAATATGGCCTCCTTTTCTAATAACGCCATTAGCCAGGTAGTTGGTCGGAGTGTCCAGTAACCGAGCAAATGGTTGAATGCTAAAATGTCGCACTAAAGTAGTTTAGCATATTATTTCCTAAAAGTAAATGATTAAATTTGCGTCTTAACCGCTCCTTACAGCTCCCGCTGATTGCTGGATTTCACTAAATATAGTTTTATGTTCTCTCCATCTCAAACATCACCTTCAGGTTTCGCGGAAGAGCGCTTATCCAGTAAATCATGCCTAGCTGCTGTAGCTTCTGCTTTAGCTCCTCGGAAAGCTGTTCGAAAGTTACCCCTTCAAGTAATGACGCTGTTTCTTCCTCGCTAAATTCATAGGATTCGACGGTACTACTCAGATGTTTCTTATTTACGGGGCATATGGTCTGACATCGCAAACACCCTATAATGCTATTATGTGATGTCGGATCTATCCACTCCGGAAAATCATCTTTACTGTCCATTTCATTAAAACAGGTCAGGCAGCGCTCATTATCTATCAGGAATCTATCATCCAGGATTGCTGAAGTA
>CAZQCL010000214.1:0-3107 GCA_964592435.1 uncultured Oscillospiraceae bacterium
AAACTTGTGGGGCAGTCGGCGCTTATTCGCCATCTAGGTTGCATAGGCGAGCAGACAAGTGATTAGTTTAGTAAGTACCAGAGCATTTCAAACAGTCCGGTAAGCTGATCCGGAGAGGTAGGCATATATTAGTTAGCATATGTAGGAGCTTTACAGTCTGTGAAGTGTGGTGACGCTGGAATGCGGACATATGGACATCAAGGTTTACCATAGATGGCGAATTATATACGGAAACATTGATGGGCATGGCTGCAAAGATTAGACCGCGCTGCTAACTTTTGCAGGTAATGGGGTACAATTACAGTAAAAAATCCTTATTTCAGCCCATTTTATGGTATATCGTCTATAAAATAAGGCTTTTTCAAGTAAAACGCCCAGGCAGCTACGCAGCCTCCTGCCAGAAACGAACATATGGTAATTCCGCTCATCCAAAATATTGACGGAGGAAAGAAAAAAGCCACAGATATGGTAAAGAAAAAAAGATACGAATACAAAAACAGCCGCTTTGCCCTTTTCTTAAGAGAAGGATCGATTTTATAAGCATCGGCAAGGGAATAAAGGATTGCTTTATAATATCACAATCCAGAGTATGTTTCAATGAATTGAAAAGCTTTAACAGGATTATTGCTATTCTTCCTTTTGATCATCGACCAGTTTGGCTCTCTTCAACTTGTCGCTGCCAAAACGCGATCGTATTTCATCCATTGCTCTTTCCAGCTTCTCTTCACGTTTAATCTCGTCATCCAGTTCCTTGTTCACATCAAATATCGACAGCTGATCCGGCATATCTTCGTCAATATTAGCAAGTCCAATTCCCAGAAGACGTACGGGCTTCCTCTTGTCCCAGTTTTCTTCCAACAGCTCACAGCCCTTTTTATAAATATCCCTTGTAAGAAAAGATGATGGAATAGACTTTTGCCGCGTAATCGTTCTAAAATTACTGTATCTAATTACAATCGAAACCGTTTTACCTTTGAAATCACTTCTCCTGGCTTCTTCTCCTACTTCTTCTGCCAGGCTTAGCAGTACTGACCGTGCAAACTCAATATCCACTGTATCTTTTGGCAAGGTTGTAGTACGGCCAATAGATTTGGACTCTGTCTTTGGGTTCGCTGTTACTGGCGAAGGATCTATCCCATATGCAAGTCTTTTCAGCTCATTTCCGTATTTACCGAAATTGCTGTTTAGAACTTTATTATCACAGCATGCAAGATCCCCTATAGTCATGATACCAATCTCGTTGAGCCTTTTCTCTGTTTGCTTGCCGACTCCGTACATTTCTCTTACATTAAGAGGCCACAAAATTTCCTTTACATCCTTTTTCCATAGTTCGGTAATGCCAAGAGGCTTTTTTCTTTCCGAAGCCATTTTAGCAAGAAATTTATTATCAGAGATGCCGATAGAACACCAAAGATCAAGTTCGTTTCTGATATCATCCATAATACGGCCTGCTATCGCCAATGGCTCACCAAAAAGAAGATCACAGCCGGTCAGGTCGAGCCATGCCTCATCTATACTGTTTTGCTGCAGCACAGGAGTATAGCGTGACAATATCTCCATGACTTCTTTTGATTTCTTTCCATAAAGCTTGTGGTTGGGTGGAATCAATATAAGCTTGGGACATAGTTTCAAAGCTTCATGGATGAGCATTGTCGTCTTAACTCCAAATGCCCTGGCATCATAATTTGCTGCTAAAACAATTCCCGTTCTGTTTTTTGGATTGCCGGCAACTGCGGCTGGATGTCCTTTTAACTCGGGTTTTATCGCCATTTCGCAGCTAATAAAGAATGCATTCATATCTACAAGAAAAATGACCCTTCTCATAGACGGGCTCATACTATAAGTCGCCTTCCTTCATATAAAAAAATGTTCTCATAGGCTTAAGCATATAACGGCTGGACATAATAATTTGCTCCGTGCTTCCGATAAACAGAACACCCTCCTTGCGCAGAGCTCTGTTGAAATTCTTATAGATATTGACCTTAGCCTCTTCGGTGAAATAAATCAATACATTCCTGCATACTATCATATCGCAATTTTGCGGGTATGGGTCCCTTAAGAGGTTTTGTTGGGAAAATCCAACCTGCTTTTTTACTTCGTCCCTAATGGTATAGATGCTACCCTCTTTGGTAAAATATTTCTCTATGTACTGCTTAGAAAGCTTCTCCAGGCTCTTTTCCGAATATACACCAGCCTTGGCTTTTCTAATTGCTTCCTTATCAATATCCGTGGCAATAATCTTTATATCCCCTAAGGGCAGATAATGATTCAAAACCATTACCAAGGTATATGGTTCATCACCTGTAGAGCAAGCACAGCTCCATATTTTGAGCCTTGTAGATTTTTTGAGAAGAAAGGGAAAAACAGTATTTTTCAACACTTCCCATTGCTCGGGATTCCTGTAAAATTCAGATACGTTGATTGTCAGGTAGTTAATGAATTCGTTGTAGAGCTCTTTGTCAGTCTTCAGTACCTTTACATAATCCAAATACTGTTCATACCCATTCTTGCGAATCAATGAATCAATTCTTCTTTTCATCTGCTTTTCTTTATAATAGCTCAGGTTGATATCTGACAACTTATATATTTCTTTTTTAAAGCCTTCATAATCCATTGCCGACCACCCCCTGGACAAATACATTACATGGCAAAAGCCTTTGATAGAAAAAAAGCAAGACATAAGCCTTGCATTTTTCTATCTGATTGAAATAATTCATAACTCCCAATAACTATTCGGCATCCTTTGCAGCCTCTTCTGTGACATCTGCCGCAGTTTCTTTTGCTGCTTCTTCGGCAGCCTGTGTTGGTTCTGCAGCTTCTGTCTTAGTTTCTTCAGCTACAGGTTCTTCAACCGTTTCTTCCACTACTTCAGCCTTAGCTTCTGCCTTCTCTTCCATCAGAACCCCTTCCGATTCTACAGCCTTTGCTTCAACTATTGTTTCCGCTGGTTTTCCTTCGTCCGCCGCATCCTTTACAACATCTGCCAGCGCTTCCAGCGATATTTCAGCCTTTTCATCTGTCGGCACCTGAAGCGCATCTGCAATAGTGTTCTTCAATACTTCCGTATGCTTGCTTGGCACAACCTCCTTCGCAGGCACCTGTTCGCT
>CAZQCL010000215.1:0-3105 GCA_964592435.1 uncultured Oscillospiraceae bacterium
GATTGTATTTTGCCATTGCACCGGCCTGTTCCATGCTAATTTTGTAATTCTCTTCATTCTGGCTTAAGAACTTCTGTATTTCGTGCTTCTCTCTTCCAAATGCTTTTACGACTCTTACGCCTGATATGTTCTGCTCAGCCGTAGTATTGAGAACGGCCCTCTGATCGCTGATCTTCTCATAGGTTATCCCTACCTTTTTTTCCAGTCTGAATACCACATATTCAATGACAGGCATCGTAATCAGACTTATCAGGGTAAGCCTCCAGTTGGTTTTAAAAAGTATGACGGTTGCAATGACAAAATAAACGATCTGTTCCAAAAAGAGCATCGCCCCGAAGCAGATAGCATTCATAATGTTCTCCGTATCCTCTTTAATGCGCGACATCAATTCGCCTGTGTTATTTTCATCAAAGAAAGAAAATGACTGCTTCTGTATGTGGTCAAACATATCCTTCCTCAGGTTCACAATTACCTTTGAACTTGATATATCAAAGCCGTATTCCTTCACATATCCAAAAACCGCACGACCTATGCAGATTACGGTAAGTGCCAGCAATGCCGTTTTAAGATAATCCATTTCCCCGTTTACTATTGCTCTATCGATGATTTCACCAACAAAATAGGGGTTATACATATCCAGCACAATCGATGCCAGTAATGCAATTAACGCTATCGTATAGGTCAGCCACTGTTTTCTTATTAGAGTGAACAATCGTTTCAAATAAATTCCCCCTTAACACGGATGTCTTTTTTCTTATTGGATATCCGCCTAACTCACAAGCACTTTTTCCATTTTGCTATAAACGCAAAAAGAGGCCCTGGTATAGACTGTGCGGCCTTGTAAAATAAATAAAAGCCGCAGGCATAACCCACGACCTTCTCATTTGGTTTGTAACAACTGCTAGATGATACCGGTGAGTAAGGCAGGGTTATGGGATAGTGCAAAATTGCCAATTCTATTGAGAATAACTGCCGATGTACTTGCTCTGCTATTCATGATTCCGAACATATTCCTGCCTTCTATTCTTAGAATTGTGATAACTCACAGAAACTATAGTAATCCAAAAATTATTATAAGTCAAGACATATTTTACATTTTAATACCAAAATTCAGAGATGCAAGCTTTATTACTATTCCATTACAAAATGTTAAAAAACATTAAATTGACAGGTATTGCCGAACTTTTTACAGAAATATTATGTCGAAACATATAATAATATAGATTTTGAAGACATGCATTCTTGAAAAAGAACAAGCTGGTTATGTCATACCGATTGAAAACAGATTGTTTATGTAAAGGAGCAAATGATGAAATATTTGTTTAATACAGCAGTGATGATATTGTTGTTGCTTGCCTTGCCACTGTCAATACTGCCCGAGGGCGCAGATATTATTAAGCGGGGCGATATTAAGCAGGCAAGTATCACGAAGGAAGCCAGTGTAACGAACGAAGTCAGTATAACAGAGGAAAGCAATATCATTAAAAATAAGGAAATGCGCGGGCTTTGGGTTGCATCGGTAGTAAATATCGATTACCCAACTAAAGCCACAACGGATTCAGCTGTCTTAAAGGCAGAAGCAATAAAAATACTGAATGATGCAAAAAACGCCGGCCTAAACGCCGTCTTTCTGCAGGTCAGACCCACTGCAGATGCTTTTTACAAATCCGATTATTTCCCGTGGTCAAAATTCCTGACCGGAACTCAGGGAAAGGCTCCTAATGAAGGCTTTGATCCGCTTGACTTTTGGATTACCGAAGCCCACAAGCGCGGTATTGAGCTGCACGCCTGGATCAATCCTTACAGGATCACGAAAAAAACCGCATCCGAGGCTAAACCGACTATTAACTCTCTTACCTTAAACCATCCTGCCCGAAAGAATCCGGAATGGGTTATCAGATATACCGACAACAACCTCTACTTCGACCCGGGTTTGCCACAGGTGCGTAAGCTGATTACGGATAGTGTGATAGAAGTGGTTAAAAAATATGATGTTGACGGCATACATTTCGATGATTATTTCTATCCCGGCAGGGATTTCAACGATTCAAAAACCTTCGCTAAATATGGTGCCGGATACAAAAATATTGGTCAGTGGCGCAGAACAAATGTCAACACTCTCATCTCCGATGTTTCCAAGGCAATCAAGGCAGTTAATAAGGATGTGCGTTTTGGCATAAGTCCTTTCGGCATATGGGCTAACAAATCCACTAATTCGCTTGGGAGTGATACCAGAGGCTATGAGTCCAATTATGAGCAATATGCGGATTCCAGGCAGTGGGTAAAGGATGAGCTCATCGATTATATTACTCCGCAGATTTATTGGAATATTGGTTTTTCGATTGCGGATTACGGCAAGCTTCTGACCTGGTGGAAGGATGTTGTAAGCGGGACCTCCGTTGATCTTTACATAGGGCATGCACTATACAAGGCAGGTAATCCCGACAGCTCAAGCCCATGGTACGGCGTTGCCGAAATCGAAAGGCAAATGTTTCTGAACAGGAGCTACCCTGAGGTGAAGGGAAGCATTTTTTACAATTATAGCTCCATGGCGAAATATCCCGCTCTCATGTCTACTATAAAGTCTGCCTACGAAAGGATAGACGGTAATGTTTCAGCCACACCGGTCACTGTTTCAAGGCCTTCAGACAATATAAAGACCAGCTATAGCAAGTACTATCTGAATGGCTCCTCCGATCCGGCTAAACCCCTGTATTTGAATGGAAATCTGGTTGGGAACCGTTCAAGCAAAGGATATTTTGGGGTTCTAGTTGATTTAGAAAAGGGCACAAACACATTTACATTTTCACAGGAAGGCTCATATGTCACCCGGGTCATAAACAGGTCAACAGATTCAGCGCCCCTTCAAAAAATGAGCAAGGCTGAAATAACGGCCTCCTCTGTGTTTCCTCAGTCACAGGAATACAGGATGCCCGGAGAAAAAATTACCTTGTCCTGTCAGGCACCTTCGGGTTCAAAGGTAACCGTTAAAATCAATGGGAAAACCTATGCCATGAAGACCGCATCGACTATAGGGGGACTCTACCCCGCCAGATTCACATATACATATACGGTGCCTGCATATTCCGGCACGCCCCGCAATAT
>CAZQCL010000216.1:0-3062 GCA_964592435.1 uncultured Oscillospiraceae bacterium
GCATGATAATTCAGGAAATGGGTACGATCCCCGGGATTACCGTAGCATCGAATATATTCGCGGGCAGGCTGGATCAATTCAAAAAGGTGGGATTGCTTGATTGGAAAAAAATAAACAAAAGCGCCCAGGACATTTTGGACGAGATTGGCGCCGGTGATATAAAGGCTGAATCACCCATTGATCAATATAATTTTGAGAATCGTAAAATTGTTGAAGTGGCAAGAGCCATGGTTGATGACCCTGACCTCCTGATCATTGACGAGACGACAACTGCGCTCGCACAAAAGGGTCGTCAGATCATTTATAGCATTATTAAGCGGATGCATGAAAAAAACAAGTCAGTCCTGTTCATATCTCACGACCTCGATGAGCTGATTACCGTATGTAATACAATTACTGTCCTGCGTGATGGAGTTGTCATTGACACACTGAGCAAGGATCAAATTTCAGTTGACCTGATGCGTAGCCTGATGGTTGGAAGAGATTTTGAAGGAAGCTATTTCAGATCGGATTACGACCGAAGATTGACTGATGAAGTCGTTCTTAGAGCTCATCAGGTTACATTGGCGCCCTTCTTTGAAAATATTGATCTGGAGCTATATCGCGGTGAGATTCTTGGCTTTGGCGGACTTTCGAACAGTGGTATGCACGAATTGGGAAGGGTTATATACGGCATTGACAAACCCATTACCGGTTATGTAGAGCTTACCGAAAAGAACAATAAAATAAGCGATACATATTCAGCTGTTAAAAACAATATTGGTTATGTATCTAAAGATAGAGATAAGGAAGCCATAATAATTGATGCCTCGATTAATAGCAATGTTACGCTTCCATCACTAAAAGATCTTTCCGGAATGTTCGGTTTAATATCACCCTCATCAGAAGATAAATTAACAAAAGAATATATCAAAAAGATGAGCATCAAATGCCGGGATGGCAAACAACGCTGTGAGGAGCTCTCCGGTGGAAATAAACAGAAGGTTGTGTTTTCAAAGTGGCTTGGCAAGGATTGTGACATTCTGATACTTGATTGCCCGACCCGAGGTATCGACGTAGGCGTAAAGGCAGATATGTATAAATTGATTAACGAACTGAAGCACTCCGGTAAAGCCATTATTATGATTTCGGAAGAGCTTCCCGAGTTGATTGGGATGAGTGACAGGATGTTGATTTTCAAAAACGGGTCAATTTCGAAAGAAATCCTTCGCAGTGAAGATATTGACGAGAAAGCTGTTATCCAATATATGATATAGGTGGTGAATTTTATGAAGTACGCGGTAGATGTAAATTCTGGATATGAGGCTATCCAGGCGTCATTAGACAAGAAGGCAAAGCAAAAAATATTATTTCCAATATCCTTCCTTTTGCAGGTTTGGTTTTTGTATTTCTCTTTTTTCTGATCGTTACCGGCGGTAAAATAATTAATCTTTCTAATATTGAAAATTTGATTAATCAGGCGTTTGCCCTTATCATCATCTCCACGGGAGCGGCTTTTGTATATGCCCATGGCGGACTGGACTTTTCATTGGGGGCTGCAGCCGGTGTTGCCCAGATGGTAGGCGCTCTATTAATCACCAAGACGGACATGCCCCTGTGGTTTTGTATACTGTGTTGCATATTAACCGGTGTTGTTTGCAGTGCGTTAACGGGAGGAGCATCAATGTTATTCAAAGTCCCGGTTTTTATAGCCTCGCTGTGTATGCGGACAATATGTATCGGAATATTGGCTACCGTACTGTCAAGCTCAGAAATCATTGTACCGTTTAATCAGTACAAGTTTATTAACAATATTTCTGTAAAGGCTGTCGTTTTGATAATTGTTATTCTGATAGGTTTCTATTTGTTTGAATATACAAGAATCGGGAAATATGAGAAAGCTGTCGGCGGTAATATTTTCACTGCATCGCAGGCCGGAGTAAGAACCAATAGGTTCAAATTTCTTGCATATCTTTTCCTCGGAATCTGTGTCGGTATAGCCGCTGTATTTATGATGTTCCGGACAGGCGTTATTATAGCTCACTCCGGTAGTGGAATGGAGTTTAATGTCATGCTGGCAATTGTCCTGGGCGGGTTCCCGATGACCGGCGGTGATACCGCCAAAATCCGGTCGGTGATTATTGGTGCTATTACAATAACATTATTGTCAAATGGTCTTATCATTTGGGGTCTTGATCCCGGTGTGGTAAATGGTATTAAGGGTTTACTGTTCCTCATAATAGTCGGCCTCTCATATGATCGCAGCAAAGGAAAACTAGTCGCTTAAGTGTTTGCGTAGATTGAAACTAGATAGAGGAGGTGAATTCTAGACAACTTGCTGGTCGAAATTTCCTTATAAGAGCGAAAAATTGAAAGAAAAGAGGAGAAAAAATGAAAAGAATTATTACATTGATGTTAGCCCTGTTTCTAGTTTTGAGTATGGCAGCCTGCGGCAGCGGAGCTGAGAAAACATCTGATAAGACTGCTGCTCCTGTTGCTGAAACGAAGAGCCCTGTTGCAGAAACTGAAGACTCAGTTGAAGAGCCTGTTGCCCCAGATAGCATTCTGCCTGCGGATCTTCCAAATTATAAGATCGTGTTGTCCTATTCACAGTTCACAGACACTCTCGGAGGGCAGATGAAAGCCGCGATGGAATACCTTGCTGAAGATTTCAATATTGAATTTGTTTTTGTAGAATCTGGAGCCGATTCGCTTGCCGCTATTGAAAGCGCACTCCAGGGCGATATTGATGGAATAGTAATGGTCAATGCGACGACAGCAATACTTGACGCCTCTAAAAAGGCTGGTAATGTTCCCGTAGTCATGATCCAATCAATAGATAGGAATTTGCTTTTTCCAACATATACATTATAAGACACTCAGCTTACAAAACCAAAAGTGTTTTCCATGTTTTTTTCATAATTTTTAGTAGTAATCAGAAAATGATGGATAAAATTTAACCCCGTTTAAAATGCTTTAGCTAAAAAATTGTACTAAGCAGAAGCACTAACATAATTTAGACATCACAAATAACCCCTGTAGACATTGATTATATTTGAGAACTTAGCATTCCCAAGTACAAG
>CAZQCL010000217.1:0-3045 GCA_964592435.1 uncultured Oscillospiraceae bacterium
TTACCGTATCGGGCTATAAATCCAATTATTTCGGAACTAACCCAAAATATAATAACCCAACTGATGCCGCCAGATTTGATGTGGATGATTTTGCGGCGGCATTTATACGTCTTGAAGGCGGTATAGTGCTGGACTTCAGGATAGCATGGGCAATGCACCTGGATACGCCCGGTGACACCGTTATTATGGGCACAGAGGGTGCGCTCAGGATTCCGTCTACGGAGTGCTGGAACGGGACGGTTGGCGGACCTATGAAGCTGTACAAGGACGTGGCAGGCCAGCAGGTGGATATTGAAATACCACTGTGCCCGCAGGATGATAGCTTCGGTGGACTTTTTTACAAGAAGCTGCGCTCCTTTACCGATGCTATAAGAGAAAATGGCGATGCCCCCGTGCCTTCAAGTCAGATCTTTTACAATCAGGCGATTCTTGATGGTATCATGAAGTCGGCACAGCTGGGCCGTGAGATTGAAATAGAGCTTCCGGAGATATAAGGAGGGTTTTGTTTTGCGCTAAACAATCGCAATTAAATAATGGGATAATGAAATACTAAAATTCTGAAAATATTACAAGAAAACAGCCATTATACATAGTATATTTTATAGTAGATAGAATATTTTGATAAACGGAAAAAACTGTCTTATCAAAGGTAGTGTAAAGAACTTATGAAAATGTCATCAAAAGGAGATATCAACTTATGGATATGCGTGTTTGGCTGGAAAACCTGAGGGATTCTAAAGTAAAAAAAGCAATGCCGATACTCTCGTTTCCCTGCGTCAGCTTGATGGGAATTACAGTAAAGGAATTGATTGGGAATAGCGACTTGCAGGCAAGGGGAATGAAAATGGTTGCGGATAGGGTGGACTCCGCAGCTTCTGTGAGCATGATGGATTTGTCTGTTGAAGCAGAGGCCTTTGGTTCGACCATAAGATATTCTGATTTTGAAGTACCGACCGTCGCAGGTTCTATTGTCAATGACGAGGAGGAAGCCGATGCCCTACAAATACCCGCCGTCGGTGCAGGCAGGACAGGAGAATATATCAAAGCCATCGAAAAAACCTGTACGCTGATTACAGACAGACCAGTATTTGCAGGAGTGATTGGATCATTCTCACTTGCGGGAAGGTTGCTGGATGTTACCGAAGCGCTGGTGAAATGCTACACTGAACCGGAGTGTGTGCACAAGACACTGGAGAAAACCACAGATTTTTTAGTTCAGTATATAAAAGCATACAAAGAGGTGGGAGCTAACGGCGTTGTTATTGCCGAGCCATTAACCGGTTTGCTTTCGCCGGAGTTGGCGGTTGAGTTTTCGGAGCCGTATATAAAGAGAATTGTCGAAGCTGTGCAGGATGATGAGTTTATTGTAATATACCATAATTGCGGAAATAATACGATATTAATGATTGACTCGATTTTGAACACAGGTGCGTCAGCTTATCATTTTGGCAACTCAATTAGTATGAAAGAGATGCTCGGTAAAATACCAAAGAATATTGTGGCGATGGGGAATGTGGATCCTGCCGCACAGTTTTGCAATGGCACGCCGGAGTCAATAAGGGCAGAAACAAAGAGAATCATGTCTGAATGCTCTGAGTATCCGAATTTCGTAATATCCTCAGGATGTGACATACCGCCTGCAAGTAAATGGGAAAATATTGATGCCTTCTTCAAAGCCGTTAGTGATTTTTATACAGTCCAGGAGCACTAAGAACCATGGGAGGCAGGGTTGTACCGGCAGATTTATATGCACACTAATTTCGTGTTCCGACAAAATTAAGGGTCGATTGCAGGGGCGGCTGTAGTCGACCGAACGATCAGAGTAGGTGAATACTTAATCTTATGTATATCTGTTGTTGCACCGTCAAGGATATCCATTAGCATTCTACAGGAGTTTTTACCGATATCATAGACCGGTTGACGTATTGTTGTCAGCGGGTGTTCAAGCATTTGCGCAAAGGGGATATCATCGAAGCCAACCAGTGAAAGCTCCGAACCTATTTTTTTATTCATAATGCAAGCCTGTCGATAAGCCCCACAGGCCATCATATCATTACATGCAAATATAGCGGTAACATCGCGGTTAATTAAAATTTCGGCACCTTCGACACCGGAATGAAGACGGTAATCACCGTTATAAACCAGATCCTCATCAACAGGAACTCCATATGCGGCTAATGCATCACAATAGCCGCGATAACGTGCCTTTGAGCTCACTAAATCTTTGGGGCCTGTGATACAGCCTATTTTCCTGTGACCTAATTCCAGAAGGTGCTTTGTGGCAATAAAACCACCCTCGCGATTATCAAGGGTCACAAAATCGCACTCAACCCCGGGCAACATACGGTCAACGATTACCAGAGGCAGCTTATGACTGGACAAAATATGTTTAAATTCTGAAATTAAGTTTAATTCACCTTCGTTTATCGAAGGAACAATAATCAATCCGTCAACAGACTTATTCAATAGGAGCCTGAAATTTTTAATGTCTGCATTTCCATCCTCGTTTGAATTACTGAAGATAATATTATATTTTTTCTTTTGCGCTTCCATTTCAATACCCTTTGCAAGCTCAGAGAAAAATAAGTTGCTAATATCAGGAATAATCAATCCGATAGTCTGGCTCTTACGTGTGACCAGACTGCGGGCTAAATGATTTGGCTGATAATCAAGCTCCTTGGCTATTTGTTTCACCCGTTCTCGTGTTTTCGCTGAAATGCGACTTTTGCGCCCGCTTAATACAAGCGATACGGTAGTGATTGATACACCAGCTGCTTCGGCAATATCTTTTACGGTTACGGCCATATTCACACCTCGTTTAACGTTTTAACAAGCACTATTATATAGTTGTAGATACCATTTGTCAATACTCCGCGCATACATGCGCATACATATATTTGTAAAGGTATAGGAATTATGTAATTGCAAATAATATTATGTATAGCATTTTATGGCGAGAAAGCGAGGATTTCTTTGGTTATTGCGAAATTCAAAGAAGGTATTGACATGCTATGAAAATTGTTATATGGTAAAAACAGAAGTGCT
>CAZQCL010000218.1:0-3041 GCA_964592435.1 uncultured Oscillospiraceae bacterium
ATAACACAGCCGGTTCCATATCCCGCCAGCACATAATCCGCAATCCACACAGGCAGCTTTTCGCCGTTTACAGGATTAATGGCATATGCCCCTGTAAAAACGCCGGTTTTTTCTCTTGTTGTAGAAAGCCTCTCTACTTCCGTCTGCATTTTGGAAATATTCCTGTATTGTTCCACAGCAGCCCTATTTTCAGCTGTGGTAATGCGATCCACCAGCTCGTTTTCCGGTGCTAAAACCACATATGTGACACCATACAGAGTGTCTGCACGTGTGGTAAATACCTTGAAGGAAAAATCTCCATCGGCACCTTCAAAAACGATTTCGGCGCCCTCCGACCTGCCTATCCAGTTGTACTGAATCTTCTTTGTCTTTTCAGGCCAATCCAGACCGGGAAGACAATCCAGCAGCTCCTGGGCATATTCGGTTATTTTATAGAACCATTGGGTCAGATCCCTTTTCATCACTTCGCTATTACATCTTTCGCAGCTTCCATCTATAACCTGCTCATTGGCCAATACGGTTTTGCAGCTTGGGCACCAGTTCACAGGCGCTTTCTTTCTATAAGCCAGGCCACGCTCAAATAGCTTCAGGAAAATCCACTGGTTCCATTTATAGTATTCAGGGTCGCAGGTAACAACCTCGTAATCCCAGTCATATGTTGCACCCATCTTCTTGAGCTGCTCTTCCATTGTCTTTATATTCTGATATGTAGAATCCTTGGGATGTATACCCGTTTTGATTGCATAGTTCTCAGCAGGCAGGCCAAATGCATCAAATCCCTGCGGATGAAATACATTGTAGCCCTGCATTCTTTTGAACCTTGCCCAGGAATCGGTCAATGCGTAATTGTACCAGTGCCCCAAATGAAGGTTAGCTCCTGAAGGGTAGGAAAACATCTCAAGGCAATATAGCTTTTTATCCACCTTATCGGGATCAAACCTGTATAAACCAGTCTCTTCCCATTTTTTTTGCCACTTTTCATCTGTTTTTGTTGAATAAGCCATTCTAAGCAGCTCCTTTCCTGTCTTAATCCTATTGTATATCATCAGGCGTCATAAACCGGCCATCAGCCCAAAGCCTCTCAAGATTGTAGAAGCTTCTGTCCTCCTCATGGAAAATATGGATAACTACTTCTCCGAAGTCCAGCAAAATCCATCTGGCACTTTCGTATCCCTCTTTGTGAAGTAAATTGAAGCCGGCTTCATCCATCTTATCGTCCAATTCATCCGCAATGGTCCTGTTATGGATTGTAGAGGTGCCACTGCATATAATAAAGTAATCTGCTAGTGTTGAAATGTGTGTTATCTCAATAATCTCAATATTTCTGGCTTTTTTATCCTCCATAATCTCATGTGCCTTTTCTGCTATTCTTTTTATTTCCAAAACAGTCCTCCTCATTTTATAGTCATCTAGTGGATTGATTAAATATTATACCATTAATGATACCACTAATGCACTTGCTTTGTGAACATATACGAGTTATTCTTTTTTCCCGGTACCAGTAGCGTGACTATTCAGCTGCCCTTCCTGAACATTTCGTATATGCTCATGGCCAGCAGGAAGTAGCCAAAAAGCCTTTTCAGTTCCCCTGCCTCTAATCTGACTGCCAGCCATGAGCCCGCAAAGGAACCACACAGTCCGAAAGCAATTATCGGAATTGCCATTTTAAAATCAATTTGCTTGTTTTTAATATGTATTATCAATGCAACTACAGCTGTAGGTATAAAATAAAGCAGGTTGATACTTTGTGCAATATGCTGATTCGGATTTACGGTTAGTACCAGCGCCGGTATAAGTATTGCACCTCCACCCATTCCCATACCCCCGACAATGCCTGCCCCAAGGCCGATCAGCAGTAGGATAATTGTATCTGATCCAAGCAAGCCAAATTCCCCTTTCACACATCCCCTAAAGAAACTCCCGTCGAGGCTTATCAACGCAATCCTAAAGAATCATCCTAACCCCCGCAGCAGCCATAAATAGAGCGAAAATCTTACGCAGCAGCCTATCGGGACATTTGTTCAACAGCTTAGCTCCAATATATCCGCCGGCCATTCCACCCAACGCGACCTTTAGAGTAAGTCCCCAGTCAGCGTATCCCTTCGATATATAGAATGCCGAGCTGACAACCGTTAAAGGAAGTATTACAGATATTGCCGTGGCATGAGCCTTGTGTTCCTCAGCCCCCAGAAAGTGAACCATTGCCGGTACTGCTATTGTTCCGCCGCCGGAGCCGAAAAGTCCGTTGGCCATACCTGTGACAACACCGATTAGCGCGTACTTCAAATATTTTATTATTTTTTTACTGCCCATTTTCATATATGCCACTCTTATATGAATTTCCTTTCTACATTTATGATACTTGCCATCCAATTTATGCTTGTCATTGCATTAAGGCCGTCTCATTATACTTTTAAAAAGGCTTTTAGCCCTATGAAAGCAGGAAGCCTTTGTAAAACTATTCCATATCATATTGTCCGTCTATCAAGCGTAAATATACCACTGTAGTAAAATTTGATGGTCATTTTGATAAAATTGATGAAACAAATACAATACAAACAGGGTATAATATGATAGAATTTTTATAAGATTTTTAGAGCTGGCTTGAAGTGGCTTATGAATAAAGGCCATAAAACGCTTTCCATGAAATATTACGCTTGAAGGAGGTTCGGAAATGAAGAGGAAGGTGCCGTTTTTTCTCCTGCTTGCAGCTATCCTGCTTTCGGTCTTTGCAATTGGGCAAAATGCTTTTGCTGACAACAGGTATTATACAATCAACGACTATACCATCAATGTCGATGTCCGAGCTGATGGCTCCGCCGAAATCGAAGAAAGAATCAGCTACAGGTTCAGCGGGAGCTTTAACGGAGTATTACGGGATGTCGATTATATGCTGACAGACGGTATGGATAAAATACAGGTTCTTGTCGAGGAAGGAGACAGCTTAAGAGAGCTGAGACTCAACTCACAAAGCAATCTTGATGACAACGCCGGTTCAGGCACCTACAACCTTGTAAACAAAAATGAAATCGCACAGTTCA
>CAZQCL010000219.1:0-2973 GCA_964592435.1 uncultured Oscillospiraceae bacterium
GAAGAGAATTACAAAATTAGCATGGAACAGGCCGGTGCAATGGCAAAATACAATCCACCCATTGAGTTTTTGTCAAATCTGGTGCTGGTTCTGGTTGTGACCTTTGGGGGCTATTACGTCATTGGAGGAGAAATGTCCTTGGGCACCCTGGTTGCATTCAGCAACTATATTTTCATGCTAATCTGGCCGATGCGCATGATGGGATGGCTGACAAACGTTTTGGCGCAATGCTTCGCATCTATAAAGAAGGTGGAGAAGGTGTTTGATGAAGAACCGGCCATAAAAAATTGCAAAAACCCCATATTCCTTGATGAAGTGAAGGGTCATGTGGAATTTCGAAATGTAAGCTTTGAATTTGACTCAGTTCCAGTACTTAAGGATGTGAACATCGATGCTAAGCCTGGAAGTACAGTTGCGATTATGGGTATTACCGGGGCCGGTAAAAGCTCGCTGACAAACCTGATTGGCAGGTATTATGACTGCTCGGATGGGAATGTGCTCTTCGACGGCATTGATGTTAGGGAAATGGATTTGTTCCAATTGCGGAAAAGTGTGTCGTCTGTTATGCAGGAAACCTTCCTCTTTTCGGATACTATTGAGGAAAATATTCGCTTTGGCACGGAAGACGTATCAGATGAGGAGTTCATGGCGGCTTGCAAAGATTCAATGGTAGACGAATTTGTATCCGAGATGCCGGAGGGCTACCAGACTGTAATCGGTGAGCGGGGCTTGGGACTTTCAGGAGGACAGAAGCAAAGGATTTCCATAGCAAGAGCGCTGGTTAGAAAGGCGGCTGTGTTGATAATGGATGACTCCACATCGGCACTGGACATGGAAACGGAATATGCTATTCAGAAGGCAATGGAACGCAGAAAGGGAAGCACCTGCTTCATCATAGCCCATAGAGTGTCTGCAGTGAAAAATGCAGATGAAATCCTTTACTTTGAAGACGGCAGCATTGCAGAGAGAGGAAATCACCAGGAGCTTTTAAGGCTGCGCGGACGCTATTATGATACCTATTGCGAGCAATACCGCGACTATGTGGAAGCACTGGAAAAAGAGGTGATATAATGCCAATTAATAATTTTAAGGACGATGAGAAATTAGAACAGAGTCTAAATATTACTATAATAAAGCGGCTTCTGGGATACCTGAAGCCTTATACCGGAGCGGTAGTCAGGGTTCTTGGCCTGATGTCGGTTGCCATCGGTGTTGAGCTAATTAATCCTTACTTTATGAAGCTTGGAATTGACAAGTTCATCAAGGAGGGGGACCGGAAAAACCTGCTACTGCTGGGAGGAGTCATGATACTTGTGAATGCGCTGGCGATGCTTTGTTCGCGCTTCAGAATTGTTATCATGGGAAGTGTCAGCAACAGAATACTTCTGACAATACGCCAGCAATTATATACCCATATACAGAAGCTATCCTTCTTCTTTTTCGACAACAGACCGACTGGCAAAATTCTTGCTCGTATTATCGGCGACGTCAACTCCTTGAATGACTTGTTTACCAATAGCGTTACCAGCTTGATCCCCGAGTTCATAAAGATTGTAGCCGTTGTTGTCATTATGATGATAATGAATTACAGGCTGGCACTTGTTGCCCTTGCAACGCTCCCTATTATGATGGCGGTTATGTTTACATTGTCCACAATATCCAGAAGGAGGTGGCAGGTGTTCAGGAAAAAGGCTTCCAACCTGAATGCATTTACCCATGAGGACTTTTCGGGAATACGCGTAGTGCAAAGCTTTGCAGCTGAAAAAGATACCTCCGCTACCTTCGTTAACCTCTGCAACCAGTGGCGAGATGCATTCAAAAGGGCAGTTCGGATCGGCGATACCTTTTGGCCGCTTGTAGAGCTTTCATGGGGTGCGGGGACGATTCTTGTATTTTTGCTTGGTGCCTCTCTGATTGAAACAAACTCAATTACACCGGGTCTTCTGGTGGCCTTTAGCGCCTATGTTTCAATGTTCTGGCAGCCTATCATGAGTGTTAGCAACTTTTATAATCAGCTGGTCACCAACATGTCCGGGGCAGAGAGAATCTTTGAGATACTTGATATCGATCCGGAAATAAAGGATAGACCGGATGCCGTGACCATGCCCAAAATATTCGGGGACGTTTCTTTCCGGAATGTATCCTTTAGCTATGATGAAAGCCAACAGGTCTTGAATGATGTCAGCTTTGATGTAGCCGCAGGGCAGACAATCGCTCTGGTAGGCTCAACGGGTGCCGGAAAGACAACTGTTGTCAACCTGATTGGCAGGTTCTATGAAGTGACCTCCGGCGAAGTGCTAATTGACGGAATCAATCTGAACGATGTGACACTGGAAAGCCTCAGAGGACAGATTGGAATGATGCCCCAGGATACCTTTCTGTTTGCGTCTACGATTAAGGAGAACATACGCTATGGGAAGCTGGATGCAACTGACGAGGAGGTTATTGCAGCAGCTAAGGCGGTATCGGCCCATGACTTTATTATGAAGTTCGAGAAGGGCTACGATACGGATGTAAATGAGAGAGGGACACGTTTATCCGCCGGGCAGCGACAATTAATCGCCTTTGCCAGGGCATTGCTGGCAGATCCGAGAATACTGATACTGGATGAGGCTACGGCCAGTATCGATACACATACGGAGCGGCTTGTCCAGCAGGGGATTAGGAAGCTTCTCAAGGGAAGAAGCTCCTTTGTTATTGCCCATAGGCTGTCAACTATCAGAAATGCGGACAGGATAATGGTTATAGAGGATGGCGGGATCGTTGAGACTGGGACACATGAACAGCTCATTAGCCTACGAGGCCAGTATTACAACCTCTATACATCGCAATTCAAGTTCCTTAACGACGAAGAAGCGGCAGGCTAAGATTAAAAGTGTGACGAAAGTTTAATGTAGCAGGGGTATGGGCGGCTGGGATATGAGGTAGCTGTAAGCTAACGGTAATTGGGCGTTCATGGCTGCAAATCATGCA
>CAZQCL010000220.1:0-2884 GCA_964592435.1 uncultured Oscillospiraceae bacterium
TTGTATCTGTACAGATGCCAATAGCCTGCTTCTACTGCGTTCTTTTCTTCAAGCTGAGATTTTCCCATACCCAGCCTAATTCCATGATTGATACATGGCGCATAAGCGATGACAAGGGATGGTCCGTTATACTTCTCAGCCTCGGTCAATGCCTTGATAAGCTGACTCTGACTGGCTCCCATTGCTACCTGTGCAACATATACATATCCGTAAGACATTGCTATCATGCCAAGGTCTTTTTTCTTAGTCTCCTTACCCGATGCAGCAAATTGTGCAACCGCACCTGTCGGTGTCGCCTTGGAGGATTGTCCGCCGGTGTTAGAGTAAACCTCTGTGTCAAATACGAGCACATTCACATCTTCATTGGAAGCAAGAACGTGATCAAGCCCGCCAAATCCTATATCATAAGCCCAGCCGTCTCCGCCCAGGATCCACTGAGACTTCTTGACCAGATGTTCACTGTTGTCAAGAATCTCTGCCAAAATAGCCTTTGCTTCAGCATCAGCAGTATTTTGTGCAATATACTTACCTGCTTCGGTTCTAATCAGCTTTGCTGCTTTCTTAGAGCCTTCAGCATCATCTATGTTTTCAAGCCAGCTTGAAAGAGCATCCTTTAAGCTCTCGGGCAGGTCCTTCTCCAGAGCTTTCCTGCACTTGTCTGCCAGTCCGCTCCTAATTTGCTTAACGCCGATATACATACCATATCCGAATTCAGCATTATCCTCAAACAGTGAATTTGCCCAAGACGGTCCAAAACCCTCTTTATTCGCACAGTAGGGCATTGAAGGTGCGCTTCCGCCCCAGATTGATGAACAACCTGTTGCGTTGGCTATCATCATTCTATCTCCGAAAAGCTGTGTTATCAGCTTGGCATATGGTGTTTCGCCGCAGCCTGCACATGCGCCGGAGAACTCAAGCAGCGGTTCCTGGAATTGGCTGCCCTTGACCGAACCTGTTCCAAGCGGATTCTTAGGTTCAATAGTCATTGCGTAATTCCAATTTTCCTCCTGGTCAAGCTGAGTCTCAAGAGGCTTCATAATCAATGCTTTTTCCTTTGAGGGACATACATTTGCGCAGCTTCCGCAGCCTGCGCAATCCAGTACCGAAACCTGAATCTTGAAGTTAAGATTATCAAAGCCTTTACCGATAGCCTTCTTTGATGTAAAGCCCTCGGGTGCCTTCTTAACCTCGTCCTCATTAAGAAGGAAGGGCCTGATTGCTGCGTGGGGGCAGACATAGGCACACTGGTTGCACTGTATGCAGTTATCCATCTGCCATTCGGGAACATCTACCGCGATGCCCCTCTTCTCATATTTTGCAGTACCACTCGGGAATGTACCGTCTTCCATGCCAACAAAGGTGCTGACTGGAAGCTTGTCACCAAGCTGGCTGTTTATCGGTTCAAGTACCTTGCTGATAAATTCCGGTACATCCTTTGACTCTTCCTTCACGTCGGTCGCGTTAGCCCAGGCAGCAGGAACATCTACCTTCTCCAATGCTCCAATTCCCTTGTCTACCGCAAGATAGTTCATGTTTACTATCTTCTCGCCCTTGTTTCCATAGGTCGTCTGAATAGCGTCCTTCATATATTTCACAGCATCATCAAGGGGAATAATATCCGCCAGTTTAAAGAAGGCAGACTGCATGACCATGTTAATCCTGCTTCCAAGACCAATCTCCTTGCCTATTGTAACGGCATCAAGTGTATAGAAATTGATATTACGTTTAGCAATATAACGTTTCACTCTTGCCGGAAGTCTTTCTTCAAGCTCCTCCTGCGACCAACCACAATTCAGCATGAAGGTTCCGTTTTCCTTGAGATCCTGTACCATATCATACTTATCAATGTATGAAGGATTGTGACAGGCAACGAAATCTGCTTTGTTTATAAGATAAGTGGAGCGAATCGGCTTTTTACCAAACCTTAGATGCGAAATGGTTACACCACCGGACTTCTTAGAGTCATAAGCAAAATAAGCCTGAGCATACATGTCCGTATGGTCGCCTATGATCTTGATAGAGTTCTTATTCGCACCAACAGTACCATCTGAACCAAGTCCCCAGAATTTACAGCTTACAGTGCCTTCAGGAGCAGTATCAATTTCATCCCCTGTGTGGAGCGACAGATTCGTAACATCATCAACAATTCCAATTGTAAAGTGATTCTTTGGATTGTCTAATTTGAGGTTATTGTATACGGCTACTATCTGCGCAGGTGTTGTATCCTTTGATCCGAGCCCATATCTGCCGGCTATGATCTGCGGCATCTTGCCATTCTCATAAAGCGCGGTGCAAACGTCCTGATACAGTGGCTCTCCAAGTGCTCCCGGTTCCTTTGTTCTATCCATAACTGCAATTTTCTTTACTGAATCCGGAATAACTTTAAGCAGATGCTTTGCTGAGAAGGGTCTGTAAAGACGAACCTTAACAACACCAACCTTCTCACCCATGCCTGTGAGGTAATCAATCGTCTCATCTATCGTTTCACATACAGAACCCATTGCAATAATAATTCTATCTGCGTCCGGTGCTCCGTAGTAATTGAACAGGCCATAGTTTCTTCCGGTAAGCTTGTTGATTTCATTGATGTATTCCTCAACAATTTCAGGGAGTGCATCATAGTAACGGTTCGAAGCCTCACGTGCCTGGAAGAAAATATCAGGATTTTGTGCTGTCCCCTTGATATTTGGACGCTCAGGGTTCAACGCTCTTTTTCTAAATGCCCTTATCGCATCATAATCAGCCAGCTTTGCCAGGTCAGCATAGTCCAGCGTCTCAATCTTTTGCAGCTCATGGGAGGTTCTAAATCCATCAAAGAAGTTGATGAACGGCACCCTGCCCTTGATAGCGCTCAAGTGTGCAACAGCTGCAAGATCCATTACTT
>CAZQCL010000221.1:0-2857 GCA_964592435.1 uncultured Oscillospiraceae bacterium
GAAGCCTCAATATAAGGTGATTGTTTCCGATCGTGCCCGTCAGATGCTGGCGGGTCATGTTCGTTTTCTGGCACAAAAAAGCCCTACTGCTGCCCGCAGGACAAAAAATGAATTGATGGATGCCATTCGTTCCCTTTCCACCATGCCGGAACGATTTCCATTTCTCAACATAGAATTTATACCGCTGAACAAATATCACAAGATGTTCGTTGAGAAATGGTATTTGATTCTGTATCAGATTAAGGATCAGACAGTGTATGTTGATTATATCGTGGATTGTAGGCAAGATTATGGGTGGCTTGTCAGGTAGAACTTATTTATTTCAATTATTGTTTATATATAGCGCGCAAACAGGAATTTATTACGATGTTATTCTGCATTGCTTGCTGCAACGACTGTAATCACGGAACAAAACGCACAAATAAAAGAACCAATGAAAAATAAAATAATCATCCCATAAAAGTAAATTTAAATTTGACGGGGCAGCAGGCTGGATTACTCAGTATGGCATCATGGAAAGTTGGCTGAGGCATTGAGAAATCAACGCCTTTTTCCTTTTCTCAAAATTGATTAAATAAGAACTGTTGGCGGAAGTAGTACTCTCCTGCTCTTTCTTTTTCGGCAGGTTATATTGAGATCAACCGTAACCCACACCCAACACAAGACTGCAGTCTTGTGTTGTAGCAAGCACTGAATTTGGCTATCCAAATTCGCTTGTTAGGGACTTTTGCCCCTAATACCCCTTACGCTTCACTCTTATTATATTGAATAATTAAGGTGTTAATTATGAAGGACGCTACGCTATTGCGCCCCGAACGAAAGGAGTATAAACGATGAGAAAACGAGGAATTTCAATTCTGGTTAGGCTTAATGCCCAAGAACAACAAAACCTTAAAAAACAGGTGAAAAAATCGGGGCTTTCACAGGAAGCATTCATTCGCTCCCTCATCAACGGTTATGTACCCAAGGAACTGCCCCCTCTTGATTATTTTTCTATGATACGTGAACTTCATGCCATCGGAAGCAATTTGAATCAGATTGCTGCAAAGGCTAATGGCACCGATCATAATGGTTGATATTTTCCACCCCCTTAATATTAAAATCTTAGATCATATTATTGTAGCAGGTACGGGATATTCTTCTATGGCAGAAAAAGGAGTTGTTCCATATCACAATAAAGGTAAGGCAAATTATGAAGCGATTGCATTAGATCCAACACCTGCGAAAGAAAGGCTAAATAAGTTTCACCATACACACTCGCGTTAAATCAAATTAGGCTATCCATATGCCCAACTAAAGGCCCGATAAGCCTCTCTGATTATTGATATTATTCGTTTGAGCGTATATAATTGTGATAACTTCATGCAGAAAGGACGATTAGATATGGATTTCATTTCCGTACAGGAGGCGGCTTCAAAGTGGGAAATCTCAGAAAGGCGCATACAAAAGCTTTGTGAGGAGGAGCGTATCCCCGGCGTGACGCGCTTTGGTCGAATGTGGCTGATACCAAAAGATGCGGAAAAACCGGAAGATGCAAGGCATTGCAGCTTGTTTATGCATTGTTCTGTTAATGAATATGTTTGTAAACCATCTGACATCCGGCATTGTCAAAGGCCCTGGTTTACTTACCATAACTGCATATGCACTATCTCCAAGTGATGAAGCTGACTTTTTTGAAGAACGTCAAATGCAAGAAGGCATAGAATTGCCGGGTGAATACGGCTGGAGCCTTGCAATAAATAGCAGACCGGGATTACCATTAACACTGTCTATGCCTGAATATCCAAACATAACATTTGATATATCAATCAGCAATGGACAATTTATCCTTTGGGAACCCGGCGATGGTGTCACAGCACCCGTAACTAAGAACATAACCTATTTAGGTTCTTCTTTTAGCGTAGGTAACGACACTACTCTATATTGGAATAATATGTTCGTTACGCGAAATACTCAAACCCATAGGATCTAAAATGCGAATGCATTATGATAGCTTGGCTGCCGCGTTGATTATGCAATAAACCTGCCCTTGTTTAGTGGCAGGTTTCTATTTAATACGGGAAACGAGATAGTTAATATCGAATCGTGAAAATATGACAGCTGATTTAGCATTGCGAGGTGGTAGTAACATCTAACTAGACCTCGTTTGGGGATTTAAATATTACTTATTTTCCAGTAATGCTTTTATAGTAGCAGATGCAATATTTAGATCCCGATCATCACACAGATATAGCAATCGTACGAGCTGCTCAGTCTTGGTATTAGCATGCTGATTTTCGGGATAAAAGATAGTATCTGCAGATATACCTAGCTCTCGGACAAGCCGGAACAGTACATCATAACTTGGTTTTTTATTTTCATTCTCAATTGACATGAGATAGCGAGGCGTTATATTTATGATTTCAGCTAACTGCTCTCGTGTAAGTCCTTTTTCATTTCGGGCAGCTTTCAGGACGCTGCCAGGCCTGTCATAGCTATTAAGTTCCATTGGTTCACCTGGTGTTTTCCGGTACATTCCCCGTATGTCCTGAAAGGAAAAGCCAGATTGCATTATTATACTGTTCTCAACCGTAAGGATCGGAACGGAAAACGTAAGCCTCTTTGGACTTCAACCGGGCTTGCTGCAACTGAGGAAAATGAAGCTGAAGCTGAAAGCAAGTGTCTGGCGGCCAGAATCCAATATTCCCTTGACTTGAAGAACACATTTAGAATATCAGTCCAAGAAAAAAACTGCAAAGATTATTGAAAAATCTTTGCCGCTTAAAAAGGTAGAAGCTGTTAATCTTTAGAATTAACAGCTTCATGGCGGAGAGTTAGGGATTTGAACCCTAGATACCTTTCGGTACACTGGTTTTCG
>CAZQCL010000222.1:0-2857 GCA_964592435.1 uncultured Oscillospiraceae bacterium
TTACAAGTATTGCAACTATCAAAATATAGATAAGTGTCATGTTATTTATCTCACCTCAGGTTCAGCTAATATAATAAATATATCAATTGCCTGAGATTTGGGCAACCATTATATATCCTCTTTTGTCGATAATTCGATTACACGCTCCACTGTTATATCTTTAGTTGAAGCATCGCATACAAAGGTACTGCCTGATAGCACGGCAACCCGGTCACAAATCCCCAAAATCTCTTCAATATCGGAGGAGATAAAAATTATCCCCACATTTTTCTTAACCAGGTCATTTATTGAATTGTAAATATCAATCTTACTGGCTATATCTAATCCTCTGGTAGGCTCATCCAGTATAAAAATTTTGGATCTGCTCATAATCCACTTGGCAAAAATGACTTTTTGCTGATTTCCCCCTGAGTATTCCAAAATATGATCTCCCGGCTTCTGAGAAATGTTTAGCTTTACAATATAGTCCAGGACAGCCTTCTCAAGGATTGATGTATTTATCATAAAGGAATTTGCAAATCTTTTTAGTGCAGAAACGGAAACGTTATCATTAACGTTTAGCGAGCTGAATATGGAATCCGTAATCCTGTTCTCTGGAATAAGAGCTATCCCCTTGGAGATGGCTGTATAGGGATCCGGTATCTTCGTTTCCATGCCGTTTATGAAAATCTGACCGCGAACATTTTCGGCAACACCAAATAAGCAATTTGCAAGCAGAGTCCGACCCGAGCCGGCAAGACCTGTAACTCCCAATATCTCGCCTTTGCGTAAATCAAAGCTGATACCTTCCAGCTTGTTTTCAAAGCCCAGATTTCTGACGGACAATATTGTTTTGCCGGCCTTAATATTAATCTTTGGGTAACGATCCTGCATATAATAGCCGCTAAGCATTTTTATTATTTCGTCGTGGGTGCTGTCCGAGACCTGCTTTGTTCCAATAATACGGCCTTGTCTTATTACAGTTACCCGGCTTCCAAGGAGAAACACATCTTCAAGCCGGTGTGTTATGTAGAAAACGCCGGCTCCTTTTGCCCTTATTCCTCTAACTACATTATACAGCAGCTCTCGCTCGTTCTGCGTGAGTGCGGCAAAGGGTTCATCCAGAATAACAATTTTGGCATCCGATATATAAGCCTTGCAGAACTCAACGATTTGGCGCTGCGCAAGTCCAAGGGAGGAGACAGTATCATAAATTGAAATGGGCAGCTTAAGCTCATCAAAGAGCTCTTGACACATAAAGTTAAGCTTTTCATAATCAATATTCTTTAATACTTTATTTTTGTAAGGTAATTTGTGGAAAAACAAATTTTCGGCTACAGTAAGGTTGGTAAGCATATCTACATCCTGGCGAACATAGATGATGTCTTTTTCCATTGTTGATCTATAATTTTTGAAACGTACCTTCTCGCCGTCAAGTAATACTTCGCCGGAGCTGGGAGTAATGAAGCCGCTTACCAGCTGCATCAACAAACTCTTCCCGGATCTGTTCTCGCCCATAATTACATGAATTTCGCCGGGATATAGATCCAGATCAATGCTCGATAAAGAAAAGTTTTCGATATCCAAACCTATGCTTTTGAGTTCTAATATAGGTGTAGTCAAAGCATTCTCCTCTATATTAACAAATCTATTTAATCTTCATAAATATCTAAAGAGGTATATAATTGTATGTTTAAATTAAACAGGTAGTCCTTATAAGAGTCATCTAGTGTTGAATTTGTTATGATTTTATCTGCCATATCAACGTTACCTATCTTAAAGAGTGATTTTACGCCAAAGCATTTAGCCAGACAAACAACAGTTGTTATTTCAGCGGACTGTAAGGCTTTTTGTATCAAAGAGGCTTTATTGATGCTAGACACCATCATACCTGTCTGCTTGTTAACTGCATCTACCTCCATAAACAAATGCTTAAAAGAAAAGTATTGCATATTATTTATGGCTAACTGGCCATACACCGCATACTCATTGAGGTCACCGCCTAGCAGAATAGCATTGTTACTCGGGGAATGTTTAAATTCCATTGCGATTCTCAAATCATTTGTCAGAACGGTCAGGTTGTTCTTTTGTGTTAATTTCCTTGCGATATACATATTGGTTAAGCCTTCGCTAATCATTATCATATCATTATCGGACACTAAATGAAATGCTGTATCCGCAATCTCCTGGCGCTCGATCGTATATTCGTCCCCCTGCTCTTCCACAATCTCTTCTTCAAGGTCATCTCTGATAACGGCTCCTCCATGGGTGCGATAGAGAAAACCTTCCGCTTCAAGCTTTTCAAGATCCCTGCGAATAGTTACCTCAGTAACATTTAAAAGCTCACTTAATTTAGTGACAGAAACCTTACTGTCCTTCTTCAAATGATTTTTTATAATTCTCTTTCTTTCTATTGCAAACATAACTCCACTATCCAGTCAAATAATTGAATACAAATATAATATAACATTTCATAATTTATATCAATAGAAAGAAAACGAACAGATAAGAAAGAAATTAGAAATAATTTATGGAAAATATTATAGCAAAACATATTGACAGTGATTGAACGCCATGATAAAATCGAACAAAAGAACATAAAAGAAAATGAAAACGAAACAAAGCAAAGCAAATAATTAATTCACATCGCTGCCGGGGTTCAAATTGATCTGTTTTTAACTATAGCAAATGCTATAGATAAAAATATATATTTTAGGAGGATAATTATGAAAAGATTCATGAAAGTATTGGCCTGTCTCCTTGCTTTGTCCATGCTTCTGGCGATGGGCGCATGTTCAGCCCCTGCTTCATCTAAAGGTTCAAAGTACATCGGTATTTCGATGCCGACCAAATCGTCCGAACGCTGGATTAAAGACGG
>CAZQCL010000223.1:0-2840 GCA_964592435.1 uncultured Oscillospiraceae bacterium
ATGCAAATTGCTATCTTTGCAATGGAAAACGGCATTGTATAGGTGAATGTATGGAAGAAGCCATCAGGATTGAAGTAGCGACAATAACATTATGGAATTTTGCGGCGATTATTGTAAATGTCATTGCTTTTGTTCTTCTTTATGTCAATGCAAATAGAAACGCATCCCTGAAGGCTTTTTTTATCGTAGAGCTATCCATGGTGATATGGCTTTCCGGAAAAGTATTTAAAACGGTTTCGCCAACGGAGGAAATCCGATGGGCATTTATCGTATTCTACTATTTTGGTATTATTTTTCTGGCGGTTAGTTTTTTGGATTTTGCCTACATATACAATAAGGGAAAGCCCATGCGAAGAGCCTTTAGGATTTGTATTTATGCATTGGGAGTGGTTCAGTTTGTTGTTGTGCTCACCAATCCTTATCATTATCTGTTTTATTCCAGGTACAACTTCTGGGGAGATGACTTCGGGAAACTATTCTATGTGCATCTTGTCATCAATTACCTGTTTATTCTGATTGGGATGGTGCTTTGCTCACTGCGGTTTAATAAACAGCTGAAGGAAAAGACAAAACTGGGAAAACTCCTCATTATATTTGCAATCCTGGCCCCGTTGGTCTTAAACTTCCTCTACATCTCTCGAGTGCTGCAATCCATTTTTAACAGGCTGAACATTCAGGTTTTTGACATTACTCCGATTGTATATACTTGGTCCCTGGCCATCTTTTTATATGCGACATTCAAGTATGAATTTTTTGATCTGACACCGATGATAAAGGATGAAGTGACACGTAATCTGGACACGCCAATTCTAATCACAGACGTACACGGCAAGGCACTGTATGCCAACAAAAAATTTGAAATGCTTTTTGAAAATGTGGCAGGGGTCGTAAAGCATCTCTTTAACGCAGAAGCCAATACATTCACATGGTATGACAAGTATTACAGATGTCATCAATACGAAGTGCAGAAAATGGGGAATGCTAAGTTTATTATTTCGCTACATGATATAACATCATATCAAATGGTCAACAATGCACTGATTCTTGAAAATCAAAGGCTTGAAACGGTCAATAGAAAGCTGGAAACACAAATCCGGTTATTGAAGCAAACCTCCCATCTGGGTGCAAGAAATTATGTGGCAAGAGAGCTCCATGACATCATCGGACATTCTTTGGTTATTTCCATGAGGCTTTTGGAAGCCGGGAAGATTTTTTATGATAAAAATAAAACGAAACCGATACATAACCTTGAACGAGCCAAACAGGTGATAAAAAGCGGTTTTAAAGAAATAAGCAATGTAAAAGATAAAGACAGTCGTGCGACATACAATGTTTCTATTCTGGAGCGTGAAATCAAAACGATGTTGAAAACCGTTGATGTCAGTGGGATCAAAACAAACTTTTTCCTGCGGGGAAGCAGAAAAAACATGGAGGAAATGGTTTTTGATATTATTAAGAAGGTTTCTACCGAGCTTGTTACAAATACTCTGAAGCATTCTGGAGCTACCAGCCTGTTTTTGTCTATCATATTCGAAGAGGATCGTGTGGTAATCTCGCAGATGGATAATGGCAGAGGGTTTGAGAGCCTAAAAAAAGGGAATGGGCTTTCAGGAATTGACGGCAGATTGTCCCTGGTCAATGGCATAGCAAGATATACCAGCAGTGCCGGGGAAGGCTTCAACGCCAATATCCTGATTCCCCTTCGTTGAGTTCCTATATTGGGGTGTGGACGAAGTCCACTTTAGTTCTCCAGCCAAAATGGCATATGTTCGCCATCATTGATACTTCCTTCGCCATGATCGATCATCTCATAAGTAGTCATACAGCTTTCATCAAATATGCTTTTATCGAATGGAATGAAGTCAATCGTATAGGATATTTCCTCTCCTAATTTTTCTTGAGACATTATGTTTTCTAACATATAGGTATTGATTTTAACAATCTTTTTATCCTCTATGACATATTCATAAATTTGATAGAGCCCGCTTACGGAAAGATTCTTGGGATCGTAGAAGGTATAAATCATCTGGCTGTCTGTTTCTGAAACCCCGATGAGTCCAACCTCTTCAAAATTAAAGAATTTCTGCTCAAAGCAGGATTCATCATACACCTCAATGGTTTTCAGATCATCAATAATGGTATAAAATCTGTCATCCCTCATATTCTTAACGGTCAACTCCGTTCCGTCGTTTTTGATATAATTTGTTACATACAAAGGATGTCTCAGACTAAAGTTGTTCATTCCACCGGTATATATGGTGATTTCCTGGCCTTGATCACCGGTCAATACAATCCCGGTCGCCTCTTCAGGGATGGTATAGTATATCCCATCATCTAACGAAGCATAATCTCCGCCCTCTGCCTTAAAAATTAACAGTGTTATGTCTTGATAATCAACATCTTCGGGTTCCTGAAAAAGAGTGTCGTCTATCGTTTTTTCTATTACAGAGGTTGCTGTTTTATTCTCAATAAGGACACCCTTGTGGCTAAAGACCAATTCTTTGATGAGTACCCCATGTCGGATAGAGATCCACCTTTTGTAAAGCTTTTCACTCGCATTCAGTTCTAAAAAGACGCAGGGTTCATCATTGAACAGTGTAATATAGCAATTCATTAATTGCTCGTCCTTTTCAAGAAGGAAAGGATTATAGGTTGGCTTTTGAATATTCTCCAATCCCATATAGTTGCAGGACATACCGATGCGCATTCTGGTTAACGTTTCAGCGGGTTCTGAATAATTACCAAGCATCGTATCTTGTACTTCGTAAAAAACTCCCTTTCCCTTATAAAAATACCGATAGAATTTCGCATATTCATCAATGATTTCTTCCTCATAAATG
>CAZQCL010000224.1:0-2826 GCA_964592435.1 uncultured Oscillospiraceae bacterium
CTATGTATTTCTGTCCATGTGTTCAGGCTTATGTGTGAAAATCCATGCGGTGTGACTATATATGGTACCCGTGCACAGTCATTCCCGTAGGTAGCCAAATCCTGCGCAGCTATATCCTGTGCATGGTATTGAAGATATCCTCATGCTGAATTTTGACGTACAAGCCCATATCCTTGCCTACTGTCTCCAGCCTGTCCGAAAGCTCGCTAAAAGCTATATTTGCATCAGCCATATCAGTCAGCATAGTCATGGTAAATACATCCTGCATCGTGGTTTGCGTTATATCAAGTATATTTACATTAGCTTGCGACAATATTCTGCTAATACCCGCTATGATTCCGACCTTGTCCTTGCCCAATACAGTAACAACAGCTTTCATACTAAACGCTCCCTGCAATCCTTCTTATCTATTAGAACTATATCAAACTGAGCATCAAAATTCAACGAAAAATACAGACTATCCAAAGTGTGTTTCCATCAGCTCAGCGGTTTTCTCCCGATCATAGATGAAGTACCATTTACCCTTAATCATAAGGCTGCTTCCCGGTAATGTAAGTGTTTGAATCTCGTCGCTACGCACTTTTATTACACTTTTTATATAGTAGGTTACATCTACAATTTTAATATTTGTTTTTATATGTTGCTTTAGGATATCAAATATTTCAACTGCCTTCGGAAGTGCTTTCATACTGAGCTTCTGCTTAACCAACGCTTTCATAAAATCCTGCTGCATCTTAATCCTGCCGATGTCACCCTCGGTATAGCCCTGCCCCTTTGCGTTTCCTTTCCTGTACCGTACCAGCTGCTCCGCCTTCTTGCCATTTAGCACCTGCATACCCTTTTTGAGATGGATGTGCAGGTTTTGTGTAGGATCATCATAGTTCATGTTGAAGGGTACATAAAATTCAACTCCGCCAAGGGTATCGATAATCCTCCTAAACCCTTTAAAGTCGACCGTAATGTAATAATGAACCGGAAGCCCTGTAATTTTTGTCAGTTCCCTGGCGATTCGCTTTTCCGCGCCTTTGGAATACAGCGCATTTATTCTCTCATAAGCTCCCTCCGATACAACTCTTGTATCTCTAGCTACGGATATTATACTTAGCTGCGATGAGGAAGGGACAAAGTGCAAAAACATAATCACATCACAGCGCGTCTTGTCTCCATCCAATCCCAATACCATCAAGTTGACGGGGCTTTCTTCAATTACGCTGCTTTCGAGGTTGCCAAGCAGGTGTTTTGCTTGTTCGGAGCTATTGCCATCGCCGATAGGGCTCAGCATACCCCCTTGATTGGTATTTCCCGAAAAATATTGTATATAGAGGCCATTTGTAAACAAGGCAAGCAGTACTATGATGCTGATTACAAAAATGCTTTTGGTGCCTTTCATGTAATACCTCGAGGTGCACAGTTTTATATGCCGGTACAGGTTTATTATGCACGACGACGTTTTTTTCATACTTGGCACAATTCATGATATAATAAGCTCGCAAGACAACTCACAAGTGAGGTTGTTATATGCCTTCGGCGGAATTTATGCGCCGCCGAAATTTTTGCCCTTACATCATGCTGGCAAAAGGTTGATGCACAATTATATCATGATAAGGAAAAGGCTGTAGAATGAAGATATCAAAATTTATATCAAGCTTACTAAAAACAAAGTCTGCAGAACAGATCCTGCGCTATCTTATAACGGGCTTTTGCTCTGCGGCAATCGAGTTCTCATTGCTGTTTCTGCTCAAAGAGTTAATAGGGCTATCGGTCATTGCTTCAAATTCCATAGCCCTTTCAATTGTCTTTTGGTTCAATTTTTTAGTGAACAGGTTCTGGTCATTTAAGTCTAGGATGAAGCTAGGCAAACAGCTTGGAATGTACCTTCTGCTGTTTTTGTTCAACCTGGGTGCATCCGATTTAATCATGTATCTGCTGACAGAAAGGCTTTCCATACAATACCTGCTGGCAAAGATATTTGCTGTGGGAGCTGTGGTGTGCTGGAACTTCGTCATATATAAAAATGTAATATATAAGTAAGCGTTTTGCTGTTTTAGCGGTGTTTCATTTTTCGATGCAACAGAGATATTTTTTCCAGAAGATCCATATTGATCATCCTTTCATATTTCGCCGATTGCCCAATCAAGTAAATGGTTTAATCCTTCAAATTCTTTGAGTCTGCTGATTATTATTCCGACAAATACAGCAGCGGCAATTGTACCGATTCCTACGTGAACCAATTTCCGATGTAAAATCCATGAGCTGATGGCTGCGATTGCAGTCAATATGCTATCAAGGGCAATCTTAATTTTACCATATTCCCAACGATACTTTTCGGATATCACGTTTACCAGCGCATCTTGGGGAAGCATGAAGAAATTCGCTTTAAGCATGGTAAATACACCGAAAGCAAGAAAAATGATGCCCAAGGCGCAGTAAATCACCTGTTGCCAAACTGCTTCGTCGGGAAAGATGGAAAGCATATTTGTTGTTAAATCAACAGAGCATCCATATAAAATGGAAGCCACAAGCTGCATAAGCTGAAAAGGCGAAAATTCCCTTCCCAGGATAATTATCTGAGCAACGAAGAATAAACCAAGCAAGATTCCCATTCCCATACCTGTGGATATTTTAAGGGATGGGCTGAACACTGCAGGGCATACGCCTACAGGTGTCGCCCCAAGCTTTGATTTCACGGAAAGGCTGACGCCGAGCGATGAAAAAAATATGCCTATCAGCATGATGCCCGCTTTCCTTGATATGTCTTTTATGTCTTTTATGTTTCTTATGTTTCTTATGTTTTTATGTTTTTTTATGTTTTTATGTTTTTTTATG
>CAZQCL010000225.1:0-2823 GCA_964592435.1 uncultured Oscillospiraceae bacterium
AACTAAAAATAAAATATTCAAGTTGATTAGCTTCATCCGGCTGCATCCCACAAAGTAGTTCAATCTCCGTTATTACTGAACAAGCAGATTGTACATTGGATTTTATGCATTCCAGCAATAACTCAAGCTGTAAATCCTCCGGTTGAGTATTGTCTAGACTGATATGGTTTACATAATTAAGATGCTCCTCAAGCAGCCCGCTCCTTCCTCAACTGGAGTATAAACTACGACACGATGTCAAAGTCAATAAGTATTCGTACATTATATAATATCCAGTGTTCTTATGGCCGACAACTTACTTCACAGCTACCGGTATCCATACTTCAACATTGCATGTGTCCGACGTTTCATCCCACTGAACATATTTTTCTATGGTAGGAAGCCCTGACTTCTTGTGCTTGCTTTGCGGCAGAAACTCATTATTAATGCGCTGCCATAAACTGAACAAAGCTTGCCCTGATATAGTGCCTTTGGCTTCAAATTTCAGCCATGTAGTCGCTTAAAGGCTACACTAAAAGCATCCGCTGATTGATAGCCGTATTTTAGTGCAATATCAATAACTTTTTGATCCGTGTTTTGTAGTTCGTGTGCGGCGCATGTCAGCTTTCGGTGACGAATATACCCCGACAAGGGTATGCCGGTAATTTGCGTGAACGAACCCTGAAACATAGAGAAAGAGCAGGCCATGATTTTGCAAATCTCTTTCTCATCAATTTCGCCGGTGAGATGCTCCTCTACATAATCAATTGCTTGATTCATCCTATTGACCCAGTCCATTGCTTCACCCTCCTAAACCCAATTGTAAAGGATTTGATTCATGTATGCCCGTTATTCTGTCAAGAGATATTAACGGGTTGTTTTCAAGCATTCCATCTCTTCTCAGAATAATCCAAACTTTTTTCTTCTATAAAACGGTTCGATGTTATTAGTAGCATTCCGTCCGCGTAAGCAAAATTCCTCATTGATTTTTATGATAATTAGTACCATAATCTTGAGGAGTTCCACATAATCTGTTTCCTGTACATCAGTTTAGTCGTGTTCACTGTAAAATTTTACTCTATCATAGTTAGTTTTCATATTACACCTCGATTTCTCCGCTCTTTAGTATTACCAAGAGATACATATATCCATGATTACGATATTTCAAGCTTAATTTTATTAAATAGTGTGAGACACCAAGAGGAATGTTTATTATTCACTTTTTCTATCAAGCCCTCTTAAATGCTGTACTGTGGAAAATATTCGACAGGGTAATTGGAATTCCTTCCAAAAAACAAAAAACTATGATTTCAAAATGTAAATATATCCGCAAGCCTGACTTCCAGCCCGGTGAAGGCTTTTGACTTTACAACTGTGTCCCCTGTATATATGTTGTGGTCTGCTATATCATGCTTCTCAAAATTATAAACCATAATTTCCTTCTTAACCGGGTCAACCATCCAGTATTCCTTCACACCGGTTTGCATATACAGATCAAGCTTTTTCAGCATATCCTTGCTCCTCGTGGATCTGGACAGCACCTCCACGGTGAGAGCAGGCACGCCTTGATATTTCCCGGAGGTATCAATTTTGTCGGTATCGCAGATGACAATAATATCCGGCTGCACAACATTGATGTTATCTTTACCCTTCATCAATGTGACATCAAAGGGCGATGTCAGAGGCCTGCATTTTTTCCCCTTGAACCAGTTCTGAAAAGTTGTAATGATTTCACTTACCGCCACCTGATGGCTGTAAACCGGTGAAGAAAGCAGGTAAACCTCTCCGTCGATATATTCGTATCGCAGATCGGAGTTCTCCACCATTTTAAGAAATTCTTCATAGCTAACCTTCCATCGGTCATTGAAAATGTAATTTGCAGCTTCCTCCGCAATTGCAGTTCTCTCTTCGCAGGGGACAATTTTCGCAACCTCATATCCATTCCGGGTTACTATAACATCCTCTAATTCCGATGCGATTTTCAAATATTTGCCGAAGTTATTCTGCACCTCTGTGGACGTAACCTTCATCTTAGCCACCCCTTTCAACTGTTAGCCACGCTCTTTCGCGTTAGCCATGTTTTTAGCATATTAGCTATATTATATCTCTGATTAGCTAATATGTCAATTTATTAGCTATAATGACTCGAAAGGGGTTCGTACTGTCTTTTGCCTTTTCTATCACCTTACCCCTTCAGCTTCTTTAATGAATTATAACCCAGATAATCGATGATCAGCGTATCATCTTCAGCTTTATATCTTACCTCATATTCTTCATCCTCACAGTACCCTCTTTCTTTGGGTATAGTAGCATTTGGATCAAAAAATTCATATTTTTGATTATACAGGAGAATTTTTCTCCCATTTTCCCATTCAGTTTCGCCCTCGACAAATCTTGCGCCGAAAGCGGCTGGAGCAAGTGATAGTATCAGAGTAAAGGACAAAAAAAGGGTAATTAGCTTATACTTCATTTCATATACCTCCGTTCTATTAAAGCTTATGTGCTCCTTTTTATCAAAATTTCTGATGTTTTAAGCTTTTAATATTACTTTAATAAACGGCTTGACGTAAGGATAGGCTGAATACTCTTGTAAAAAGTACGAAAAATGTCATTCTGTTATCTCTTGGATGCCCAAGGCATCATTTTAAGAAGTGGCAGACAGACTGCAACTGCCCATGTCGGAAGAATATTGAAGAGGGAGATTTCCCGCCGGGAATCCCCCTCCTCCTTCAATCCATCGCTACCTGCTTTAATCCATTCCTATTCATTCATTGTTGGACGGTATATAGTCCCTTTGCCTGCATATACTGCGAAATTGCTTCGCCATGCTTTTGCTCTTCCTTT
>CAZQCL010000226.1:0-2794 GCA_964592435.1 uncultured Oscillospiraceae bacterium
GCACGAATTACCTTTACAATATACATTAGAGCGAAACTTCACGACCAGCCCATGGACTCAGGCGCACCTGAAATGTACATCGTGTATATTTCACTGCCTTTTTTGGTTTCCTCCGGGTGTATCACGAAGCTTTTCCTAACACTTATTAGCGGCTTTGGAGCAAGATGCGCTGGCATGGATGCTAAAAGCAGACCGCACTACTCACTTTTGCAAGTTTAGGACTATATTTTTGGAAATACGCCTTGTTTTATAGCCGGTCGTCTATAATATGCGCCTTTTTGGGCATTATTCCGTCCTAAAGTTGAAATTATGAGTAGTGCCCTATACTATTCAGTTATGACTCTATGACGAGCCGTAATCTTAATCTCCTAATTCTTCGATTTCTTCCCACTTGAACAACGATATTTGTGGTATAATTGCCACACATGCCCATCCACTCAGATTATTGGGTGCATTTTTGTATTTTTAAAAAACTAAACCCCGCAAAGTACGATTCCTTCGTTCTTTTTTGGGGTAAAGTTATTTTCTCGTTATCTATATGCTTTGATCTATCTATATCTTCGGACATCGCAATTAGCTCTTGTATTAGCAAAAAGCATATTTATTAAAATACATATACTTCTTTTGTAAATAATGTTATTATAATGATGCTGTTAATTTTTTTATAGTATTGCAACATAACCTAGCCTAACTTAAGATATTCTATTAAGGATTATTTATTTGAGGATTATTTATTGTGGATAGAAAAATGATGGAAAAACCAATAAGTGTTTTTTGTGAGTTTACTGATAGGAATCTTGAAACAGAATTTTTTACTGCAGATTTTCTCAGCTCTCTAAAGTACATGAAGCCCCTCATACTATTTTTAGCTATACTCAATACGCTATTTGTGATCCCTGACTTTTTTTTGACTAAAGATACCGGGTCTTTTATTGTTATAGCAATATTTAGGACCCTCTTTCTGGTTATTTCACTTTTGTTTTTCTTTCGCCTCGAGCACATTGGGAATCCTTATAGAATTTCTGCATGGATTTCAGTATGTGAGTCACTTTGCTTTTTAAACTTTATTCTCGTTTTTTGGCAATACTCCTCTCCTGACTTTCTGGTGCAGGTATTGAGCATGATTCTTTTGATACTTTCAGTTTTCCTTGTTCCAAACCGATGGATATACATGGTGATAGTAACGCTCATTGGAAGTGCCTGTTTTTTTGTAGTTGCCTTTGTCAAATATGCCGGACAGCTTAGTACAAGCATATTTTCCGCAGGTATTGTTCATACAGCGCTGATTATTGTTTTATCTGCACTTTCCTCATACAGGGCGTATTCTAGCAAACGGTATAATTATGCGATCAACAAGGAGCTTGAAAAAATATCCTTCACGGATTCTCTTACCGGGCTGATTAACAAGGCAAAGCTATATGATGAGATTAATATGTGGATGAGGTTTTCAAGCAGGTATAAAACGCCCCTTTCCTTAATCCTCTTCGATATTGATGATTTTAAGCTCATTAATGATAAATGTGGGCATTTGGTTGGCGATGAGGTTATTGTCAAGGTTATAGCTACCGTTCATAAAATGATCCGTGAAACTGACACTTTAGCTCGCTGGGGAGGAGACGAGTTCACGATTATCATGCCTCATACGAACAGGCTCCAAGCTGTCGAAATAACGGAACGCATCAGAAAATTCATATCTGATGAGGAATTAATACCGGGACTGAAAATATCCTGCAGCTTCGGTGTTGCCTCTTTCACAAGGAAGGTAACGGATGTCGATCAATTTATAAGAGCTGCTGATCGGGCTCTGTATAAAGCAAAAAACTCAGGAAAGAACGTTGTTATGTATTGACTGCATTGTATTAGTATAAATATTGCAGTGTAAAACTGTGTGCCTTTCATATATACTGGGTATATTACGCATAACAAATATGGAATGGTGATTATCTTGAGTACGATCTCAGCAATGAAGGAAAGGCCAAAGGCAATTATTTATCTGATTATTACTGCAATTCTTTGGAGCCTTGGTGGGCTGCTGATTAAGTCAATCAATTCAAATCCACTGGCAATAGCAGGGGTGAGGAGCGGCATTTCGGCAATTCTTATATTGTTTGCCACAAGAAAGCCAAAGCTAGACTGGTCCTTTGCGCAAATCGGAGCTGCACTGTCTTATTCAGCAACGGTTCTGCTATATGTTGCCGCCAATAAGCACACAACTGCAGCGAATGCTATATTGCTTCAGTATACTGCGCCTGTTTATGTGGCTGTTCTTGGTGGGTGGCTTTTGAAGGAAAAGGTAAGGCGGGCAGACTGGGTTACAATAATTATAGCTGTTGGCGCGATGGTGCTGTTTTTTGCGGATGATATTGGTGCAGGCGGCATTTTCGGTAACCTCCTTGCTGCCGGAAGCGGGCTCGCTTTTGCTTTATTTGCAATTTTTATGCGCATGCAGAAGGATGGGTCTCCGATTGAATCGGTGCTATTGGGCAATATTTTGACCGCCATCATCGGTGTACCGTTTGTTTTTCGAGATATGCCTGATGCTAAAGGCTGGATGTATCTTGTAGTGCTGGGTGTTGTTCAGCTGGGGCTCCCTTATATTTTGTATTCGAAGGCAATAAAGCATGTAACGGCGCTGGAAGCGTCCCTGATACCAATCATCGAGCCGATTCTCAATCCCGTGTGGGTGTTTCTGGTATTAGGAGAGATCCCCGGTAAATGGGCGCTGGTCGGAGGAATAATTGTTATCATGGTTGTCACCGGCAGATGCCTGTTATCCATAAGGGAGTCGGCTGCG
>CAZQCL010000227.1:0-2773 GCA_964592435.1 uncultured Oscillospiraceae bacterium
TTTGATTGCATAGAGTAGCCAAATGCTTAGCCGGTGCAGAGGTTGTTTTTCCGCGTATGCCCCCAAGCCCTTCACTAATTAGTTGCTGAAGCGACCAGCCCGCACAATAACCAGTCAGCATTGAAAGATCGTGTATATGCATATCCCCACTTCTGTGGGCATTGGCCACCTCTTCATCATATATCTCAGAAAGCCAATAGTTAGCAGTTATTGCTCCGCTGTTAGACAGAATCAGACCTCCTACGGAATATGTAACAGTAGAATTTTCTTTTACACGCCAGTCTTCATTCTTGACATAGTCATCCACAACCTTACGATAATCCAACAATGTGTTCAGAGCATTTCTGGCCTTCTCATGCTGCTTGCGATATAGGATATAAGCTCTGGCAACCTTGGCATAACCGGCCTGTATTAGTACAACTTCCACTGCGTCTTGAATCTGCTCAACCGTGATAACACCCCGATTAACCTTTGACTCAAATTCTGCTGTTGTCCTCAGTGCCAATAAGTCCAGCACTGAATTATCGTAATTGACTGTTTGTGCTTCAAAAGCACGTTGAATGGCACGGCGAATTTTACCGATTTCAAAGGTAGCCAATCGCCCATCTCTTTTTTCAACTTGGTATTTCATGACAATTTATCTCCTTCGTATATAAATTTATAATTATGCTCTTAACTTAGTACAGGGGGCAATTTTAAGCAGTTCTTGCTTAATCTCTTGCATCTCTTCATTAGAATAAGCAGTAAGAGCTGTCTTCGGATTTGTGTAATCGCATATTAGTAGCCCCTTTTTCATGAATGATTGAAGGAACCAGGATTCTAATATATCTGCCTCTTCGGCCATCCGCACAAGTACATTTATAGGGTGTAATTCCTGAACAACAGTCGTCCTTAGCTCATAGGAAATATGAGCTTTTCTTAGACATTCCAGACTGGCTCTCCAGCAATTGTAATAAATGCCTGCAATAGTTCGACCTTCAGGGCTGCACAACCCGACGGTTTGTGCAAACTGCTCTTTACAGCTTTTATAGTCTAGTGAGACATAGTCAACCAGCCCACAGCCAATCAATTCTTCTAATTTTCCAGGCAACAAGCCATTCGTGTCCAGCTTGACTGCCAGTCCCAGCCCTTTTATTTTACGTAGAAAATCCTCTATGTCCTGTTGCATCAAAGGTTCACCGCCACTTATTACGACGCCATCCAGTTGGAGCCTTCTCTGTTCGAGATAGGAAAGGAATGTCATAGCTATTTCTTCACCATCTACACTATTATTTTGTTCATCTAAAAGAACAAGCTGAGCATTATGGCAGTAAGGGCACCTTAGTTGGCACCCGCCTGTAAAACACATTGCCGCAACATAACCAGGATAATCCTGAAGCGTCAACTTAGTATAACCAACTAGCCTCATAACGTCCCCCTATAAATGTAATAGCCGCAAATAGAATAAAAAAACTGCACATATTCCTTAAAAGTGCAGTCTGGTAATCATTCGACATCTCTTTCCAGATCCGGGAATTTAATGTGCTTTATATATGATTCAGGTAATCGGACTTAGAATTTTAAATTCAATACCGTAGCGGCCCTGTGCAGGATTCGCACCTGCTTCCCCTTCGTCATATAAGAGTATTAAGTTATGAGAACATAATACAACAATATATTGTGCTTGTCAACTAATAATAATACTATATATAGTTTAGTGGCTACTATTGTTTTATCGTTTTTTCATTTCTTTACCCCAGGAATCCTTAAGCCCGACTGTTCTGTTGAAAACAGGCTTCTCGGGTGTCGAGTCGATATCGGTGCAAAAGTATCCCATGCGCAGGAACTGATAGTGGCTGCCGGGTTCTGATGAGGCCAGATTCGGTTCCATCTTGCTGTCTGTGAGCACCTCCAGGGAGTTGGGGCTGATTATAGCATGTAAATCCTCTGCAGCTCCCGGGTCCGGCTCTGTGAAGAGGTGATCGTACAAACGTACTTCGGCGTTGACGGCGTGAGCAGCTGATACCCAGTGAAGGGTTCCTCTGACCTTACGCCCGTCTGGTGAGCTTCCACCCCTCGAAGCAGGATCATATGTGCAGTGAAGCTGCGTAATATTTCCCTCCGCATCTTTTACGATACGTTCACACTTGATAAAATAAGCGTTTTTCAACCTGACTTCGTTGCCTGGGAACAGCCGGAAGTATTTCTTTGGAGGATCCTCCATGAAATCATCCTGCTCAATGTACAGCTCCCGGGAGAAGGGTACTTTTCTGGTTCCCATATCAGGGTTTTCCGGGTTGTTCTCAACATCAAGCCACTCTACCTGACCTTCTGGATAATTGTCTATAATAACCTTCAGCGGTCTGAGAACAGCCATCATTCTCGGTGCTATTGCGTTCAGGTCTTCACGGACACAATGCTCCAGCAAAGCATAATCCACCAGGCTGTTCGTCTTGGCAATACCAATTCGATCACAGAAATCCCGTATAGAAACGGCAGTATAGCCCCTCCTCCTCAAGCCTGATAATGTAGGCATCCTGGGATCATCCCAACCGGCTACAATTCCTTCGTTGACCAGCTGCAGCAGCTTTCTTTTGCTCATCATGGTGTAGGAAAGATTCAGTCTTGCAAACTCAATCTGCCGCGGCCTGGCATCAAGCCCGGAATTGTCCACCACCCAGTCGTAGAGCGGCCTGTGATCCTCATATTCCAGGGAACAGAGGGAATGGGTTATATTTTCAATCATATCCTCAATGGGATGAGCAAAATCATACATAGGGTAAATGCACCACTT
>CAZQCL010000228.1:0-2704 GCA_964592435.1 uncultured Oscillospiraceae bacterium
CCGAAAAGGGTTAGATCAGGCAAGTATTTAAGAAAAGAAAGCAAGACCAAAAAGCAATATCTATCCAATGCATTATTGATTGTTATGGCGTTTGCTGTCGGATTTGCAATTGCCGCCATTATTCAACCGTCGGCGAAAAAGCCTGAGGACCTTCCGGTGCAGCCGGATCAGGGTGCGATTGAAGCAGCCGTAAATGAGGTGAAGGCTGAGTATAATGTAAAAATGGATGATCTGGGCAATAAGATTGCCATGCTACAAAAGGATAAGGAGAGCGCTTTAGCACAAGCGGATTATTACAAGACTTCACTGAAGCTTTATGAAATAGAATCCTTAACCGCAGACAAGAAATATTTGGATGCTGCGGATATTCTTCTTCTTATGAAGACAGTCGAATTCAAAGATGCGGAGAAGGTAAAATTTGACAAGCTATATGAAAGGGTTATGCCACTGGCTGCAAAAGCTGCGTATGATAAGGGCTACAAGCTGTATAATTCCAGGAAATACCCTGAGTCTCTGAAGAGTTTTGAGAGGGTGCAGGTGTATGATCCTGAATATAGCAGGATGGATGCGGTTCTTTATTATATGGGCAGATGCAACCAATTTGCGGATAACTCCAGAACCGCTGTGGCACTTTTCCAAAGATTGATAGACGATTACCCCAGAAGCGGCTATGTTAGGAATGCTAAAGCAAGACTAAATGAATTGACAAAGATTCCTTAATTTATTTTCTTTCAATTTATGCTTATTTGTATTATCATATTATGAATGACAGTTGTCATAAATGATCAAGGGGGTCACTTAATGCTTTATGAAAGCACCCGCGGCAGGGTGAAAAACGTTTTGTCGGCGGAGGCAATCAAAAGAGGTCTGGCTGCCGATGGAGGCCTTTTTGTACCTCAAGATGTTGTGAAGTTTACACCGGATGAGATTTATTCATTGGCTCAGATGAACTACAACGAAAGAGCGGTTCATATACTTGGACGGTTTCTTGATGACTATACCCGCGAGGAATTGACAGAATGTGTAAACAGCGCCTATTCAGGCGGGAGATTCGAAGGCAATCATGTTGCACCTGTCAGGAGGCTGAGCAACAGCGCATATGTAATGGAGCTTTGGCATGGGCCGACCTATGCATTTAAGGATGTTGCGCTGCAGATTCTGCCTCGGCTGCTGGTGAAAGCAAATCTGAAAACACATGAAACCGCAGAAACGGTCATTCTGGTTGCTACCTCCGGAGATACTGGAAAAGCAGCTTTAGAGGGCTTTAGGGATGTAGAGGGCACAAGGATAATCGTCTTCTTTCCTGAAAACGGTGTAAGTCAGGTTCAGAAGATACAGATGGTTACACAGGAAGGCGACAATGTATATTCCGTAGCTGTAAAGGGCAATTTTGACGATACACAAACCGGTGTTAAAGCGATTTTCTCTGATGAGGAATTAAGAGAGAAGATGCTGTGCAATGGATTCAAGTTCTCATCTGCTAACTCAATTAACTGGGGCAGGCTTGTACCGCAGATAGTATATTATTTTTCTGCTTATGCCGATTTGCTTGCAACCGGCGAAATCACTGCGGGGGAGAGGATTAATTTTACTGTGCCTACAGGGAATTTCGGCAATATACTTGCCGGGTGGTATGCAAGCGAAATGGGGCTGCCTGTGGGTAAGCTGATCTGCGCATCAAATGAGAATAATGTTTTGGCCGAATTTATCAACTCAGGTATCTATGACCGCGAAAGAGATTTCAAAAGGACTATTTCACCATCAATGGACATACTTATTTCCAGCAACCTGGAAAGGTTGCTCTATGAACTGTCCGGCCATAACGGGAATCAGGTTCTTGAGTGGATGAGCATGCTGAAGAATGAAGGCAGATATACAGTAGACGCGGAAGTGAAGCAAAGAGTTTCAGAATTATTTTGGGGCTCCTATACCACTGAGGCTGAGACTATTGAGACGATTAAAGAGGTTTACGACGATTATGGGTATGTCGTAGATCCGCATACGGCTGTGGGGGTCGATGTTTACGATAAGTACCTCATATCCACCGGGGATATGACTAAGACTGTGATTGTATCTACTGCAAGTCCCTTTAAATTCAATAAAAGTGTTGCAAGGGCTATTATGGGAGAAGATACTATTGCAGGGAAGTCGGAATTTGAGCTGCTGGGGATTCTGGCTCAGGAGTGCGGACTTAAGATACCCGTTGGCCTTGATGGCTTAGAGAACAAGGAAATACTCCATAGAGAGGTATGCGGCAAGAATGAAATGAAGGAGAAGGTAATACAGATACTGCGCTTGTAATGTCAACCTACACTTGTAATACCAGCCAACCTATGCCAGTAATATCAGCTTACCTTGATATGACTGATTATGAGGCAAACTAAAAATATCAGTGGTACCATTAAAGCAATTAAAATGATTGCTTTTTTTGGGCTTATCTCAAATTTTGAGTAAAAACTTGAACCCGCTGCTCTAATAAGGCTGATAAGCCTTTCCTTTGACGGGGCTATTGCTATTATGTGAACTTTCGCTAATCGCCTTTTCATATTGCTAATTTATTCGGAGATTATTTCGTTTATACTACTGGGGCCAGTTTTGACCGCCCAAAACCGGCTCCAGGTTTACATAATTTGTTCGTTGATTTGAAATCAGCCATCCTGTAAGGTTATAAGTACACACCCCATTTGTGAAGGGGACAGAAGGG
>CAZQCL010000229.1:0-2701 GCA_964592435.1 uncultured Oscillospiraceae bacterium
CCGCGTTACTGAGCCCGCAGATGTTTGCGGTTCGTACAATTGATATAAATAATTCGATAGAGCGCTATTACCAGCGTCATTATATCAATATTGATAGAAATGAATTCGACAAATGGCTTGAGACAATAATCCCCTCTTCAGTTACCGTGATGAATCGATGTATTTACAGATCATACGAAGAGCAGGTGGATGGTATTATTGTCAGACTTAATTACGATGGGAAGGAATATAAAGAGAAGGCAAAGATACTTGTGGGAGCTGATGGCGCTTTTTCCATGATTAGAAGACAGGGCTTTGCGAATATGCTTGCTCCAAAGCTTTATGTAACGATACAGGAATGGTTTACAGCCTCAGACTCAGAAAAGCAAAATTACTACGGCGCGATTTTCGATAAAGAAATAACGGATTTTTACTCCTGGACTATTCCCAAGGAGGATAAGATAATTCTTGGTTCGGCACTAAATCATGGAGATGATTTGCACAGAAGGTTTGAGCTGTTGAAAAAGAAGCTTTTGGATTATGGCTACAGGTTTGATAAGGTGTTGCAAAGGAATGGGGCATATATGTACCGTCCTGTCAAAAGAAGCCAGATATGTACGGGGGGGAACAGAATTGCACTTGTGGGCGAAGCGGCAGGATTAATAAGCCCCAGCTCAGCAGAGGGTATCAGCTATGCGCTTAAGAGCGCTTTGGCGCTGGCACGGGCTCTGGAACAGGATCTCGAAAAATTTACGATGCTATACAATAATAATCTGAAGCCCCTAGTTAGAAATATCGTTTTGAAGAACCTGAAATGTCCGGCTATGTACAATACATTTTTACGCAAATGTGCGATGAAGTCCGGACTTATGAGCATTGACATTGTTAAAAAGATGAAATAATAACAAAGAAAAAGGCAAAGCTAGCGTAAAATATACTTTTGGAGGGAAGCTTGAAGAAAAATACACCTTGCATTACTATAGACCTTTATATTACGAATATTCTATTTGTAATACTTTTATCCTTTATATTATCCTTTATTGGCATTCTGCTGTCGGATGTGGTCAGCTTTTTGAATGTAGTAAGATATATCCGATCTCCGCTCCTGTTAGTGTTGAATACATTACCGCTAACATTGCTGATGCTCTTATTGTATCATTTGACCTCAAGGCATTGGGCGTCATTTGGTCTCGGCGGAGGAATATACATAATATCTCATGTCGTCAACCGTTTTATGATGTTGCTTAGAGAGGAGCCCTTTACACCGCAGGATTTGTTATTAGGGATAGAAGCAGCGGCGGTTGTTAAGATTTCAGAGCTGCCCTTTTCTCCGATAATTATATTAAGTCTTCTGTTTTGGCTGGTCGTGAGCGTTGGCTTATTTCTTTTTGTGAAATCGCGTAAGCTCCGCCTACCTGCCGGAATTGCCGGGGTAATAGCAGCCATTGTATTGTTCGGAGTAGCATTTTCCCCGATCTATAAAAATTCCAAGCTGTACGACAGCTTTGAAGTTACCGGTTCCATCTATTCTCGAGTAGATCTTTTCAAATCCCGGGGCTTTTTGTATTCTTTTTTGGTTCGCGCCGGCACATACAAATCCATAAAGCCCGAGAATTATTCGAGGGAGGAAGCGCAAGAGATTCTCGATGATTACTCGGAGCCGCCGTATACTGTGAGTAGCAGCAAACAGCCACATATTATTGCTGTCATGGGAGAAGCCTTTTATGATATTGATAAAATAGAAGGTGTCGAATTCAACGAGGGCTTTGATCCCCTGGCTAATTTCAACAGAATAGTTCGGCAAGCTTATGCTGGCCAAATTGTAACGAATGTGTTTGGAGGCGGGACCGCCAATACGGAATTTTCCTTTTTGACAGGTCACTCAATGCCTGTTATGCCTGAAATGAGCAGTCCCTATTCCTATTACATCAGGAAGGATACTTATTCGCTGGTGCGGGAGCTGGAAGAGGCCGGGTATAGCTCGATGGCCTTCCACCCCGGGGAGTCCTGGTTTTATAACAGGCAGAATGTATATAAGTTTTTTGGCTTTGACAGCATTTACTTCAAGAAGGACATGGATCAGAGCAGTATAGAGCTTAACCATGGATATATTTCCGATAGGAGCACGGCTGAGTTTGCACTTGAAAAATTCAGTGAGCATCTTTCCGAGAAACCCGATGTACCGTATTTTCAGTTTGTAGTGAACATAGATAATCATGGTCCCTATTCAAAGAGAGATCTTGGATATCCTGAGATGTTAAAAAGAAAAGACACTATGGATGAAGCTACCTACAATATCCTCAATAATTATACCTATGGACTGACGAGATGCGATAAGGCTCTGGGCTTTCTTTTCGATTCAATAAAAGATATGAGCGAGCCGGTGGTCTTTCTCTATTTTTCCGATCACCTGCCCTTTCTGGGAGACAATGATCAGGGGTACAGGCAGCTTGGTTTTAACGTTAGTGGTGATAGTACGGAAACGTATTTGAATAAATACAGGACACCCTATTTCATATGGTGCAACAAGGCTGCTCGAGAGCTGGCGCAGGAAGGTGGCGTAGCTGTGCCAACCGGGGCGGCTCCGCTCATCTCTACTAATTTTATCGCATCGGAGCTATTGGAGTACGCCGGGCTGGACGGCGGGAATTATTTCAATTATTTATTCAAAATGAAAGAGAAACTGCCGATTATAACGAATCGATTCTTTCCTGAAAGTGGG
>CAZQCL010000230.1:0-2693 GCA_964592435.1 uncultured Oscillospiraceae bacterium
CTGAGCATCAATAGCATCAGCGACCCTTTGCCAAAGCCGGTAGAAGTGAATATGACTATAACTTCCAGAAGCAAGGGGGTGCCAGAGTAGATGTATTACAAAAGCGAAAAGGGTCTAGCATTGCCGTTGGTTATTGTAGTAATTGCCATATTGCTTATTATTCTCACGTCAGTGATTTATGTTATAAGCAATCAGACAGTTGCAATTGATAGGACGAAGACATCTGAGCAAGCACTTCATATTGCAGAGGCGGGCTATAATAGGTACATTTGGCAGCTAAACGACAATTCCGATTTTTATAAATGGACAGAGAGTGTGGATGAGTTTGAACCCGTGGAATTTTATTCGGGCACGGAAGCAGGTGCAATCTCTGAATGGGCGGGGTACCCCAAGAAATATAAGGTAACCGAATACAAAAGCGGCGGGCGAGTGGTGGGCTATTATCAGATCGAGGTAGTGCCGCCGTCAACCGCAAAGCCGGTAGTAACTATAAAATCAACCGGTTGGACTGATGATAATGAGAGTATTAAAAGGGCAATAGAAGTAAAGGTACACAAGAAACAGTTTACAAACTATATGGAGTTTTCCACCGATATGACGGATGTGAACGGTAATGACCTATACTGGGGTAATGGAGAACAGGTGCGCGGACCGATTTTTACCAACGGGTGGTTGAGGACGACCGGCACTCCTGTTTTTCATGATAACGTTACCTACTGTGAGGGTTGGGAAAGAAGATCCGGATATCCTGAGTTTAAGAAGGCGGGACAGCCGGTAAAGGGCACACCGATGGCGTTTCCATCCTCGAACAGTAATATTGTCTACTGGGCTGGATCCGGGACCGATGGCTATGAATATTCGGGACGGACATGTATCCTGCTCAATGGGAACGAGCTTAAAATCAGGAATATTAATGAGAGCGGCGATATGCTAATTACTAGACCGTTACCCTACAGCGGCGTTATACATGTAGACGGAACTCTGTTCGTGTCGGGAGTGCTGGATGGACGGCTGAGCATAGTCGCAGAGGGGAATATATATATTACAGGGAAGGATCCGACCAATTTTAGCTTTAACAGTGCTTCTGTGACCGGTGGGATTACCTATGCCAATGACAATATTCCTGCGTCAGCTTCCGCAAGCCTTTCAGGTCAAAGCGATGATATGCTGGGGTTGATTTCGAATGGCAACATACTGATTAATTCGCGATACTGGCCAAGGGAAAACAGCAACACTAATCATCAGAATGTTTCGGCTGCACTGCCGAATATCAGAATCCATGCAGCCATTTTCGGATTATCCGCGAATAGCTATTATGGTGTCGACAGGTATGAAGATTTGGGCAATATGGGATACATTTATTTCACTGGATCAAAGATAGTAAATAAGGTGGGCGCAACTTATCAAAGCAGAACAGGCTGGCAGGGGAATACAACCATTCACGGGTACAAGGAAGATAACAGCTTCGATTACCGTATGACCTACGAAACACCTCCGCACTTTCTCGAACCCACCAATACGGGCTGGGAAGTCAAGGAATGGGCAGAAGTGTCAGTAGCGCAATAGAGCCATAAGCGCTGGTAGAGCCATAAGTTTAAGCTTGGAAAGCGCATCATCTATCTGATGCGCCTGCACTCCAGATAGTAGCGCTTTTCTTCAGCCTCTCCCATAGAAAAGGTTTTTCTGGGCAGCACACCATCAGTTTTGACAGTTCTGAAGAGATCATGCTTGCTCATGGCAGGCAGGTAAAAGCCAATGCATCCGCCTTGTGAGCCAAGCTCCGTAACTACCTGTTCGCCGTGGATATAGTCTATCTCAACATCGCCGGCATTTTCGCCGGTATTTTCACAGGCATTCTCGCCTGTATTATTTTTTGCAAATTCATCAAGAATGCTCTGCAGCGTTCCCACCTCAAGGCTGCTGACCGGATTGTGCACCGTGAGCAGGCCGTATGTTCCCTCAAGGATAAAGGGGACACAGTGGGGGACGGCTTTATTGTGGGGAACCTTTCTCTCATTTACTGCGCTAATAGCACCTGCAGGAGCGATGCCCTCTGAATCTTTTTCCTTTACAGAAGATGCCACGGTTGCTGTAGCCGGTTCAATTGCTGCATCTTCCGCGTCTTCTATAGCAGCAGCACCGTCTGTCGTTAACGCTACCACTGCTTCCTTTGAATCAAACAGCTCAATTTCGGCATCCAGTTGAATACGACGCGCGGAGTTAATTAGCTGCTCCTGTATGCTTGTACTGTCTATACCGAACACGACTCTATGGATTGGCTCAAATACAAGTCCGTCGTCATGGACATTTACTATCTCGACGAGTGCGTATCTGGCAGGGTGCTCCGGAGTGTAGGCGGCCTCAGCAGCATCAGCGTTGACCTCAGCAGCATCAGCGTCGGCGCATGCTGTTGCGGCTTGGTGGTTGGCAGCCTTTGCAGGAGTGGATTGCTGTCGATTCAATTCGGCCTTAACATTTTCCCAGTGAGCCTTAGCGGAGGCAAGCGAATGATTGCCGTCTCCAACCGCGAAGAGCAGCGGCTTGGGAGAACCGTCCCCATCAATGCCACGCTTCGCGTCGCTGGCAGAACCGTCTCCTTCATGAGAACCGTTCCTGCACACGTCAGGATCGCAGGAGCCCTCGCCAGACTCAATTAGCTTTCCGAGAGCAGAAGCCACCATGGAAAGACTCTC
>CAZQCL010000231.1:0-2647 GCA_964592435.1 uncultured Oscillospiraceae bacterium
CTGCAAATGTTACAGTTGATGTACCTGCTCCTAACAAGATAATTGTTAAGGGCTGCGACAAGCAGGAGGTAGGAGAGTTTGCCGCTAAGATCAGGGCTAAGAGAAAACCTGAAGTCTACAAGGGCAAGGGCATCAAGTATGAAAATGAAGTAATCAGACGCAAGGAAGGTAAAGCCGGCGTTAAAGGATAAGTAGGAGGGAGTTGAAGAGAAATGATAAAAAAGGCCAATAAAAATGAAATCAGGCTGAGGAAACATGAGAGGGTCCGCAAAAAAGTTGCCGGAACCACAGAGCGTCCAAGGCTTAATGTTTTCAGAAGCTTAAAGAATATATATGTTCAGATTATAGACGATACAACAGGCCAGACTCTAGTTTCAGCCTCTTCACTTGATGCAGCTGTTAAGGGTAAGCATGCAAAAGGTGGAAACAAGGAAGCCGCCAGAGAGGTAGGTAAGCTTATCGGGCAAAAGGCAGTTGAAAAGGGTATAAAGCTGGTCGTATTTGACAGAGGCGGTTATCTGTACCACGGTAGAGTGAAGGAACTTGCCGAGGGTGCAAGGGAAGCAGGACTTGAATTTTAATAGTCGCTGGTGAGGCTAAGGCTAACGGTTAAAGGATTTAAAAGAGGAGGGATGGAGTTTGCAGCGTATTGATGCTGGAACATTGGATCTTAAAGAAAAAGTTGTCAAAATAGGACGTGTAACCAAAGTTGTAAAGGGTGGTAGGAATTTTCGCTTCAGTGCTCTTGTAGTCGTCGGTGATGAAAACGGCTATGTGGGGACCGGAATAGGAAAAGCTGCCGAAATACCTGATGCTATTAGGAAAGGTATTGATGATGCCAAGAAAAAGCTTGTAAAGGTGCCTATTGTCGAAACAACTATTCCCCATGAAGCAATCGGACAATATGGCGCAGGAAAAGTACTTCTGAAGCCGGCAGGCCCCGGTACCGGTGTTATTGCAGGTGGCCCTGTAAGAGCGGTTTTGGAATTGGCCGGTATTCGTGATATCAGAACGAAGTCACTTGGGTCGAACAACCCGATTAACATGGTAAATGCAACGATGCAGGCGCTTTCGCAACAGAGGACTGTTGAGGATGTTGCCAGACTTCGCGGAAAATCCGCAGAAGAAATACTGGGTTAGGAGGATACTAGGGTGGCAAAACTGAAAATTACACTAATCAAAAGCACAAATAAGAGCCTGGCGAACCAGAAAGCTACTGTAAAGGCCCTTGGTTTAAAGAGGATAGGTAGTTTTGTGGAACAGCAGGATAATCCTCAGATAAGAGGAATGATAAAAACGGTATCACACCTGGTAACCGTAGAAGAAATATAAGGGAGGTGTAAAGGTGAAACTACATGAATTGCAACCTGTACCGGGCGCTAAAAAAGCTCCGACCAGAAAAGGCAGAGGACCCGGTTCCGGCAACGGCAAAACAGCAGGCCGTGGGCATAAAGGCCAGAATGCACGCTCCGGCGGAGGAGTAAGAATTGGCTTTGAGGGCGGTCAAATGCCGATATATAGAAGGATGCCTAAAAGAGGTTTTAATAATAAAATTTTTGCTAAGGTTTATGCGGAAATCAATGTATCAACCCTGAACAGGTTTGAGGATGGTACTGTGGTGAATGGTGAACTTTTGAAGAAAAACGGTATAACCAAGAAGCTGTATGATGGAATATCCGTACTCGGTCATGGCGAGCTTACAAAAAAGCTTACCGTTCAAGCGGCAAGATTCACCAAGACGGCTTCAGAGAAGATTGAGGCTGCAGGAGGAAAGGTAGAGGTGGTATAAAATGGGCGGAATGTTAGATACTCTGCGTAATGCATGGAAAATTCCGGATTTACGTAAAAAGATCTTATTCACTATCGCATTGTTGGTAGTTTATAGACTGGGCGCCTTCGTGCCAAATCCAGGCATAGACACTTCGACGTTTGCCGGAATTCTTGATTCGACCGGTTCATTGGGAGGATTCCTGAATATCCTTTCGGGTGGAGCATTCCAGCAAGCAACGGTTTTTGCCTTAGGTATACAGCCTTATGTTAATTCGTCTATTATTATGCAGCTTTTAACAGTAGCAATTCCTGCGCTTGAAAGGTTACAGAAGGAAGGTGAAGAGGGCAGGAAGGTTATACAGCAGTATGTCAGATATGGTACGGTTATACTTGGTATGGTGCAGGCAACCGCCCTTTATATTACCCTGCAGGCACGTGGCGGAGTTATTGACGGAGGAAGCGTGTGGAGTTTTATGACAATCACGCTTTCATTTTCTGCAGGTACCGCATTTATCATGTGGCTTGGAGAGAAGATTACTGAGAATGGCATAGGAAACGGTATTTCTATGATCATATTTGCAGGTATCGTATCAAGAGGTCCATCTGCTGCTCAAGGCCTAATCAACAACTACAAGATGGGCAACTTCGGCTCCGGCTTTTTGGGAATACTGGCTATTGTCGGCATATTAGTCGTATTTGTTGTAGTTATTGCCGGCGTTATATGGGTCCAGGAAGCCGAGAGAAGAATTCCAATACAATATGCAAAGCGTGTTGTCGGAAGGAAAATGTACGGCGGTCAGAGCACATATCTGCCAATAAAGGTAAACCTTGCAGGAGTTATTCCAATTATATTTGCAATGTCCATTATGATGTTCCC
>CAZQCL010000232.1:0-2629 GCA_964592435.1 uncultured Oscillospiraceae bacterium
TGGGGAATCGTGACACCGAAAGCATATACACACCCATTCAAATATTGGAGGATGTACGCATGATTCATGGTAATTCTGCGGCTGTCCTGGCAATCAGGCTGGACAATAGTTTATATTCCTGGGGCGCTGGCTCAAACGACGGGATTTATACAGAAGAAGGATGGGTAAGTTATGCAGGTACCCCCTATAAGGTCATGGATAATGTGCTGAGAGCGTGTGCCAGTGGTAATGGCAATCAGGTAGCGGTTATTAAAACGGATCATACCTTATGGGCATGGGGGAACGGATATTTTATTGAATCAGAACAACCGGTAAAATTATACGACCATGCACGGGAAATGGCCATTGGGGAAAGACATATTGCTGTTGTCTTTGATGACAATACCTTGGGGACTGCCGGCAGGAATTATTATAAGGTTTTGGGCCATGGTGACATGGAAAGCTGGAGTGAGAATATCCCGCTGAAAACTATAATGGATGGAATTCAGGATTCTCCTACAAGCTGGGCTGCAAAAGAAGTAGAGGAAGCCATCGGATTGCAGCTGGTACCGAAAGATATGCAAAATAATTATGATCAAGACATTACCCGGGAAGAGTTTTGTATTTTGGCAGTCAGACTGGTGGAAGAAAAAACGGGGATGACCGTAACTGAATATATTGAAAGTCAAGGCCTTCAAGTACCGGAACAATCACCGTTTGACGACTGTAGCCATCCCGATGTGATAGCGGCAAATGTATTGAAAATTGTAGAAGGAACTTCGGCAACCACCTTTGCCCCGGATAACTGGCTTACTCGCGAGCAGGCTGCAAAAGTTCTGTCCGCAGCGGCAAGGGCATTGGGAGAAGATATTCAGGCGGATTGTCCTGTGTTTGCGGACGATCAAGTTATCGCAAGCTGGGCCAAGCCTTATATAGGATATGTCAACAATGCAGAGGTTATGAAAGGTGTAGGCGGAAATATGTTCAATCCCAAAGGTGGGTATCAAAGACAGCAGGCGTATATGACCATCTTAAGACTGTTAAAATCCTTGGAGTAACTGCGGAAAGTTTTACAAATCAGAGAAATTTGATTATATGGATTATAGATTATGTCAGCTCAAAGAGGGGAAAGGCAAAGCTTAAGAATATGGCGGGCGGAAGTGAAAGGGAGATAGCTACGCACCAAAAAGGTCATCATTGCGGATGACCCTTTTGGTGCTCCTCTTTTGGTGCTTTTTCAGATGTCGATCTCTGAGCCTCGATACTAAAATAATTCTCAGGCAAATTACTTCTTAATCTGCGCCAGCACCTTGTCAATTACTACGGCATTTCCATAGGAATCATCCAAGCTGAGATGAGGGGCCTCTCCATCCAGAATGCATCTTCCGAACTGCTCCACTTCCAACATATAATTATCAGGAGTAGATACTGTTATGATATCGGTATGGTCGTCTTTAATCACTTGTATTCCGAGCTCTCCCTTTGCATTGAACATGATGTCTACTTCGATTATGCCCGTCTCCCCTACTATGCGGTATCCGCTTCTTGGAGCGGAATTGAATGCGCAGTGGGCGGCTGCCTTTAACCCATTCTCAAATTCAAACAGCATGCAGCTGCTTTCATCCACGCCTGATACGGGGCCTGTTTCTCCTGATGCCATTACCTTGATCGGCTCGCTTCCGGCGATATAACGTATGATATTGATGACATAGCAGCCGACATCATAGGTCGCTCCTCCGCCGAGATCGTTTATTAGCCGTACATTATTCAAATCATCCAACCGAAATGAAAACCAGGCCTCAATGACCTTCAACTTACCGACTATTCCGCTGTCGGCCAGCTCCTTTGCTTTATGTGTCAGGGGGCTGTGCCTGTATGCAAATGCCTCCATAAGCTTCACATTGTACTTTTCACAAGCCGCTTTCATATCCAGTACTTCCTGCGCATTGATTCCCAAGGGTTTCTCACATAGAATGTGCTTTCCCTTCTCAGCAGCCTTTAGAACCCATTCCTTGTGGAGAGCATTGGGTAATGGTATGTATACGGCATCAATATCCGGGTCGTCCAAAAGCATATTATAGCTGTCATAAGCTTTTTCGGCATGGTGCTTGGTTTTAAATTCCTTGGCCTTTTCGCGGCTTCTGCTGGACACCGCATAAAGCTTTGCATTCTGCGCGCCGATAATTCCAGGGATGACTGCCTTATCTGCAATATTTGCGCAACTGATTACTCCCCAATTCACTTTTTTTGCTGTCATATCTTTAATCTCCTATCCAAGTATAATGAGTCTATATTCTCTATTATAACCAGCCGTATATAATAAATAAATAGCTACACATATGACAGATTCTAAAGATGTGCGTAGAAAATCTGAACACCAATTATCCAGCCACATCTAATTTTTGCTAAGTAGCGATAAAAATTTACCGTACAGAAGGTTTTTAACTCTCTCTATCGAATAACATAGTAGATACAATGTACCAGTAATTGGTCTATATTTATAAGCCAAATGAAAGCCATACAAATTATAAAAGGGGTCGATGAATATAGTTATTCGTGAAGTAAATATCAATGATGCCTATGCACTATCTGACATCTACAAATATTATGTAGATAATTTTCCTTATTCATTTGAGTATGTCGCACCGTC
>CAZQCL010000233.1:0-2617 GCA_964592435.1 uncultured Oscillospiraceae bacterium
TAGTCCTAAAGTTGCAAAAGTGAGTAGTGCCGTCCACTTTCACCGCTCGTACCCAAGCCACAACCGCATAAACCAAATAGTGCTGTGGACCGCTACCGTAGGAGTATATATATTATTGAAAGTAAGATCAATGTTGGTTGAATAAAGAGCGGATAAGCTATATAATGGTATAAGACTAAAATTGTGGGCTTCCGCTGTGTCAAATATTTGAAGTCCATATTTAAAATGTTTTGGGGGGTTACACTCATGCTCTTGTACATATCACTTGCAGTCGGAGCTTTCTTTGTACTGTTTTGGTGTGCTCAACTCATATTCTTCAGGTTGCATATGAACTGGACAAACCTGATTATCCCATCGGATGAGGAGGATGAGTCGGTTGGCGTAAGCATTATTCATCCTATAAAGGATCTGGACTTCGAACTCGAAAAAAACCTTGAATCATGGTTCAGGCAAAACTATACAGGACCTATACAGCATATATTTAGCTTTCAGTCGCCGGATGATCCTGCAATACCGATTGTTGAATCGATTATTGAAAACCATCCCGATGTTAATTGCCAGGTGATTGTAAACCCTGTTATAACAGGCCTTAACGGTAAAAGCTCGAATATGGTTTATGGTATGAAGAAAGCAATTTATGACATAGTACTTTTTGGAGACAGCGACATTAGAGTCAAGCAGGACTTCATTGTGAAAATGGTCAGGCCTCTAAAGAAAGAAAGGGTTGGCATGACTACCTGCGGTCAGGTCAATATAGGTGGGCGTGATTTCTGGACCAGATTTTTTACATTTACTCAGAACACTGAAACGGATTTCATTTGGGCATTCCTAACGAAGCTGGGTGTGGATGTGGGTGCAACCGGAGCAGCATTTGCCATGAGAAAGGAGCTACTGGAGGAAGTAGGTGGGCTTGAAGCTTTTGGAAACTCGCTCCTTGAAGACCTTCATTTGGGAAATACCCTTTATAGAATGGGTTATAAGCTTATACTCGGGCCTTTCATCGAATGCCATGTCCATAAGCTTGCCAGAGAAAAGTCCTTTAATTATGCCAGACGTATTGCGGCCGGCATAAAAGCCCATATAGCGGTGGAGCTTCCGGCATTTGTATTGATGATGTTCTGGTATTGGATCATATTTTTCCTGGGTATTATCTTTGCAAATCCATATGTGATTTATTTGTCTTTCATATATATGACCTTACGGATTATTCACGGCCTTATAATGAGAGTGCTGACAAAGAACAAAATTATGTTGACGGACGTTATAACGCCCTTGTTTTTTGATTTGTTCGCTACCTTCTATCTGCTATTTTCCATCCGCAGCTCGTCCATTAACTGGAGAGGGATAGAATATTCGGTGAAAAAGGGCGGGTATATAGAAAGCGTGATGTATGACATCGAGGACTATGACGAGCTTTAAGAGGATGTAAAGGTATAGAGGTTAAAATTATAGGGCAGGGGAGTGTCCTATTTTATTTTATACCAGTTCCTTTCTGTATATTCTATATGTTTTGTTGTGAACCGCCCCTGTGCCTTCGATATCGACTCTCATTTTCAGGTTGGTTTCACCTATGGTAGAGGCCTCACCGGATGTAAAGCCATTTTTGAGGGCATTCTTAAAGGCGGTATAATAAATCGCATGTGAAACGCCTTTACTCCTAAATTCCGGTATTACAAACATAGCAAACACTCTTGCTTTTTTGATTCTTTTTTTGTAATACAAATATTTTAAAACACCCAGCGGGCTTATCCTGCCGTTTAGATGAATCAATACCTGATTGTAGTCGGGAAGCGCGATTGCAAAGCCAATCGCTTCGTCCCCATGCCTTGCAATTGGTATAAGCTCAGGATCTGCAAAGGAAACGAATCTTTTTGCTATGTCCTGTACTTCCTCCAGGGTCGGAGGAACCAGATCCGGCCATTCTGTCGGCATAGCCTTGTCCATTACATATTTGAGCGACTGGATTTCTCTATCTAAATTTTTCAGATCCAGAGTTTCAACCCTGAAATCATAACGCTTTTGCGCATACTCTATTGCCTTTGTCGGATCCTGCTTAAATGCAGTATGATCTATGTTATATGCAAAAACATCGTAATCCTTTGTAAAACCGAATTGTTCGATAAACTCCTTATAATAGGAAGGATTGTATGAATTCATAAGTGTAGGCGGCTCGTCAAAGCAATCTACAAGAAGCCCTTTGTTCTCATCTCCGTCGGTTCCCGTGACAGCACACGGGCCGCAGATAAAATCAGCCTCCTTTTGCTTTGCCCACGCACAGGCGGCATCGAGCAGCATTTCGGCTACCTCGTAATCCCTGATGCATTCGAACATGGAGAAAAAGGCCATATTCATTTTTTTCTTTTCATTGAGATTGGTATCGATGCCTGCATATACTCTTCCGACAGTGTCACCGTCTTTAATAGCCAAAAACATCGCATAGATTATTTTGTTAAGAGCAGAGTTCTTAGCAGGATCAAGGGATGCTTTGACATCGCTTATTAACGGTGGCACCCAGCACTTGTCATTTTTATATATTTTCCATGGAAGCTTGATAAACTGTTTCATATCAGATTTTGTAATCACTGTCCTTATTTCAGGCCTCATTAAATAAACCTCC
>CAZQCL010000234.1:0-2587 GCA_964592435.1 uncultured Oscillospiraceae bacterium
CAACATTCATACGACGTGCAACAAAAGAATGAATTGTATTGTCTGTTAAATCCTTATTACGTTCAATCATCCTGCGTCCCGGAAGAGCCTTGTCCTCTCCAAGAAGTGCATCCATGTCCTTCATAGCAGGAATAAATGGGGATAATTCTGTTAAGCCACCCTGATCCCGGTAAAGAGTAACAAGATCACCGCTGTATGTATAACATAAATCAGGTGCAGTTCCACTAGCCATCAGATTGTTTAGCTGTGTCGTTTCATCAGAACGGCTCACTGGCACAAAAGTTACCTCGATGTTTTCGTCTGCCAAAACCTTTTCTTGAATCCACTTTGACCAGTAGTTGTTTGTAGGATCCGTCTTCCCTCCGTCAGTACCACGATCAAAAACCTCGACCGTAATCTTAGCTAATGCGGGTTTTGCTTCTGCCGAGTCATCAGACTCTGTTGGCGCCGGCTTTGAATCATTGGTCTTTGAAGCAGGCGCAGGCGTATTTCCTTCAGGTTCATTCGTGCCTCCACAGGCAACGAAAGACAGAAGCATGATGAATGCTAAGAGCAGAATCATCGCTTTTTTCATAATAATGTACCTCCCTTAATTTTTTTTATTTTTAGGCGTACTTACGCCATGGGGTGCATAGTAAATCATCCTTTTACGGCTCCGATTGTAACTCCGCTTATAAAATATCTTTGAAGCCAGGGATAAACCACTAGGATAGGAACTGTAGCAAACATTACCGCGGCCGCTTTCAGACCCTCAGTGGCTGTCGGAGTGGTAAAGCCCTCCAATGTGGCGATTTCTATTGAAGAACGATTGTTGATGATCTGGTACAGCTTGAGCTGTATGGGGTGATATTTTGAGTCGGGCAGATACATCAACGCATCGGAAAAACCATTCCATCTGCCAACAGCGTAAAACAGTGCCAATGTTGCAAGTACAGGAATAGATAACGGAATATATATATTGATCAGAACTGTAACCGGTCCTGCGCCATCCAATTCGGCAGATTCACGTAAGCTTTCCGGTATACCCCAGAAAAAGCTGCGAAGAATGATCATGTTAAATACGCTCAGACAGCCCGGAAGTATAAGTACAAGAGGATTGCCAAGCAGATTCAGCTGCTTCATAAGAAGATAGTTGGGAATAGTGCCTGCACTAAAATACATTGTCAGTATAATCATTATGTTTATTACTCTACCACCCTTGAGATCATAGGTGAGTGGATAAGCTGCAAGTATAGTCATAAACATAGAGAATACAGTGCATATTACAGTCAGTATCGCTGTGAATATGAGTGAACGTGAAAATGCGGTATCGCTAATTACATATGCATAGGAATCAAGTGTGGCTTCCACAGGCCAAAACGAAACCCTATTGTTGACCAGAGCATTCGGTGAACTCAGTGAGCGGGATATGATATTAATAAAAGGTGCAAGATATATCACTACGAGGAAAATGCAAAGGGCTGCAATTACAAAGTCACCTGTTTTGGTACTGTTGGTACGGAGTTCTTTATTCCTGTCAATTTGCGTCATTTTAGTTTGAACTATTTCCTGATTGTTGTTCATAAAAATAATCTCCTTTACCAGATTCCGCGTTCGCCAAACTTTTTAGCAAGCGCATTTGCCGTCAGCAGGAATACAACGCATACGACCGACTGGAATAATCCGACTGCAGCAGTAAGCGAGAATTGCAGACCTCTGATACCAACACGGTATACATAAGTGCTGATAACATCTGCAACATCCATTACAGCTGAATTTTGCATTGCGAAAGGCCGATCAAACTCAATCCCCAGTATTCTGCCCAAACTCATAATGAGCAGTACGATAATCGTAGAACGGATACCCGGCAATGTAACTGCTAACATTTTCCGAAACCTTCCGGCTCCGTCGATTTCTGCAGCTTCATATAATTCCGGATTTATTCCCGTTATCGCTGCAAGATATATTATTGTGTTCCATCCCATTTCCTTCCATACTCCAAGGGTTATGTAAGTTCCAACCCAAAGTGCCGGTCTTCCTAGAAACTCAATTCGCTCAATACCGATTTTTGTCAACATTACGTTAATGACACCTGATTGGGGCGCCAGGAGCTGAAATGCTATACCGCTAATAATGATCCAAGACAGGAAGTGCGGAAGGTATATAACCGTTTGTGTAACACGTTTAAAACTCTTGCTTGCTACTTCGTTTAATAGAAGGGCAAGAATAATTGGCATTGGAAAACCTATAACTAAATCCAACACATTAAGTGTAATGGTGTTTCGTAAAGCATCCCAAAAGTCCTTTGATGCAAAAGCCTTTGCAAACCACTTAAATCCTACCCAATCCGACTGCCAGACACCTTTGAACATATTATAGTCCTTAAAAACCATAACAATATTGGTCATTGGAACATAACGAAATATCAGAAAAAAGGCCAGAGGTAATAGTAGCATGAGGTATAATGACCAGGTTCTTCTAAGATAATTTGATGTAGCCGAATTAGACCGTTTTTTATTTAAAATTTTGCTACTCAGTTTTATCTCCTCCTTTATAATTAACTCAACTTTCCCACTTTTAAAAGTGGGTCTGAACCTTGATAAACAAA
>CAZQCL010000235.1:0-2557 GCA_964592435.1 uncultured Oscillospiraceae bacterium
CCACTCGCCCGCCGCTTTTGTATTCGGTTACCTTATATTTTTTGGGATACCCTGCCCATTCCGAGATTGCACCTGCTTCCGAGCCAGAATAGAACTCCATAGGCTCAAACTCATCCACACTTGCAGTCAATTTATAAAAGTCGGAGTTGTCATTCAGCTGCCAAATGTATCTATAGTAGCCAGCCTCCGCAATATGAAATGCTTCCTCGGAGGTTTTTGTCAGATCCACTGCAACCGTCTGGTTGCTTATAACAAAAATCACAGACGTGAGAATAACAAGCAGTATGGCAATGATAATAATAACCGACGGCAGTGCAAGTCCCTTTTCACTTTTGTAATGCATCTACTCAGGCACCCCCTTGCTTCTGGAAGTTATGGTCATTTTCGCTTCTACCGGCTTTGGCAAAGGATCGCTTATACTGTTGATGCTCAGGTTCAACTGTATCCTGCGGCGATCATTTTCAGCCCCATTAGTCTTATCTTCAAAAATCGCAATGTCGGCGCCATTTTCATCAGTGCATATCACACCTGTCAGTATTTCCTCCCAGTCTGTAATAGCCGCAAACTCAGGTTTCTCACCCGCAGGCGGCGGACTTTCCGCACATAGCGCCTCACCCCGCTGAAGCACTGTTTTATTATCAGGATTCAGCCTGTAGCAGATACGAGTGTAACTAACAATGTCATCTTCATTGTAGCTGCTCTTATATATGTAAATACTCTGTCCCTTTGCCAGTGCTCCCAAAGCCCCCTGCACAACCACAGAATTCGTTGCCTCGTTCGGTCTGGATGCGGAACGGATATCATTGCTTATCACAGTAACGGCTAGATTCATATCCTGCATTAGATGTGATTTGGTATCCGTTTTTCTAAAGCCGCCTTGGGAAAAAGAAAAAAATGCAAAAACAGCTGCAAACGTTATAGCCAATAAAGCCAGAACGATAAGTAGCTCAACCAGCGTAAAGCCACTATTTTTTCGCTTCAATGCGCCTTTGCACTTCAATATGCCGTTGCAGTTCAATATGCCGTTGCAGTTCAATATGCCGTTGCGCTTTAATATGCAGTTTTGTTCCTTCAGGTTTTTTTGCTCTATTATTCCCATGTATCGCTCCAATAATGCGGGCTCCCTTCCCCGTCCTAATAATCTATGGTGAGCCAATCCAGCGACGGCGTCTTTGTCATGTCATCAGTCTCAAGCTTCTCCATTACCCACAGGTATTTTCCTCTGATGTCGGATCCTGTAACAATATTTGAAATATAGCCGCCGTTCACGGCTTCTATAAATTCGCTTTCAGTGGGCGTAGTTGTATTACTGTCGGTTAGCGCAGTATATACCCTTACGGAAGTACCTGCATCCGTAGACGCCTCCCAGCTTATTTTAAACTGTGGAGCTGAGGCAAATTCAGACCGGTTATCAAACAGCTTTCCCTGTGATATCCTAATGCCCACATTGGCATAGCCTTCAGCCCCGTACATCTTTATCTCATTGACGGCAACCTTTCTATTTGGTGAATAGCGACTGGTGATGCTTAGTCTGAAATAGCGAGCCGATTGAGGGTTGGTCAGGTTGAAGCGCTGAAAACTATCCGTATAATTAGCCAATGTGCTATTACCCAGCACTGTCGTCCAATCACTTTCGCTAGAAGAGCATTCAAGATAAAAGTTTTTGGGCACATGGCTATTACCCCAAAAATCCCATTCCTTCGCCAGAATATCCACACTTGTTACCCTGACATCAGTACCAAAATCCCATGTGATTTGTTGAGGATAAGAGTTGTTATTGGCAAGCCAATAGGTATTAGCATCACCGTCACAAATATCCTCAACCCGATGATTCTTGTCCGTTGATGACACTATTATTCCGCCAAATTCAACAAGAGAAATAAGGTCCACCTGCGCAGCACTTTCACCCAGCACAATCTTTCCGTTACCTTCATCGATTATACGCAGATTCTCAAGCAAAGCTGCATCCTCAAAATCAGCCGCTATGTCCTCAATATAATAATGTCCGGCGCCCGCATTCATGGGTACCCTCAGCTCCAGAGCCTGATTTGGCAGCAGACTACCGTTCCACTCAGTGCCGTCCGTCAGAAGAGGCTTCGCCGATGTGCCCATTCCCATATCATAATCAGCGTATCCATCAACATTCCGAATCATAAGGGTATAGCTGCCTGTGCTCCACAGCGACCCGAAAAAGCTCTGTGGAAGCTTATCCTCAATAAAGTCGGATACTGTAAAGCTCTTATTATCAATTACAATAGTATTGCTATCTGCATTCTGCCAGTTCAGGCTCAAGGTGCCCTCCGCTATAATAGGAGCACCGTCCTCATCGCCCTCTTTTACAAGCTTAACAGACAGCTTGCTAAAGCTGCCGTCCTTATCCATATAAATTACTACATCCGTAGTTTGATAATCATTTACCTGTACATCCTCTATTACTATCCAACCATTCTCCACCGTCTGCCCAAACCCTGGGGCGACACCATCCGGAAGTCTTGCCCGAACCGTATATTTGCCTGCATCCAGTATGCCAAACAAAACCTGTCCATTTGAATCAGTT
>CAZQCL010000236.1:0-2545 GCA_964592435.1 uncultured Oscillospiraceae bacterium
TGTAAGTTATAAAAGTATATTGTTGACAACACATACTCTAATGATTATGATATTACTAATCAGACATGATTAGCGAGAGTTAAGACAAAGAGGATTAAAATAATATGACAATTATAAATAATTGGAGGTAATCGAAATGAATGATGTATTAAAGAAGATCAGCAATCTAGGTATTATCCCCGTAATAAAAATAGAAGATGCAAAGGATGCTGTACCTTTGGCGCAAGCATTGGTCAGTGGCGGATTGCCGGTGGCAGAGATTACATTCCGTACCGCTGCCGCAGAGGAGGCAATCCGGAATGTTACTTCGGCACTGCCGGATATTCTGGCAGGAGCAGGTACTGTACTGAGTATAGAACAGGTAAAACGTGCTGTTGGAGCAGGCGCAAAGTTTATTGTCAGTCCGGGGTTCAACCCATCGGTAGTTGAATATTGCGTGAAGGAAAACATCCCCATTACACCTGGCTGCAGTAATCCCAGTGATATCGAAATGGCTTTGGGTTTTGGTCTGGACGTAGTAAAGTTCTTCCCGGCAGAGGCATCAGGTGGGCTTAAGACGCTAAAGGCAATCAGCGCTCCTTATGGTATGATCCAGTTCATTCCTACCGGAGGAATAAGCACAGACAATCTTAATGATTATCTTGCATTTAATAAGATATTGGCATGCGGCGGAAGCTGGATGGTAAAAGATGATTTAATCAAGAAGGGTAATTTTGACGAAATAACTCGTCTGACCAGAGAAGCGGTAAATTTGATGCTGGGCTTTGATCTGGCACATATCGGCATTAATACTGCCAATGAAAAGGAATCTCTCGAGGTAACAAAGAGGTATTCGGATATATTCAACCTTTCCCTTAAGGAAGGCAATAGTTCCAATTTTGCAGGAACGGGTATTGAAGTCAGCAAGAGCATGGGATTGGGCAGGAATGGCCATATCGCCATCAAAACCAACAATATCGGCAGAGCAATCGCATACCTGCAGCGCAATGGTGTGGAGATCGACATGGATTCTGCAAAAACATCCGGGGGAGCAATGATTGCAGTATATTTGAAGGAAGAAATTGGAGGCTTTGCTGTTCACCTGTTACAGAAGAAATAATATATGAGCAGCTATTCGGGACAGAATCATTAGTCGAAAAAGTCTCAATCATGTGATGAGACTCTTTATCTGAAATAGAGGAGGACAATATCATGAATCAGAAAGTAATTACTTTTGGAGAAATAATGCTTAGATTGAAGCCGCCTGCATTTGAACGTTTCTTTCAATCGCCCGTATTTGAGGCAACCTTCGGCGGCGGAGAGGCAAATGTTGCTGTATCACTGGCTAATTATAATATGCCGGTATCCTATGTGACATTGCTGCCTGAGAATGACATTGGGAATGCCTGCATTTCCGAGCTTCGCAGATTTGGCGTGGATACTTCCATGATCAAAACCGGATCGGGCAGGATGGGAATTTATTACCTGGAGACAGGTGCAAACCAAAGACCTTCTAAGGTGGTTTACGACCGCGAATATTCATCCATTGCTCTGGGAAAACCGGGAGATCTTGACTGGGAAAATATATTCAACAGTGCAGCCTGGTTCCACATAACAGGTATTACTCCGGCAATCAGCTCATCCGCAGCCGATCTATCTTTAGAAGCAGTAAAAGCTGCCAAAAAGATGGGTTTGACAGTCTCATGCGATTTCAATTATCGTAAGAACCTGTGGAAATATGGGAAGACTGCTGTCGAAGTGATGAGTGAACTGGTTAAATATGTAGATGTAGGTATCGCTAATGAGGAAGATTGTCAAAAATCACTTGGTATAAAAGTGGATGTAGCGGTAGAAAAAGGCGAGCTGGATACAGATACTTACGAACTTCTTGCAAGAAAGGTGCTGGAAAAATATCCACAGATGAAGCTCATTGCCATCACCTTGAGGGAAAGCAAAAGTGCTGATCAAAATGGATGGTCTGCCTGCGCCTGTGACGGGAAGAAATTCTATCTTAGCCGCAAATATGAAATTTCCGATATCGTGGATCGTGTAGGCGGCGGGGACTCTTTCTCAGCAGGTATGATTTATGGTCTCAACAATTATGAGAATACTGAAGATGCTTTGAACTTCGCAGCCGCGGCAAGCTGTCTCAAGCATTCTATCAGTGGTGACTTCAACCGCGTTACTGTCTCAGAAGTGGAAAAGATCATGAGCGGCGATGCATCAGGAAGGGTGCAGAGATAGTGAATATAATTGAAATATGATCGTTTTAGATATCCTATGTAAACTAAATCCTGAAGGGTTTAGTTTACATAGGTAAATTATAATTGATTTGGAAGAAAAACTTATGATCAAAGAGGATTCAGCACTAAATCCGGCAAGAATATTTGTCAATCCAACTGAAGAAAGGTTTTCAGACAAATATCGCAGGTGGCAGGGAATCCCCCCAATTGAAACATCCGAAAAAGGACGAATATTTGTAAATTTCTATTCCGGCCAGGAGGCTGAAATAGGCGGAAATATAATGGTACTTTGTACTAGCGACGATAAGGGTAAAACTTTTAAA
>CAZQCL010000237.1:0-2541 GCA_964592435.1 uncultured Oscillospiraceae bacterium
TCATTCTCTCATTGACATTGATAACGCTCTCAAAGATATCATGGCTCACTACATTACCGTTGTAATCAATATCCATCATTACCGTGAAAGCCAGCCTGTCCTCATGAGCATTCAGGCTGCACACGCCGTTTGACAATTTGGCGGGCAGCATAGGTATGACCCTGTCCACAAGATAGACGCTTGTGCCTCTTTCTACAGCCTCTTTGTCCAAGGCCGAGCCTTCGGTCACATAATTGCTCACATCCGCAATATGCACTCCCAGTCTATATCCCTTGGGCAACCTTTCTATCGATACCGCATCATCCAGATCCTTGGCATCCTCCCCATCTATCGTAACCATCCTCAGATCCCTGAGATCTCGTCTGCCCTTCATCATGCTTTCGGTAATCTCTTCCGGTATAGCCTCTGTTTGCCTTATTACCTGCTCGGGAAAAGACTCCTTTAAATTGTATGATTTCATGATAGAAAGGATATCCGTACCGGGCTCATTGGCGTCTCCAATAATCTCGGTAATCCTGCCTTCGGCATTCCGCCTTTTTTCTGGCCATTTAACAATTTCCGCAACAACCTTGTATCCGGGCTTTGCACCGTTGGTTTCATCCTTTGGAATAAAAATATCACCTGTGATCCTGCGATCGTCAGGCACCACAATACCAAAATAGCGGCTGTTTTCAAAGGTTCCTACAACTTTTGTGCTTGCCCTTTTCAGCACCCTGATTATTTCACCTTCTGCACGCCTGTCTCCCGCTTTTGCTGTCACCCTTGCAATGACTCTGTCATTATGCATGGCTCCCGCCATGTCATCCGCGGAAATAAAAATATCTGACGCTAGCTCATCATCCGGAATTAAAAAGCCATAGCCCCGTTCGTTCCCTTGCAGTCTGCCCACCACCAGATTCAGTTTCTCCGGAATCCCATACCTGTCCTTATTCGTCTTGTATATGGCACCTTCCTGTTCCAAATCCTCCAGCATTTGTGCCAGCTGGGCTCTGTCCTCCCGTGGCACGTCAAGAACCACTGCAAGCTCACTAAGCTTCAACGGCCTATAGGCACTTTCTTTCATAAATTCTACAATTTTTATCTTGCGTTCCTCGTTAATATCCATTCTTTCTATCTCCTGTCAGCTTTCTATCCAAGACCTTTGCGATGTACATAGCAAAATGCCTAACCATTATTATGCCAGTATATTAAAAAGGCCATGCATTTCTGCATAGCCTTTTGTATCCTATCCATGTTCATTTTAAAACCAGAAACAGTGCTATAGAGGTAATCAGAAACATGATTGCTGCTACGGACGTATATTTACCCAAAATAGCATCCATTGTTCTGCCTTTGTTTTTCCCAAAAAACGTTTCCGCCCCGCCGGCTATTGAACCTGAAAGTCCCTCGGACTTACCCGACTGCAGTAAGATCATAACAACTATGGACAAGGAAAATAATATCTGTAATATCGAAATAATAATCTGAACCGCTGACAATACAAACACCTCCCGAAAAATTGACAAACTAAATTGTACCACATGCGACTTAAAAAAACAAGCCTGTCGCAGATTTTTTCCATGAGCACATCGTCACAGTTTTTTCAGCCTTTTATCGCACCTGCTGAAAGTCCTGAAACAAAGTATCTCTGTAAAAGAACCCCTTATTTGCTCTTCAGATTAAACCATGCATCCAGTCCCGGGTATACAGCCACGTCGCCAAGCTCTTCTTCTATTCTCAGCAGCTGGTTGTACTTTGCGACTCTATCCGTTCTGGATGGTGCCCCGGTCTTGATCTGTCCCGAGTTTGTTGCTACTGCAATATCAGCAATCGTGGCATCCTCCGTCTCACCGGATCTGTGGGATGTTACTGCGGTATAGCCTGCTCTGTTTGCCATTTGGATAGCATCCAGTGTTTCTGTTAGTGTGCCTATCTGATTCACCTTGATGAGGATTGAGTTGGCCACACCCATATCGACGCCCTTTTTCAGTCTCTGGGTATTTGTAACGAATAGATCATCGCCCACCAGCTGGATCTTTCCGCCCAGCTTCTCTGTTAGGAGCTTCCAGCCCTCCCAGTCCTCCTCGTCCAAGCCGTCCTCTAATGATATAATGGGATACTTATCGGCCAGATCCGCCCAGAATTCAACCATCTCTTCACGGGTCTTGCGGATACCTGATTTCCAAAAGAAATAGCTGCCGTCTTCCTGATACATTTCCGTTGCAGCTGCATCTATTGCTATCCTGAAATCATCTCCCGGCTTGTAGCCTGCTTTTTCAATTGCCTCAATTATTACCTGTATTGCTTCTTCATCATTTTTTAAATTAGGAGCAAAGCCACCCTCGTCTCCTACGGCAGTTGAGTAGCCTTTTGAGGAGAGCACGCTTTTCAGATTATGAAATACTTCTGCGCACATCATTAGAGCATTTTTGAAGCAATCCGCACCTACGGGCATGATCATGAATTCCTGAATATTCACACTGTTGTCGGCATGATGGCCACCATTAATTATGTTCATCATAGGCACGGGAAGAGTTTTAGCGTTTACTCCGCCTATATACT
>CAZQCL010000238.1:0-2537 GCA_964592435.1 uncultured Oscillospiraceae bacterium
ACCGTAAATACGCCTAATGGTATATCAGTATTGATATTCTTTAGATTGTTTTGTCTGGCACCGACTACCTTGAGCCATTTCCCATTTGGCTCCCGCCTTTTGTTGGGAACAGGGATAAACTTTTTCTTGCTCAGATAAAGCCCCGTTTGGGAATCCGGACAGTCTTTCAGATCATCTATGCTACCCTCCGCAACTACATAACCTCCGTGAATACCCGGTCCGGGTCCCATATCGATAACATGATCGGCAGCACGCATGGTATCCTCATCGTGCTCCACTACGATGAGAGTGTTCCCAATATCCCTAAGTCTTGACAGGGTCTTCAAAAGCTTGCCATTGTCACGCTGATGCAGGCCAATACTGGGCTCATCAAGAATATACAACACTCCCATCAAGCCTGAGCCAATCTGGGTAGCCAGCCTGATCCTCTGTGCCTCTCCGCCTGAAAGCGTTGCCGCCGCCCTGGAAAGTGTAAGATAATTGAGGCCCACATCAGACAGGAAGCCGACCCTTGTAATAATCTCCTTCAAAATCTGGTCTGCAATTAGTTGGTGCTTCCCTGAAAGTGTCAGGTTATTAAAAAAGCTCTTTATATCACCCACCGGCATCCCGGTAAGGTCATGTATATTGTGGCCTCCCACCGTAACTGCCAGGCTTTCCTTCTTAAGCCTTGCGCCATTACATTCCGGGCATGGGCTGGTGCTCATAAATTCTTCATAATACTGCTTCATACTCTCGGATTGTGTTTCCCTATAACGGCGTTCGATGCTGCTGATAACACCTTCAAATGCAGCAGAAAAGCTCCCGCTTCCATAGTCTTTTTCATAAGAAATCTTGATTTTCTCACCCTTTGAGCCGTAGAGGATAATATCTATAATATGCTGTGGAAGCTTATAGAAGGGTGTAGAAGTTTTGAACCCATAGTGCTTTGCCACTGCCTTCAGATACATACTCGAATAGGTGTCACCGTTTTCAAAGTTCCACCCGTTTGCCCTAATAGCCCCCTCCTCCAGTGACTTTGTGCGGTCGGGGATAACCAGATCGGGATCCATCTTCATCAATGTACCCAGTCCGCTGCAGACAGGGCATGCCCCATAAGGGTTGTTGAAGGAAAACATTCGGGGCGTTAGTTCTTCAATGCTAATTCCGCAATCACTGCAGGCAAAATTTTGGCTAAACAGCAATTCCTGCCCTCCAAGCACGTTAACAACAAGGGTACCACCGCTAAGATGAAGAGAAGTCTCGATAGAGTCTGCAAGGCGCTTGGCCATATCAGGCCTGACAATAAGCCTGTCCACAACAATCTCAATAGTGTGCTTCTTGTTTTTCTCCAGTATTATTTCTTCATTTATATCACGGACTTCACCATCTATGCGCAGTCTGACATAACCGCTTTTGCGTGCATCCTCAATCAACTTGACATACTCGCCCTTTCTGCCCCTGACCACAGGCGCAAGCAGCTGTATTCTTGTACCCTCCTCCATGCCTGTGATAGCATCAACCATCTGATCCACCGTCTGCTGAGTAATTTCTTTCCCGCAGATATGGCAGTGAGGCAGACCGATTCGGGCGTAAAGGAGTCTCAGATAATCATATATCTCAGTAACTGTACCGACAGTGGATCTGGGGTTTCTGCCGGTGGTTTTCTGATCTATGGAAATTGCCGGCGATAAGCCGCCAATGTAATCAACATCGGGTTTGTCCAGCTGCCCGAGGAATTGTCTTGCATATGAGGAAAGCGACTCAACATAGCGCCTTTGTCCTTCCGCATATATGGTATCAAATGCCAGCGAGGACTTCCCTGAGCCGCTCAATCCTGTGATAACAACAAATTTATCTCTCGGAATCTCAATATCAATGTTTTTCAAGTTGTGCTCCCTGGCACCCTTTATTATTATACTGTTTTGGTTCATACACTACACCTTTTCATGTGAATATTTAACATTTCATCATTTTTCTTAATTCCAGCAATTTATCCCTGAAAGACGCAGCTCTCTCAAACTGCAGGTCTCGCGCTGCCTCCTTCATTTCTTTCTCCAATTTATTCATCAGCTCACGCAGATCAGCTTCATTCAACTGCTCAACGTTCTGCGTAAATGAATACTGTACATCTTCTTCTGCAACCTTCATGGTTTCAAGACTATCCCTGACAGCTTTTTGTATCGTGGCAGGGGTAATCCCGTTTTTCTCATTATAATCCATCTGAATCCTTCTTCTTCTGTTTGTTTCACTTATAGCATTTTGCATAGAATCCGTCACGGTATCCGCGTACATAATGACGGTTCCATCCACGTTTCTGGCTGCTCTTCCGATAGTCTGGATCAATGAAGTCGTGGAGCGGAGGAAGCCTTCCTTATCGGCATCCAGTATTGCCACCAAGGTCACCTCCGGCAGGTCAAGGCCTTCCCTGAGCAGATTGATACCCACCAATACATCAAAAACACCAAGTCTCAGATTTCTGATAATATCTATTCTATCCAGAGTTTCAACATCTGAATGCAAATACTCTACCTTGAATTCCATATCCTTTAAATAGG
>CAZQCL010000239.1:0-2531 GCA_964592435.1 uncultured Oscillospiraceae bacterium
TTAGTAGCCGGAGCTGTAATATACGGTTCGATAACGGCAGGTGTGAGCGCAGAGCTATATAAAGTCAGCAGGGGAGATATCAATCAATATTTTGAGGAGACTGCGCAGGTAAAGTCGATAGACAGCCACACTGTATATATCGAAGGGGCTGGAAGGATTACGGATATCCGTGCTGATGTGGGGGATACGGTAAAAAAAGACGATATCCTGCTGACACTGGACAAGACAGACCTGGAGCTTCAGCTAAAAGCTGCAGATGCCGGTATAGCGGCTTCCAAAGCCCAGCTCGAGAGCACGGAGCTGGGAAATTACGCAAATAAAATAAAGCAAGCTGAAGCTGCGGTGAATCAGGCAAAAATAATGTACGATTCTGATAAGCGAAATTTTGAAAATGCGAAAGGCCTATATGAATCGCAGGCTTTGAGCAAGGATGAATATGAAAAGGCTCGGGATATGTGTGATGTAGCTTTGGCGGCTTTGAATACTGCCAACCTGCAGCTTGCGGATATCAAAAAAGGCTCTCCTGATTATCTAAAAAACAGCTATATGGCACAGTTTGAGCAGGCAGAAATCAGAAGGGATACGATCGTAAACAGTATCAAAAAACAGGAGGTCAGGTCTCCAGCTGACGGTACTATTATAGAAAGGCTTGTGGATGAGAACTTACCAGCGGTACCGCAAATGGCTGCATTTATTATAGAAGATACCGACAGGCTGGAAATTGAGGTAAATGTACTATCAGATGACATAAACAAGGTGCAGATAGGCAATGAAGTAGAAATTAGCGGGAAACCATTGGGAGATGAGATCCTGAAGGGGAGAGTCGCGAAAATAGCACCAGCTGCCAAAGCGGAGATGTCGTCTTTAGGGGTGAGTCAAAACAGGGTCCCTGTCACCATTGAGATTAACGGTGATACAAGTCTGCTGAAGCCGGGCTTCAGCGTGGATGCAAAGATTATTACGGCCAACAGGAAGGATACACTCATAGTCCCTGATAGTTCGGTGTTTAACTATGAAGGTAAAAGCACCATATTTGTTGTGGAGAATGGAAAGACACGTCTGAGGAGCGTGGAAAAAGGCATTGAAAGTGACGACTTTATTGAAATTCTTGGAGGCCTGAAAGAAGGAGAACTGATTCTTTCAAAGCCGGATAACAGCATAAAGGAAGGCATGAGGATTAAGTAATGTTTCATCTTGAGCCGTTCCATAAATCGGCACTTCCTGCCAGAAACTGTCCCACACTCCAAACCTAATGGAATTGATAGGTCTATGTGCAATTATATGCAAACCCTTACGCGAAATTCCTTTATGCAATCGGCCAGCTGAGTTGATGCTGGCACCGGTTAGTTACATATGCATATGAAGGTTATCCACCCATTTTTTAAGAGGTTCTCTTGCGGCATCCGGAGCGATTACACTCTTCATAACAGTTGTTATCGAAATGCTGTCAATTACCTTGCCGCCGCGTTTTTCAACCTTTTTGGAAATTGAAGCTATAGCATTTTGGGGTACTTTTTCATCTGCTTTTGTTATAAACAGATATACATTCTTTCCTTTCAAGTCGGCGCTGCTCAGATAGGAATTAATCGCAGGTGCGCAGTTTGATGCCCAAATCGGGCCTCCAATAAATATATTGTCGTATTCGTCAGGAGAAAAATTCATCGGTTTAATCCTACTTTTCGAGCCCTTTAAAGCTCCGAACACTCCAGTAAAAAAGCCTATCCCTTTTTTGCGCTCCTTTACCTCTTCTATTCTATCTATGTCTCCGCCAATCAAGCCGTGAAGCTCTTTTGCAACGACCTCGGTATTACCTGTCCAGGAATAATAAACAATTAAATTCTTCATGTATTTACTCCTAACTTTATATAGTTGTGCATCGCCGTTTTGCCAGTATTGGTATGGAGGCAAAAATCTCGGCGGCGCATAAATTCCGCCGGAGGCATATAATAGCCTCACTTGTGAGGCTATTATATCATGGCATAAATAGCCAGTCCACAAAAACATGCATAGCATGCGGCAGCAAGCGCATAATATGTTTGGAGGTGCATATTATGGCGATAACTTTTACACAAAAGGAAATGCTATTACTGGAGGACCAAAAAACACATGAGCAGGTATGCATAAATAAGTATACGAATTATGCTGCTCAGGCCCAGGACAACCAGTTGAAGCAAATATTTAACGCAAATGCCCAAGTGGAGCGAGAACATTTGAGCACTATCAACCAATTGATAAGTGGTCAGGTACCGCAATTGAATCAACAGCAGAACCAACAGCAAAATCAGGGTATGGGGCAGAGCGCGAATCAAGCTCCTGCTGCCGGCATGAACAGTGCGAAGGTAGGTATGACTGGGGCGGCTGACAGGGACATGTGCATAGATATGCTTACGACTGAAAAATATGTTTCAGGCTCTTACGATACAGCTATTTTCGAATTTAACAATACAAACGTCCGCGATGTATTGAATCACATTCAAAAGGAAGAGCAAAAGCATGGCGAAGCAATTTCGCAGTATATGCAGGCAAAGGGA
>CAZQCL010000240.1:0-2521 GCA_964592435.1 uncultured Oscillospiraceae bacterium
TGTCTTGGATTCTCAATATATCCTTCTTATAATTCAAAATTCGGTTCGTCTGCCACATCATTAATTAAGGCATCCACATCCTTCAACTGCTCCTGAGTTCCGCTAACAGCTATCCAGCAGCTCCCCTCGGCCCCGCAAACTCCCCCGCCGGCTACCAGCTCAGCCTCTGCCCCTGTAATTATATTGATTGCTTCCAATTCAGTTATTATATTCCCACTAACCGGCAAATATCTATACCCGCTTGAATTTGTGGAATTCAGCCTTCTTGCTATATCATTTATATCCCCATCAATTCTTTTTTCCAAACCAATTGGTAAATATAGTTCAACTCTTCTGCCTAAAACCGCTTGAAGCGCAGCACTAATAGTGCCTGCTGTCGGATGGCCGATATAAATGGCTGCCTGCTTACTTCTTAAATTAATTGCATTAGCGCCTTTTATTATGATGTCTCCTTTTTGCAGGTTTTCAACAACATCAAATATTGTTTTCCCTTTGTCCCATTTCCCTTTTACAATAACAACATCACCGGGAAATCGACTTTCGTCACTTAACCTGCCCTCATTTGTAATACTATGCTTTGGAGGTAATGATATCCCTCTGAAAAACCTTTTCCTGGAAAACTCTGAATCCTGGCTTTTTCGCTTGAAGATCTCTTCAACAATATATCCATTTGTTGTGCCCGCAATAACCACAACAGTTCTATTCTCTAAAGCTTCAGCTATTGATGGAATGTATAAAATAGATTTTGCAATTAGCCTTTTCCCCGCTGCGGGTGATAAAAAATACTGCTTGATTCGCTTATCCATTATTCTTCTCTCTCTCCTTTTACTCATATCTCAGTTTCTCGCCATTTGCCGACTCTGTGCCGGTTTATAACCATTATCTTCTTTTCTGCCTACTCTATAATTATCGTACCACCCTTTATCGGTTTAGAAAAGCCTTAGGTATAAAAAATCGACATAGTCGGTAAAACAGCCAAACTATGCCGATGTTGCTTATACTTGCTCCTGATGATAAGCCCCTTCTTTCAACCTATAAGAAGATACCTTAGATCAGCTTTATTCATTTATCATTTTAAGGTCATATTCTATTATCTTATTAAAATTCTTATCCATCACAATATCAGTTTCACCTGTTCTTAGGTTATACACAACCGACCAGATAGTACCGTCCTGAGTAACGTCTTGGAGTAGCCCCATGGCCTCCTTTTCTGATAGTATACCTCCTGTTTCTTCAAGCCTCTCCACCGCCCTGTTATAGCGCTGACAGTATTTGAAGCTTGTTTCTGATGCGAGTATAAAGTTAGTACATGCTTGCCATGGTTCATCTGTTCTATATACTACTATCTCATCATCGATATACTCTATGACGGCTGAATCTCCACTTGCATCTGCTATCATAAAGTGTATCGGATCGGTATGGAATACCATATTATATTCTTTTATTTTTTCAACAGCTTCATCAACTGTACTAGTGTAATCCAAAATAAGTCTGACCATGCCAACCTCATCAGTGCTTGGCTGTTCGGGATCATAGGGCGGTTCTGCATGGGGAACTGTTAAGGTTGCCACAGCTAATCCGTACTCATTAACCCCGTCTATTGTTATTCTGGGGGTAATAAATATTATCTTATTACGCAGAGATTTATTAGGAGGATTATCCTTGCTGTACCCTAAATAAAAAAGGTCAGCCATAGATAAGGAGGCGTTCTTTCCGGGCGCATCAGTTAACAGTACAGTTATTGGGTGACCAAGCAAGGCATAGTCAAGATTCCTGCAAAAGAGAGGATCGCCCTTTTCATTTCTGGCTAAAAATCCACTACACATTACAGTATTGTTATCGTTTACCCATGCCGTAGTACCTATTGGTAATGAATCGTTTCCCACCGGTGAGAAATTCAGATGGTAATCGCCATAATACCTCATGTAATATAGAGGATAATCATCAATTTTTTCGATGCTCATGACAGTAAGTAGTCTATTTAGGTTTAGAAGCAAACCGGTGCAACAGATGAGCGCAAATATTATCAGTATGGCTATAGTCCTTTTCTTCCCATGACCCACTTTCGCAATTTCGCCCATCAAAGTCACTCCTCCCAATTACACTTGCACTTGCACTTGCATATTTCAGAATATTTGCTCCCAGTACATATGCCTGTCGCATGATTAGTCTGAGATATTAGGTTAATGTTCTCTTACATATGTTATTATTACTTATATATTTTACCATAACGATTCTGTTATTTCAACTAGTACATTCTTAATGCTTTTTGCGATGTAATCATTTTTCCAATAAAAAGCTGTGGAAATTGATACTTACTCATTCTTACTGCCGATTTTGATCGCCCAAAAGCGTCTACAAAGGCGCCACTCAAGCGACCTGGTGTCTGTTAGGGTACTAAGGAAATCTCGGGGGCATCGAGCCCCTCTCGATTTCAGCCGGATATGCTACGCAAATGGCTGTTGAGGAAAAACTTCTATACACCGTAGCAGCGAAAAACTTGTGGGGCAGTCGGCGCTTA
>CAZQCL010000241.1:0-2501 GCA_964592435.1 uncultured Oscillospiraceae bacterium
TTGAGCAAATGGAGCTGGAGTTTTTCTGTGAACCGGGTACCGATTTGGAGTGGTTCCTGTATTGGAAGGACTTCTGCTTCAATTGGCTGCTGAAGCTGGGACTGACGAAGGAAAACCTGAGGCTCAGGGATCATAGTAAGGAAGAGCTGTCTCATTACAGTAATGCAACTACCGATATAGAGTTCCTCTTCCCCTTTGGCTGGGGCGAGCTCTGGGGCATTGCCGACAGAAGAGATTTTGATCTGAAGCAGCATATTGAGCATTCGAAGGAGGATATGTCCTATTTTGATCCGGTTACCAATCGGAAGTATGTTCCATACTGCGTAGAGCCCTCCCTTGGAGCGGATAGAGTTACACTGGCATTCCTGTGTGATGCCTATGATGAAGAGGAGGTTGCGCAAGGCGATGTCAGGACTGTAATGCATTTCCATCCTGCTCTTGCGCCAATCAAAATAGGCGTGCTTCCCCTTTCAAAGAAGCTTGGCGAGGCGGCATACAAGGTTTATGAGAACTTGACCCGCAAATATAACTGTGAGTATGATGAAACCGGCAGCATAGGCAAGCGTTACAGAAGGCAGGACGAGATAGGCACGCCCTATTGCATAACCTATGATTTTGACTCAGTCGAGGATGCCAGTGTGACTGTTCGAGACAGGGATACCATGGAGCAGGAAAGAATCAGGATTGACGAGCTGGATGCTTATTTCGAGAATAAATTTGACTTTTAGATTAGTATAGTGAAAAGTTATACAGCATGTGCTATAGGGGGGACAGATTTCTGGTCTCCCTTTGCTGATTACAGCCATTTCCACAGCGTATAGATAAATTTGTTTAGAACTGCGCATAATGGGAAAATACTGTTTTGAAGTGAAAATCTCAGATAATGGAGAGGGCTATGAATACAAAGATAGTGATTCTCGGAGCAGGTTATGCAGGTATTTTGACAGCAAAGAAGCTTGCGAGGAAATTGAAGAAGAGGCAGGATGTGTCAATTTCGATAATTGACAAGAACCCTTTCCACACAATGTTGACAGAGCTGCATGAGGTTGCTGCCGGCCGTGTTGATGAGGAAAGTATCAAGATTAGTCTGAAAAGGGTTTTTGCCGGAAGAAACGTCGATGTAAAGCATGATGTTATTAGTTCAATTGATTTTGAAAAGAGGCTGCTTGTAGGCAGTAAAGAAAAGTATGCTTTTGATTATCTTGTATTGTCGGCTGGTTCCAAGCCAACATATTTCGGTGTTCCAGGGGCACAAGAGAATGCTTTTAAACTATGGTCCCTTGAAGATGCAACAAAACTAAAGACTCATATTCTTGATACGTTCAGAAAAGCGGCTGCTGAAACCGACCCTGGCCAGAAGAAAAGATTACTGACCTTTCACATAGTGGGAGCGGGTTTTACAGGCGTTGAACTATCTGGCGAGCTGGCTGAATATGTTCCGATATTGTGTGATAAATATGAAGTAGACAGAGAGCTTGTTTCTATTTCGGTTATCGATGTATTGAGCCGCACTGTTCCTGCATTGCCGGAGAAGCTATCGACTAAGGCGGAAAAACGTTTGAGGAGAATGGGTGTCCGAGTATTGTTGAGTACGAATGTTGTAAATATTGGCAAAGATTTTATTGAAATTGAGTCCAATGGCCAGAAGACCCGAGAAACATCGGGTACGATTATATGGGCAGCCGGTATTGAAGCTTCAGAAATAACGCTTAAAGCAGCGCAAACATTGCAGTCGGCTAAACGCGGGCGTATCATGGTGGATCCGTATTTACGATCCATTGATGACGATCACATTTATGTAGCCGGAGACAATATGATGTACACTCTCGAAGGAGAAGAAAAGCCTATTCCGCAAGTGGTTGAAAACTGCGAAAAAAGCGCAGATACGGTTGTGCACAATCTTGTATGCGCTATTACCGGAAAAGGGAAAATGGAAGAGTATGAACCTAAATTCCACGGAATCATGGTCAGCATTGGAGGGCGCTATGGAGTTGCTCATGTAGGATTTCCCAACAGGATGGTGAGTCTCCCATCTTTTTTGGCTATGTTTGTCAAGCATTTTATAAATATTGTTTATTATATTCAGGTTTTGGGATGGAACAAGGTATTCAGTTATCTGAAGCACGAGTTTTTTACGATAAGGAATTGCAGAAGCTTTGTGGGTGGACATTTTTCCAACAGAACGCCAAGCTTTTTGCTGATGCCGCTTAGAGTTTTTCTTGGTGCTGTTTGGGTCTTTGAAGGGGTTAAGAAGATTCTGGAGGGCTGGTTCCTGACGCCGAAGCTAACAGGCTTTTTCCAAGGTGCAAATGGCTGGTATGACAGTATTCTCAAGGGGACATCAGGCGGCACTGTGGATGGAACAAGCGCTGCTACCGCCACTGCGGCTGTAGAGCAAACAGCCGATATTATTCAAAAGACAGCAGATGCTATAAGCTCCGCAACTGCGGCTGTTGAAGGTGGAGCTGAAGCTGCTGCAACGGTAGGAAGCGTTTTAATGA
>CAZQCL010000242.1:0-2495 GCA_964592435.1 uncultured Oscillospiraceae bacterium
TCTTTTTTCAGCGTGCTGTCACCTATAAGCATACCCAAGAGGTAACCCTGATGATAGTCGCCTCTCCCGGCCCAGGCTATGCCTCTGTTGTTGGACAGAATAACTCTGTCGCCGGTTTTCAGATCTCCTGCAGCCTTCCATGCTTCTTTAATGCCAAAACGCGTCACGTCAGACGCAACCCTGACCAGATGATCCTTTGTCAGCTTAAGATGATAACCACGGTCTGTAGATACCTGAATAACAGGCTTTCTTCCTGTTTTAAAGAACCCTGCCTTTGCGACCCTGTGATATGTACCATTCAGCGCAATATCAATCTCTTCACCCAGTATTTCCTCAACCTGCTTTGGCCCTTCTGCCGTTAACACCCATGTATCCCCGGTAACACAGGGGTTAGTGCTTTCGATTTCCCCCAGCTCGGGTGTCACATTGTCCTTATTCAGCCTGTCGAGAAAAATAATACCGGGTTCGCCGTTATTCCATGCATTATCGATAATCATCTCAAATATTTCTTTTGCATTTTCCTGCTTTACAGCTTTTTTGCTTTTGGGGTCAATTAAATCGTATGGAAGGCCCTTCTCGGCTGCAAGCATAAATTCCTCGGTAATGGCGACGCTAATATTAAAATTGGTAATATCCTTATTGTCCTGTTTACAGGTAATGAACTCACGTATATCCGGGTGATCTACCCTGAGAATGCCCATATTGGCACCCCTTCTGGTACCTCCCTGTTTAACTGCCTCTGTTGCGGCATTGAACACCTTCATGAAGCTTATGGGACCGCTGGCAACTCCGCCTGTCGAATTGACGGTAGAACCCTGGGCTCTAAGCCTCGAAAAGCTGAAGCCGGTACCTCCGCCACTTTTATGAATCAATGCTGCGTTTTTGATAGAATCAAATATCCCTTCCATCGTATCTTCTATTGGCAGTACGAAGCAAGCGCTCAATTGTCCCAATGGCCGCCCGGCATTCATTAAGGTAGGTGAATTCGGCAAGAACTCAAGACCGGACATCATCTCAAAGAACTCTTTCTCAATTGCTTTTAATTCGGATGCGGTAGCATAAGATGCATCTGCTGCAGCAACCGCTTTGGCAACACGCTTGAACATGTCTTTGGGTGTTTCAATGACTTTACCAGTTTCATCTTTGGCAAGGTACCTTTTCTCGAGAACCTTCACAGCATTCTCTGACAAATTCATATTACGGCCTCCTCGTTGAACTTTTTTCATAAGTAGTTGTACGCTGTTTGGAAAACACAATATTTAGTGCAGATAATTTTTCCTGGCACTGTATATTGTATCACTTCCACTATACAAGTCAATATGAAAGCCGAAAAATTAAATAGTAATTAGGTCCTATTGTAAAGTAAATAAAATTATGCTTATTCAAAAAAACGCTGTTCCTTGTACTGCTATTATTCCTTTTCGAACGCATCTTCATGATAGGTGTTTTTTGCATCCCACATGATCCACTCTTCACAGCCTGCGTCATAGACCGCTTTGATCTGCTGTTTTACCTGCTCTGTGCCATATTCCTGATAATTGCCCTTGCCCAGCCAGGGAGCATTGAAATCCTGCAAATATGCCCTAACTCCGGCTTTATAGCCACTTACCTTCGCAATCCTCTCCCTGCCCTTTACCAGTGTATTGTAAACAACTCCATAGGGATCCAAATCGGGCTTTGGGAAGGCTATCTTGTTGACAATCTGTCCCAGTGCATAATGAGATGGATAGACCATAGGCGAAATGTAATCTATATCCTTGCCGATGTACTCAAGGTATTGACCGATGCCCTCCCTATCCTCGGGACTTTCGAAAATTATAGCGTAGACATCGGCAGATATGGGAACCTCAGGTATCTGCTCCTTCGCATATGCAAGAAACTCACAAATCGCCTCATACTTCTCCTTTTCCAGGTCTGCGCCGGAATAGTTCTGACTCTTCTTGCCATCACTGGGGAAGCGCAAATAATCAAACTGTATCTCATCAAAGCCTTTTGCAACAGCCTCTTTAGCTATTTTAACATTGTACTCCCAAGCCTCTTCATTATATGGATTCAGCCAGCTGTTCTTATCCTTATCCTTCCACAAACCACCGCTGGGAGTTTTTATAGCAAGATCCGGCCTTTTTACAGAATATAGCGGATCCTTGAAAACAACCACCCTGCCGATAACATAGATATCATTATCGTGGAATGCCTCTAAAACAGAGTCTACATTGTATTTTTTCTTCCATGTGCCATTAGCCTGCACTTCGGGAACCTGCGATTCATAGCCCACAAACCCATCGTCATCCTTAATGTCAACTACATATGAATTGATTACGGTAGCGTTGGCAAGCTCAACATAGTGCTCCACGTTCCCTGCGCTTCCGACAGTCCATCCTGTAAGGTAAAGGCCCTTCGCTTTAACAGGGGGATTTTCTTCTTGATCAATGTCTGAATTGGAAGTAGTTTCGGATGGGTTACCTGTTATATCGCCGGAGGAGGTATCTATGGTA
>CAZQCL010000243.1:0-2489 GCA_964592435.1 uncultured Oscillospiraceae bacterium
CCTGACATTCTCATCCCAGCCGGCCTTGCGTGCAATTTCCAGTGCGGATTGAGATGCTTTAGAACGAAGCCTGGTAAGATCCTTTATTGCTCTCCAAACCTGCTGAATCTCTTGTATGCTTACCTTTGTCTGGTTTAGGAGTATAAAGTGCTTATTGAGATCTTCATCATTAAACAGAACATAGCAATCGGCAGAAATTTTTTCGTCCCGTCCGGCTCTTCCCGCTTCCTGTATATAGTTTTCCAGTGAATCTGAGATATCATAATGAATGACCATACCCACATCCTTTTTATCAACTCCCATACCAAAGGCAGAGGTAGCTACCATGATAGAAACCTCGCCTTGGATGAATGCGTTCTGGTTTTCTGCCTTCTCCTTTTTATTTATATCACCATGGAAAGCTTTTGCCGGAAACCCATCCTTGCTTAGTCTTAGAGCAAGCTCCTCCGCCCTTTTTCGCCTTGACACATAAACGATGGTGGGACAGTTTTTTTCTTCCACCAAATCCCGGACAGTATTGTACTTTTCTTCTTCATTATTCTTTTCAAAAACCCTGTAGTTAAGGTTGCTTCTGCCCGTTCCCGTTTTAAACACTTCCATTTCAATGGACAGCTTGGCCTTAAAATATTCTTGGATATCCCCGATTACCTGCAGCTTGGCCGTAGCCGTAAAACAGGATACCGGAATCCCGTCCTCAAGATTTTTCTTTTCCTGATAGTTTTTTATGAAATCGCCAATGTACATGTAATCGACTCTGAAATCATGTCCCCATGCCGAAAAGCAGTGTGCTTCATCAATGACGAAGCGCACTACATTTCTTCCCAGCAGCAGACGTTCAATAGTTCTGGATCTCAACAATTCCGGCGATATATAAAGAATATTGGCTGAGCCATCTTCCACCCTTTCCATTGATCTGGCCCGTTCGATTGGATCAAGCATTCCATTGATTGTTACAGCCTCCGTGATGCCGACTTTTTCAAGGTTGTCCACCTGATCCTTCATCAATGACTGCAACGGAGAAATAACAACAGTCAGGCCATTTACATTAGCCCCGCTCATAAGAGCAGGAACCTGAAATGCAATAGATTTGCCGCCCCCTGTTGGGAAAACGGCCAGCAATGATTTATTTGCGACGGCTGCAGCCACTGCTTTTTCCTGCAAAGGCTCCCCTGCATAGGTCCTATAGGAATCAAACTCAAAAAAACGCTTCAGGCCTTTATGTATATCCAGGGCTTCATTGCAGTAAACGCATCCCCTCAAGCAAGGCTTTCTCCTCAAAAGGTACATTAAGCGCTCCACATGGGGGTAGTTTCGCAAGACCCAGGGAGGCGTGATAGAGAAGGGGCTCTCAGCGTTTATCAACGTAAGGCAGTAAGTCAGCTCAACAGGGTATTGCTTTACCATATCGTAGAGGTTTGCATGTTCGCATATTCTAGAATAGAACTTTTTTCTTATTACAGATTCTATGTTTCCTCCGATTTTCTCATAATTCTGGAAGTGAAAGAAAGCGCTAAACTCAGACTTATCCTTCAGCAAAAAATAAAAGATCCGTTTCATGCTGTCATCTAAACGCTGAAAGGCTGTCACCTCATCGAAAAAAAGGTCTCTGGCCTTTATTGAGTCATTGAGCGGATTGTTCAGTTCATCCGTCTGCAGCTTGTCGTCCTTCAACAATGCATGGTAAGGCCTTGCAGGAAACAATAGCGGCGACAGGTACAGCGTATCTATGCACAAAGACCTGTTAATGCCGGCTGTATCAAGGATATCATGTATATATTTCAAATCGTGTTGAAAGATATTGTGCCCGCATAAATACTGCGCCCCTTGAAGGAAGCGGATGAATTCAGCCGTCATATTTGAATGGAATGTATTGCCATCCCCCTTGACACTGCCGATATCCAAAAGCCTTCCACTGTTAGGTTCAATTTCTGTATCAAAAAAAACAATGGATTTCAACTTAGGCCTCCAAAACCTTTTTCAGAATTCACTAATTCTTATGATATTCGACGTCATTTTGGCAAAACCCTCTTTAAAGGCAGAGATTAGCGGTTCGGAGCCGCAGGTAGGGCTTTCGACCGGCGCAATAACTAAAGCCTACTTTTTTGCAGGGTAATTGAATCCTTATCAAATAGAATAAGCCCGTCTCTTCTCATTTTTGCCAGCTCACGAGATAAGGATGTGCGTTGAACGCCGATTTTTTTGGCAAGCGCTGTTTTCGTAATGTTCAGTTTTATGTGATTGGAATTTTGCCTTTTGCTTTCATAATCCAGATAGCTCAGAACGCTTTCACGTATTGTCTTATTGGCATAATGCTTTATTTTGTCGCCAAGGATAAAGGCATGATCCGAAACAAACTCAAGATATGTGCGCAAAAAGGCTTCGTCACTGCACAATAGCTCAAACAACACATCTTTGTCTATCTCAAGTATAACAGTGGGTAACTGCGTTGATACAGTCATAGGATAATAGGGATTTTTCGAAAAGAGCAG
>CAZQCL010000244.1:0-2420 GCA_964592435.1 uncultured Oscillospiraceae bacterium
AAGCATCCATGAAATGAGGCTGTTAATGGGGGGCTATTTGTGATATATTATATTTCACGGTACTGTGTGTTTGTTTGCACATGGGAGAATAGAAGGGGGAGCACCTGCAGCAGGCGGGAAATAATGATGGATAAAAAAATAAAAATGGGTATAGTTGGATATGGCAATCTTGGAAAAGGCGTTGAAATAGCTATGAAGCAAAATCCGGATTTTCAGCTGGAGGCTGTTTTTTCGCGAAGAAGCCCAATAGAAACAAAAACACAGGTAAAGACAGAAAACATATCTGAGATAGAAAAATATAAAGGAATCATTGATGTTATGATTCTTTGCGGTGGCTCCGCAACAGATTTACATGACCAGGCACCCCGGGTTGCTTCATTATTTAATACCGTTGACAGCTTTGATACTCATGCAAAAGTTCCCGAATACTATGAGAAACTGAATGAGGTTGCAAATAAAGCCGGTACAATCAGCATAATGTCCGTTGGCTGGGATCCGGGACTATTTTCAATGTATCGTCTTCTTGGTGAGGCTGTTTTACCGGTAGGTAAGGGTTACACTTTTTGGGGCAAGGGAGTAAGCCAGGGGCATTCGAGCGCTATAAGGAAGATCCCCGGTGTAAAGGATGCAGTTCAATATACTGTGCCTGTTGAAAAAGCCTTGAATATGGTCCGCACCGGACAGAACCCGAATCTATCGACAAGAGAGAAGCATGAGAGGATATGCTATGTTGTTGTGGAAGAGGGTGCTGATCAGCAGCAGATTTCAGAGAGCATCCAGAATATGCCGAATTATTTTTCGGAATATGATACAACTGTGCATTTTATATCGGAAGAGGAACTGAAATTTCACCATAGCGACATGCCACACGGTGGGTTTTTTATCCGCACAGGAAATAGCGGAGAGGACACAAAGCAAAGGATGGAGTTCAGCCTTACGCTTGAAAGCAATCCTGAATTTACGGCCGGCATTCTCGTTACCTATGCAAGGGCAGCTTACAGACTGGCTGCAGAAGGCCAGACAGGAGCAAGAACCGTATTGGATATTCCATTGAGCTATCTTTCGACTAAAACTGGTACGGAGCTCAGGAAAGAGTTGCTTTAGATTCGCCTATATTTGTGTGATAAATCGTGATTTTATTATGAATTTTCGTAAATGCAAATTCATGATATAATTGGTAAATTAACAATTTAGGATATGTTGAATGGAGGTTCTTAAAATGATAATTCCTATTATTGCCCTCTGTGTCGGTTTGATTATAACGGTGACAGCTATTTTGTCAGATACTATTTCGAAATACAAACTAAAGGTTGAACAAATCAGGGCTGATGCTATGGTCAGAGCGGAGGAAGTCAGATCAAGGAATCAGCTTGAGCTGGAAAAATTAATGCAACAAGATCAGGAAAATGCTGCAGACGGCTACAGAGAAAGCATTGACCCGGTTCAAGGTTATGGAGACATGGCCAGGAATAGGGGCAGGGTTCGTGAATAGTATACCCATCAGGTCTGCGATTTAAAAATGACCCGAATATTGATGTCCTGGTTGTAGTTGCCGAAGCCCTTGCCAAATAAAGTCATTCCACCGATGTGTGTAGCATTATCCGGCACGCCTAATTGGAGTATAATGTCACTTTTGTGGTTCAGATTAAGGGCACTGATATTTACATCCGATATTTTCCTGCCGTCCATATAAGTTCCTTCTATATCTATTGTAAGCAGCTTGAGCAAGCCATATTGGTTCCAGTTGGAAAACCACCAGGAAGGTGTGTATAGACCTTTTGATGCTCCATAATCGCCAGGACTGGTCCAGACACCGAGTAGAGTATCATTCAGATGGAAATGAATATCACTTGGCCAATCCTCACAGATTCCAGGTGCTTCGGAAGATATCTCAAATGAAAATTGTAGCTTTTCGATTTTGCTATTTCTCTTGAGGTAATTGGGTATACGATAGCAAATCAAACCCTTTGAAAGCCAAAGAATAGCGGCATCAACACGCTCGGGAGCATCAAAATATCTTGGGTCGTCTACTTCTCCAATCACCCTTCTTGTTGTGGCAATACCGCAGGTAGGGTAGACTTGATACTTGGTATAGCTGCCAATTGGAATTTCTATTTGATACATATTATCGGGCTTGACCTCGGAGAGTATGTCAATCAGGAACTTATGCTCCTTTAGAAAGCATATTTTCTGTGATCCGCGTTTCCCGGAGGTATATGTTATATCCACCAGGTCTGCATCTAAAAGAATCTTTAAGTGCTGGCTGATAGCACCATTTGTTACATTAAGCTGTTCTGCCAGATCATTTAGATTAAGCTGATTATTCCTTGATAGCATCCTTAGCATATTCAGCCTGAGCGGCGAGCTTAATGCTTTACATAGTACTATGGTTTCATCACTGTTAATTAATTCTCTCATCG
>CAZQCL010000245.1:0-2344 GCA_964592435.1 uncultured Oscillospiraceae bacterium
TTGTAACCGGGAATCCTTTCCCGATTATTTGCCGGATAGGCCGGCTCCTGTTATTTGAGAACTCCATCTACATCCATTGACGTGCGCTTCAATTTATGCGACGGAGATATCTCTTATTATTTATATCGGTGGTGCCAGACAAATACTTTAGTCGTTTTTCAGCTAATTTGCTATTTTTTATTTTTAAAAATGTTATTTAAATTAGCCCCAACATGAATGGAAGCTGCCCTTTTGTTCTCCTGAGAAATTTGTAAAAATACCTCTTTCCTGTGAATGGATACATCCCTGGGTGCATTGATACCGACCTTGACCTGATCTCCCTGTACGTCCAGAATAGTGATTTCAATATTTTCATTTATGATTATTGATTGATCCTTTTTTCTCGTCAGTACCAACATTTTCTGTTCCCTCCCACTTCTGGAGTTCTTCCAATATATAGTGTCGCACACCGTACCTATCTGTGTCAAGAATAAGCTGCCGTCCCAAATTTTTAACATTATTAATGACCAATGGAGCCTGCAAATTGACCGTCATCTTGTTTATATCCTCGGGAACAACAACAATGCAATAAACAGATGCTGATTCGGGTTCCCTTATATCCAGCTCCTTTAGTACATCATCGTTTAAGTTAACCTCATAGTCCTTTCTTATCAAAAAGGGATTAACCAGAACGAAAGCCGGCTTAGGTTCATCTATACCCTGCAGCCACTTAAACGGAGAGTCCTTTTCTTCATTATCAATAAGCGCAAATTTCGTAACCGTTTCAAATCCCGGTAAACCATGACCAAAATAAATGATGTCACTTTCTTTAATGTCAAGCTCTCCAAAATACTTTGTCTGCAAAACCATTTCACATTTCCCCCATCTAATATAATACAAATAAAACAAAAGGAATCTTATACAAATGCGCTGAAGCCGGTATGCTGATAATTTATACGAATAGAAGCATATTGCGCCATACGGATATTAACCTGTGAGGGGATATACTTAATATTTATGCTTCCTGGCGTAATGGTTCCCTCAACTCCGTTGTTAACACCCTCTGAATTTCTCTGTGTATCTATATTCACTTCACCACCAACCACCGTTATTTTAGGCCTACCCTTGGGAATAAAGTCTAGTTCAAACTCATGCTCGGGATAGGCATCTCGTTCAACAATATCGGGCATAGGGTCGCTCTGGTTCTCTATTGCCGCCATACTATCCCCATCACCCGCTGCCTTGGCGGCAAAGGCCAGTGCCTGCTGCATTGCCCTTTGGCCGGCTTGCTGCGTTAAATCAATCGGCTTCATCAGCCCGGAAGTCGCAAAACATTCAGACTGATCGATCACAACTCTCGGCAACTCAGTATGGACATCTACCTTTGCTTCATTGTGGCTTAATTCCAGCCTGGCCCTTTGAGTAGTAATCGATAGCTGTGATTGTGTTGTTTCGATATGCAATTTTGCATCCGTGCGGCTTATTTGCAAAGCCATATTCTCACCATCCGTGGCTTTTGTCACAGGCTTCTTTCCCAAGTCCAATTAGAAGGCTTCAATGCCATCCAAAATTATCTTAAAAAATCTATCAATGAAGGCATAATTATCCTTGCGCCGCCTGCCAGCGATGCCCTGTAGACATTTTCCTCATTCTTCAGATTCATGATAGTATCGGTCATATCCACATTTTCATTTTCGCTCATTAGCTTAGTAAAATTTGTATTATCGTTCTGCATCCTGTTGGCTGTCAGCTCCAGCCGGTTTATACGGGCTCCCACATCGGCTCTGACACGCAACAGATTATCAATATTGTTCGAAAAGTCAGCAACCTTAGCTGATATCACACTGTAATTCGCCGCATTAAGAGCAGCCAGCAGTTCGTCAAAATCTTGAATGAATTTTCCTGTGGTACCAATATCGTCGGCTGTGACACTTGCTCCATTATTAAACAAATCTCCTCCTGGTACATTAATGTTGATATCATCACCTATGCCGATTTCATACTTTATATTCTCGACAGTATTGTCGACTGCAATAGCAAAGGTTCCATCATCCTTCATGAAAGGCTCATCTGTTTTATACCCGGAGAACACATATCTACCTGCGTAAGTTGTATTTGATAGACTAATCAGCTGTTTTCTCAGCTGCTCAATCTCCTTTGCGGTAACCCTTAAATCTTCTGCGTTCTCTCCCCCATCACTTCCGACCGCCAGCTCCCTTACTCTTTGAAAGATTTCACCCATATCATTCAATGCGGTTTCCGTGATATCAAGCCAGGATTTCGCATCCTTAAGGTTTCTCTGATACTGCGCTATTTCAGCCACATCTGTGCGCAGCTTCAATGCTCTGGCAGCCACGACCGGATC
>CAZQCL010000246.1:0-2332 GCA_964592435.1 uncultured Oscillospiraceae bacterium
AAGACGGAAGAAGACATGATGAAGGTAAGAAATCTGGGAAGAAAATCACTGGAAGAGGTGCTCCAGAAGCTTCATGCCTTGGGATTGTCACTTGCGCCAAAAGAAGAATGAAAATGCCGTAAAAAGTTGTGTATAGTTAGGGAGGTAAGAGGATAATGCCACAGAGGAAGTTGGGACGTGCTACCGATCAGAGAAAGGCAATATTGAAAAACCAGGTTACTGCTTTGTTAAGGAACGGCAGAATAGAAACTACCGAAGCCAGAGCAAAGGAAGTCCAGGCAATTGCTGAAAAGCTGATTGCTATGGCTATAAAAGAAGATGGCAACATTACATCAAAGCAGATAAAGGTAACTGCCGCAAAGGTCGACAGCAAGGGAAGGAAGATTACCAAGTCAGCTACTTCTAAGAACGACAGGAAGTATGAAGTAGTCGACAGAGAAACAAAAACCGAGATGGTCACTGTTGACAACCCTTCAAGGCTTAACGCCAGAAGAAGGGCAATGAAATGGATATATAGGGTTAAGGATGAAAACGGTAAGTATATCAATGTAGTTGACAAGCTTTTTGATGAAATAGGGCCTAAATTCAAGGGTGTCAATGGCGGTTACACCAGAATATATAAGCTTGGGCCAAGAAGAGGCGACGCCGCCGAGGCTGTTTTGCTTGAACTGACGAAGTAGGTAAGACGCTTAACAGGATTAACAACGATAGGGATTTGCCGCTAATCATGCGTCAATCCCTAGTTTTGTTTATAGCTATTAATACGAAATGAGGAGCAGGTAAATTGGCAGCAGACAAGAACATTATTGAAGTCATAGATGTCGGCTATGTATATAGATCAAGCAATGCAGATCGGCCTGATGTAACCGCTTTGCGTGATATGAGCCTGTCCATCCGGGAGGGGGAATTTCTCGCTGTACTGGGTAGAAACGGCTCGGGCAAGTCGACTCTGGCTAAACTGATGAATGCTCTGTTTCTTCCAACAAGCGGGACAGTTATTGTCAATGGGTTTGATACGACAAATGAGGAGCTGCTTTGGGATATCCGCAGTTCGATCGGTATGGTTTTCCAGAACCCGGACAATCAAATTGTCGGCACCGTGGTGGAGGAGGATGTTGCCTTCGGGCCTGAGAATCTCGGTGTCCCGCCGCAGGAGATAAGAATTCGTGTAGATAAGGCTCTTGAGACTATCGGCATGACTGAATATAAGGATCATGCACCCCATCGCCTGTCCGGCGGTCAAAAGCAGAGAGTCGCCATAGCCGGTATATTGGCGATGAAGCCCAGCTGTATTGTTTTGGACGAGGCTACCGCCATGTTGGATCCAATCGGTAGAAAAGAGGTTATGCGGATTTTAAGAAAATTAAATACCGAAGAGGGAATAACTATTATTCATATTACGCATCACATGGATGAGGCGGGAAAGGCCGACAGAGTATTGATTATTGACGAGGGCAGGCATGTCATGATTGGATCGCCAAGACAAGTATTTTCGGATGTAGAGAGAATAAAGAATCTGGGACTTGATGTTCCGCAGGTGACGGAGCTGATGTATGAACTGAACAAATGGGGATACCACTTCCCGACAGACATATTGACAGTGGAGGAGGGGTATGTATTACTGCGCAACATCCTGAAGCATGACTGACTTATAAACTCGAATCCCCCCACTTTTCTCCATGTCCTGCACATTAGAAAAGCGTTCTTCCATGATCTTTTTCAATGACGAGCCGCCCTTATTATGATAAGCAACCAGCCAAAGGGCACCATTTGGATTGAGATGGTCATAAGCCTGGTTAATAAGGTCGGTTAGAAGCTTTTTCCCTGCCGCCAGCGGGGGATTGGTCACGATATCATCAAACAGTATTCCATCAAGTGATGAAAACAAGTCGCTCTTGATAACCTTGACTTCAAGGTGATTATTTGAGGCGTTAAGCATAGCGTAATCAACTGCTCTTTCATTTATATCTGAAAGACATACGGTCTGACTATGGTAAAGAGCCTTAATGAACAGCCCTATAGCGCCGTACCCGCATCCCAGATCCAGGACTGCCCTCCCGGTTGGTTGGTAAGTCTTGATTAGCAGCTCCGACGCCCGATCCACCTTATTTTCGAATGCAAATACTCCGCTCACCGATGTGAGAGTAAGCTGCGCATCGTTAATTTTCCGAGTAAAAACCCGTTCCCTGATTTCCGAGCTAGGCTGTTGCGTATAGTAATGTTCACTCATTTTTGATAACCTTTCCTGGCTGAAGTATAATCATGATATATAAGCTGCCTTTATTGTACCACGAAGAGGCACTATTATAATAGAAAAGGTTTTGGTATAATA
>CAZQCL010000247.1:0-2313 GCA_964592435.1 uncultured Oscillospiraceae bacterium
GCATTAGGCGAAATTATTGCCTGCTACGGACTGGGTTACCCGCTGATGCTGCTCTTGGAGAAGCATCGCACGAGGCTTTTTGGGAAAAGCTAGTCGCCGTACATTTGCCATCAATTCTCCTTTGTTTGATTTTTATAGCCTGAGTTGATAGAATGTGTGCATAATAGGCAATAAGAAAGAAAAATTTGAATTTGAGGAGAATAACACAATGGACTTTTTACAATTAGCTGAGAAACGGTTTTCCGTTAGAAGTTTTGCAAGCAAACCGGTTGAACAGGAAAAAATCGATGCGATATTGAGGGCAGGTCAGGTAGCTCCTACAGCGTGTAATTTTCAGCCGCAGAAAATATTAGTAATCCAAAGTGATGAAGCTTTGGCAAGGTACAGAAAATGTACGGTGTGTCATTTCAATGCGCCGCTTGCGATTCTTACTTGTTATGATAAGAATCTTTGCTGGAAAAGAGAATATGATGGGAAAATAAGCGGTGATATTGATGCTTCAATCGTCACAACCCATATGATGTTAGAAGCAGCAAATCTGGGAATAGGCTCAACCTGGATCATGCATTTTATACCGGAGGCAATCCGAGAAGAGTTTCAATTACCGGAAAATTATGAGCCTGTCAGCCTTCTTGCTATGGGTTATCCGGCTGAAGACGCGAAACCATATCCGGGACATACCAGCATTAAGCAGTTGATTGATACTGTATCCTATAATGAGTTTCAGTAAAGCATTTACTCCTTACCGATGATAGGATATAGTTTTAACATAGGGTTTGCTGACGAGTCAAAAGTTTTTACAACAGAGCCCTCAAATGTACTACTTATGCAAGGAGGCTTAATATGTTAAGGAAGGCAAAGGTCACAGTAAACCCGGATTACAGGATTGGAAAGGTCGAAAAACGTCTATTTGGCGCATTTCTCGAATCAATAGGCAATACAGTTTATGGAGGTATTTATAATCCAAAGCATCCAACTGCAGATGATTTAGGCTTCAGGCAGGATATTCTCAAAGCAGTCAGGGAGTTTGATCTGCCTGCTCTTCGTTTCCCTGGCGGCAACTGGGTTTCAGGCTGGGACTGGAAGGAATCGATCGGGCCTCGTGAAAACCGAAAAGTGCAGCTTGATCTTGCATGGTTTCAAATCGAGCCCAATATCGTTGGGCATGATGAATATATAGAATGGGCAATGCGTGCCAACACAGAGCCAATGTACACCATCAACCTCGGCACTGAGGATATGAAAAGTGCAGCGCAACTGGTTGAGTATTCCAGGTACCCCGGCGGTACATACTGGTCAGATTTAAGGAAGAAATATGGCCATCCTGACCCCTATCCTATCAAGACCTGGTATCTGGGTAATGAAATGGACGGCCACTGGCAAATAGGGTCGTGGGAAAAAGACCCAGTCGGCTTTGGTATCCGCACACATGAAATCTCCAAGATAATCAAATGGATCGATAATACTGCAGAGACTGTTTTTGCAGGCACTTCAGACCATCACAGGCATTTTCCAGAGTGGGAGATGGCAGCACTTGAGCAGTGCTATGAATCTGTTGACTATATTTCACTGCATCATTACCATACGGCTCCGGAAGGCGATATTGCCAACTATCTCAATGTTTCATCTGTTTTCGAGGATTATATAAAGACAACGATTGCAACCTGCGATTACTTACAAGCCAAGATGCGTACACCAAAGAAAATGTACATTTCCTTCGACGAGTATGGTGTGCATTTCGGAAAGCAGGGAGAGGTTCTTTTCGGCCGCAGGGGTTGGCAGGATGTTAGCAAGGATTATCATCAGTTCAGTCCGAGGGAAAATACCTTCACGAAGGTCGATCCTGAGAACTACCAAGAAAGAAAATGGATGTTCAAGTCGTCCCAAATGCTGGATGCCTTGGGTCTGTCATCGGTACTTCTTACCTTCCTTCGCCATGCAGACCGTATCAAGATAGGCTGTATGACCGGCGGGCTTCGCGGAGCTATTGCTTTTAACGGTGAACATGTATGGAAGAACGCAGCATATTATCCATTCTATCAAATGAATAAGCTGACGCGCGGCGGTATATCGATCGTGGCTGCAGTAGACGGCCCGACCTTTAATACTGAGCAGTTTGCCCTAACGGGCTCATGCCAGAGCCATGCTTACGAAAATGTACAGGCGATTGAGTCTGCTGCCGTCTATAATGAGGAAAAGGAAGAAGTCGTGATTTTTATGATCAACCGCGCAGCAGAGGACGACATAGAGATCGATTTGGATGCAAGGGGATTTGAAGGCTACAAGCTCGCCGAGCATATTGAAATGTATACG
>CAZQCL010000248.1:0-2268 GCA_964592435.1 uncultured Oscillospiraceae bacterium
CCATGCCACCTGTTGATATTGCCACCGTTTAGCATAACAGGCTTTTGTCTTGTAATCTTGCTATGTTTTGTGTAAAATAGACTCGTATACAAATATAGCATCAATTACGGGGGAATAGCATATGACGAACAAGACGAAGTTCATTACTAGGACGGCTTTACTATTGGCAGTAGCGATATCGTTTCAGATTTTTGGAAAGTTTATTCCGTATAATAATTTTATTGTAGGTCCGATTGTAAATGCGGTGCTGATTATTGCTACAGCAGCTGCCGGACTGTGGAGTGGTGTGGCAATCTCGGTGATAGCACCGTTGGTATCTGCGTTTACAAATAAGGCAGCTATTGCTCCGCTTATATTAGCATTTTCACCTTTTATTATTGGAGGGAATCTTATTATTGTTATCTGCTTTCATCTGCTCAGGAAAAAGAATAAAGTTGCGGGACTTGCGGCGGGTGCTGTTCTGAAGTTTGGATTTCTGTATGCAGCCATTTCTGTTTTTACATCGGTTATTGAGATGCAGCCAAAGGTAGCAGCCACACTCGTTAACCTGTTTAGCTGGTCGCAGCTTTTCACAGCAGTAGCCGGTGGAGCCATTGCGTTTGTAATACTGAAGCTGGCGGGTAGGGCCCTGGAACAATAGAGTTAAATAAGCGGGAATCAGAAAACCTGAAACCCGCTTATTTCGCTGGTCGGAGTGACCTGACTTGAACAGGCGACCTCTTGCACCCCAAGCAAGCACTCTAGCCAAACTGAGCTACACCCCGGCAACGCATTTAGAATTATAGCACAGTTGGCATCCCCTTGTAAAGCATTTTGGCTTAGTAAAGGCATTTGCGATGTTACCTTAATATAGTTTAGCTGCGCAATATATAATGACACGCTTTCACACATACCCGCAATATATTGTGTTGCGGTACTCAAAACATGTTACATCGCAAATGCCCTTAGTAAGGCAAATACCGCTTAATGTCTCTTTCCGGTTATCAGCACATAGATAACATATGCTATGAATGCCAGTATCGCTAAGGGAAGTACAACCCGGATTGCAAATCCGAGCAGTTTTATTGCTATAGCTGCCAGTACCAGGATGATGGCTACCGTAATCACAGTGTTAATTAGATTTTTCACAAAAATCACTCCTCATTATCATTTTACATGAAACACGACCTGTTTATTCCTATTGGTCGCAATTATGCAGTGCTCATTATTGCTCTGACAGAGCAAAAGCCTTTGATAATAAATACGTAATTCTCTGCGTAATGTCTTATATTAATTCAGCACTCACCGAGATAGGAGGCATTTTTATTGCCTCTTTATAATGTTTTCCACGAGATTCTCTCAAGAGCATCTAGAGTATAGATCAGCTCCGCCTCGGTATTGAAGTAGCCGACACTGAACCTGACAGCTCCCCTTTTCTCAGTGCCCAGTATTTTGTGCGCTCCCGGTGAGCAATGAAGGCCAGCCCTTGTATATATCCCATATTCCCTATCAAGAATATAGCTCAATTCTGCTGAATCCAGGTCTTTTAGGTTAATTGCGACAATACCGGAATTCCTGTTTTTATCAGATACGCTATACAGAGTGAGTCCCGGTATTTTTGAAAACCCTTCGATTAATAGTCTTACAAGCTTGTGCTTATATGCAAAGACTTGCTCGACACCTATTGACGCTATGTACCTTGCGCCTGTTCCAAGCCCTACGATGCCGGGTGTGTTCAGGGTACCGCTTTCAAGCAGATCAGGAAGGAAGGCGGGCTGAAGATAGGAGTCTGAATTACTGCCGGTACCGCCCTCCATGAGCGATTTTATCGAAATACCCTCACCCACATACAGGCCTCCTGTCCCCTGGGGCCCTAGCAGCCCTTTATGCCCGGGAAAAGCCATCATATCGACATTTAGAGTCTCAATATCAATTGCCATAGAACCGGCGCCCTGTGAAGCATCCACCAGGAAGAGCACACCTGACCGTGATGCAATATGGCCAATTTCGTTTATTGGCATTACAACACCGTTTACATTGGAGGATAATGTACTGATAATAAGGGCAGTATTCTTTCTGATTTCTTTTTTTATATCCTCCGGGTCAATTTCCCCAAGCTCATTTCCCTCTACAACTGTCACCTCAACACCGTAGTTTCGCTCAAGTGTCCTTAACGGACGCATCACAGAATTGTGCTCCATTGCTGTCGTAATAACATGGCATCCCGGAAGGGTAGTTCCTTTTATAGCTATATTTAGTGCTTCAGTTGCATTTTTAGTAAATACAAGG
>CAZQCL010000249.1:0-2240 GCA_964592435.1 uncultured Oscillospiraceae bacterium
GAAATGAATCAATATAGCGTGCAAAATCTGTCCCCACCTCGTAAAGACCACCGTCTTTTTTGATATAGGCCTTATCATACAGCGTATCATAGTAAAGCCTGCAGCTAAAACCACCGACCTTATTAGACATTTCTATCGAATACTGATTGGTATGATTATTCTCCAGGTCAGCCTCCTGAGCAGGCGTCAAGCTAGTTCTAAGCGTTGAATCGATGAACGCCACTATTGATAAATCGGTTGTCTCAAACTCGTTGGCCGACCTAAAACCCATCATATCGGAGAGAAACTCAATTTTCACCCTTTTATACTCCGTATCATAAGTCACCACATTCGTTGCACTCGAAGGACTGGATTCCAAAAGATTTGCTGCACTCGATGGATTGGATGCTGAAACACCCGATGTGATTTTCATAATGTACTCACACCACCAAGCACCTTTGTTTCCTCCATACCAATCCCAATGGCTAATCCAAACCTCATCATCCATTTTGTAAATAATATATCCGGGATCACTACCATCATTTGTATTCACACGGAAACACTTTTTGTCGGAATATTCTGATACATCCAACGACATATCGCCCATGACCGCTATTTGATCCCCTACAATCTCCTCTTCATATTTCGGATTAATAGCCGAAATCCTATCCAATTCAATATTACTTGCAATTTCAAATTTGTCTTCGTTAAACTGGTATTCATTTTCTTGCCTGGCACTGGCGAATGCATCTGGTGTAACAGAATACATAGGATTCAAATAGACCATAGAATAAGGTCCTTGTGCTTTTATATCCAACCTAAACCTTTCTGATTCTTCTATAGGATTTGACAACAGCCCAATCCCCACTGCTATTACAGCTATAATTGCTACAACAATCACCCAAAACCTTGGCTTTTTATAATTCAACACGTTCTTAATCCGCCCCTTCACATTTCCCTCTCCAAAGGCAAGGGGACTGCCATTTAAGATATGCTTTCCGGTAGCCAGCGACAATAAGGAGCTGGCATAGGGCTTTTTAATATCCTCATTCATTTCTTCATTCATTTCTTCATTCATTTCTTTCAGGACTCTTTCGTCGCAGGAAAGCTCCATATCCTTACTCATTAGCATAAACGCGATCCACACTAGGGGATTAAACCAGTGAATGGACAATATCAAGAAAGCAAATACCTTTATGATATGGTCCTTCCGTTTGATATGGGTCTGCTCATGTAGCAGAATATAGTTTCTTTCGGAAGCGTCGAGCCCAACGGGCAAATATATCTTTGGTCTTATTAAGCCAAGCACAAAAGGTGTTTTCAAATTCTTAGCCTCGTAGATATTCTTCTCTACCAATTGCACGCCTTTAAGCTGTCTTTTCAAGGTTAGAATGGATACAATGCTGTAAACAAGCAATGCTATTATACCTATAGCCCAGATATATGTTCCTATTTCTACATAAATCTGCATCGGATTTACACTTGCCCCTATGGTCGGCGCGGGCAGTGAGTTATTTACATAGGTGTCAACTACTTCTATCCCGCTGTTAATCTGCGGGCTTTGCTGATAGACAATATTATGGGGAATAGGTGCAACATTTGCAGTTCGTGGTAATAGACTTAATACACTCTCAAAGGAAAAGGGAAATATGAGGCGTAAAGCAACCACACCCCATAGCGCATAGGAGATAACCTTAGGAACTTTTTTAAGCAACAGCCTGACAAATACTACAAAAAGGATTGCATAGCTTGCCGTAAGGCTCATATTTAAAACAGTAAGAAACAGATCACTCATTGCTACACCTCCTTGTGCTCATCAATCAATCTTTTCAGCTCTTCCGCCTGATGCCTATTTAATTTTCTTCCACCGATAAAGGCTGTCAGAAATTTCGGTAAGGATCCGCCAAAGGTGTCCTCGACAAAGCGTATGCTCTGCTTAGCATAATACTCATCCTTGGTAATCAGAGAAGATACTACGGCATTTTCATTTTGGAAAATGCCCTTTTCACATAGCTTTTTCAGTACTGTATATGTTGTGGACTTTTTCCAATTCATTTCTTTCTCACTTAGCTTCACAAGGTCGCCTGAACCAATCGGCTCGTTTCGCCAGATTAATTCCGCAAACCTTTCTTCACTCTCTGCAAGTTTGTAGGTTTTCATGATTAAGCCTCCTTGATCTTCCATAGTCCTTCCCGGTTCTTCCTGGTCTTCCTGGTCTTCCTTGATCCTTCCTGATTCTCCCTAATCCTCTTTTGTATTCC
>CAZQCL010000250.1:0-2240 GCA_964592435.1 uncultured Oscillospiraceae bacterium
GGACGCATGGGCGAGCAGATAGTATATTGAGTGCGGCAGCACGAATTACCTTTACAATATACATGAAGCGAAGTATGCGACCAGCCTGGACGCATGGGCGAGCAGATAGTATATACAAAAGACAGGGTGGATAGTATGAATAAGTATATGGGTTTTTACGAATTGAATTCCTTGAGTCTTCCAACTGTGCCCTGGCAGCTGTTTACACCGGATACTGTACTGGATGAACAGCTTTTATGGACGGTTAGGGTAGCGGTAGAAAGCGGCAACGATCACAATTTGCCTCGGGCTGTGGGAGTAGCGGCGGATGAGGCAACATTGAAGGGCAAAGAGTTTCTTAGGGAATACGGCAGTAATGGGATCGTGGTATATTATCCATATTTTATTGCGGAAAAGAGCGGCGTTCTGGATATCAACAGCCATAGAACTGTGATTGAAGCGGTAGATAAGGATTTGTGGAATCTTGTAACTTTCGGAAGAAAGAATTTGACGGTAATACTGCCAAAGAATCAACCGAAGGAGTATTTTGGAGAAGCGGATTTCCTTGACAAAAGTGAGATCAGTGAGCTTATGAAGCACGCTTCTGTTATCAGCGGCCGCTATAGACAGGAGCTGAGTCAAGGCAGCTCCATATTGGCTGAGTGGAGTTATGCTTATAACACCGATATTTTGTACAAGCCGATAGGACAAAGATATCTTGTGTTTTATGAATTAAGGGCTCTTTGATGGAACAAACAATTGTAAAATTACGTCATAAAAATAGACATGAGATTTATGACGGTTTATGGTGTTTTATGGATGACTTTTAATTGAATACTCACGTTAAATATGATACTATATTAAGTAAGAAAAGTAATAATAATAAATAGTGTAGTTCATGTCTATATAGAATTTTACAGAAGATGAGGGGGTATATGTATGGAAAATACCATCAAAATATCATTCTCCGCAGTCACTCACATAGGAACCGCACGTACGGTAAATGAAAACAAGGTATTTGCAAACGGGAAGTTCTTTTATCCCGTCATATCAGATTATGCTCAGATTTCACTTGAGGTAAATGACAGTAAGTGCTTTTTCGCGCTGTCCGAAAGTATGGAGGATGAACAATCCGGTATTTCCCTTACAAATGACCTTAAGAAATTTCATCAGAAGGCTATGACCAGTTCCAAGGACATCCATGTAAAGCTGGATGATCTTGTACAGTGTGTGGAACAGTCCGGCAATCTTCTTCATAGCCTTTCATTGGGTGAAGAGGATTTCAGGGAAAAGAAACCTTCGTTTTCGGGAGTTTTAATTGACGAGGGCAGTATTGCAGCTGTCAACCTTGGGAATTGCAGAATATATAAGCTTGAAGGGGATACCTTCAAGCTGTTGGTTAATGATTACAAAAGAGCTGAAAGATTGCTCAAAATGGGAATTATCAGCAGTGAACAAGCTGAGATGCTTACAGGCAGACAAAAATCATTAATGGAGGAAGGCAGATCCAATGTTAAAAAATCAGATGTCAACCCCCTCAGAGAGGGTACAGTCTATCTGATATGCAGCAACGGGCTCGCTGAGGCTGTCAATGAGGATGTTATATACGACATTCTCGGCAACAATGCCGGTTCGGATGAAATTGCCAGCCGTCTTGTGGAAGAAGCGATTAAAAACGAAGCTGAGGATAATGCTACAGCTTTAGTCATTAAGGTAGAGAGCGCAGGAGAGAAGCAGATTCAGATACCCGGTCCTCGCGCGGTGCATTACCGTTCGGCATCGAGCAGGATTCCTGTCAGGCAGACAAGAGCCACAGCAGCAAAGCCAAAAAGCTCTGTAGACATCAGCAAAATCGTTTCCGTCATTGTACTCTTGTTTTTAGTTACGGCAGTCCTGTTCGGAATATTCAGGCTGTGGCAGCTGGTTCGTCCGGGAGCGCAGGAAGCATCCACAGAGCAGGAGAATACACTTGATGTTGAAGGCACCGAAGATACAACAGATCCGTCGGGAGCTTTTGTTGATACAGATGATATTTTTCCACCGGATGACGAGTTTGAGGCGGAAGACCCCATTGAGGATGATATGGAAGATGATGTGGATGGGTCAGATACGGATCTGGTGGGAGAAGAGGGATTGTATTACACTGTCAAGTCCGGGGACATGCTGATGGTGCTTGCCAGAAAGTATTATGGCGATGAAAGTAAATATACGCTTATTATGGAAGCCAACGATATAAGCGACCCGAATAAAATCGACGTCGG
>CAZQCL010000251.1:0-2229 GCA_964592435.1 uncultured Oscillospiraceae bacterium
CTTTGAAGAGATTTAAGCGTTCATGCGCAAAATCAGGTGTTCTTGCTGAAGTAAGGAAAAGAGAGCACTATGAGAAGCCGAGCGTGAGAAAGAAGAAAAAATCTGAAGCGGCTAGAAAGAGAAAGTATAAGTAGACCGCGACGAAAAGCGAAGACTCAATAGTTTGCACGGAGGCTTGATAATGTCCCTTAAAGGAAAAATGCTTGAAGATTTGAATAAAAGCAGGGCGATGCAGGCAGTTATGTTGAGAGTAAAGGCAGAGTTGACGGATAAATGATTCAATAAAAAAGCTCGATGAGAATCGAGCTTTTTTTGTATAGGGGTTAGGAGGCAGAATGGATAGGGGAAAGGTTTGGGTCAATAATTATGAGGGTGTAGATGAGCAGCAGGTAGTCAAGCTGGCTCAGACTACAGGGGTATCGCACCTGATGGCAAAGCTGTTCATAAGCAGAGGGATCTTTGACAGCAGCTTTATTCGGGATTTTATGAAACCGGAGCTGTCCGGGATGCATGATCCCTTTTTGATGGATGGCATGGACGCGGCGGTGGACAGGATTCTTCAGGCAGTAGAGGATGGAGAGAAAATACTTATTTATGGCGATTATGATGTGGACGGTATTGTGAGCACATCAATACTATATAATTATCTGACCTCCATCGGTGCCAGGGTGCAATATTTACTGCCGGATCGTATTGAGGATGGATATGGGCTTACTGCGACCACTGTAGAGAAGGTGAAGCAATTGGACGCTTCCCTGATGATTACGGTGGACTGTGGGATTACTTGTGTGGAAGAGATTGATTGCCTGATGCAGAGCGGTTTGCAGGTAATTGTGACAGATCATCATGAGTGCAAGGAGGTATTGCCGGGTGCTTATGCCGTATTGAATCCCCATAAACCCGGCTGCGCTTATCCATTTAAGGAGCTGTGCGGTGCGGGAGTGGCATTGAAGCTGATTCAAGGGCTTTGCATCCGCTTGGGGAGTATGGGGGGATCCGGGAAGCATGATGGATTTATGCAATATATTGATTTGGTAGCGCTTGCCACAATAGCGGATGTGGTTGCGCTGGTGGATGAGAATAGAGTGATTGCCAGCTATGGACTTAAGGCGATGAAATCCACGAAGAATCATGGCCTGGCTGCGCTTATAAAGGCTGCGGGACTCGGTGAGAAGCCTATAACCTCTTATGGTGCGGCCTTCGGGCTTGCTCCCAGAGTAAACGCAGCAGGCCGTCTGGGAGATGCCCATAGAGGAGTCAGGCTTTTTACCACACAGAACCGGTTGCTGGCGGAAGCATTGGCTAAGGAGCTGGACAGGGAGAATAGGAATCGACAGGAAATGGAAAGTCAAATAATAAATGAAGCCATTGCCTATGTTGATGAAAAGCTGGCTCCGCACAAGCACAAGGTACTGGTAGTCGTGGGTGAAGGCTGGCATCAGGGTGTCATAGGCATTGTAGCCTCAAAGCTCCTCGAAAGATATAGCAGGCCTTGTGTTGTAATCTCTGTAGAGGAGGGCATAGGGAAGGGTTCAGGAAGAAGCATCAAATGCTTTAATCTGTTCAAAGCCTTTACACTGTGCGAGGACCTGTTTGAAAGGTTTGGCGGGCATGAGATGGCTGCAGGGCTGACAATTCATGAGGATAGGATTAATGAATTGAGGACGCGCATCAATGAATATGCAGACACAATCCTGACAGATGATGATCTGTTGCCGCGCGTAAGAGTAGATGTCCTTCTGGAGCGAGGAGATATTACGATGAAGGCTGTTCGCGAGTTGGCCTCAATGGCACCCTTTGGAGAGGCAAACCCAAGCCCGCAGTTCGGATACCATGCGCTTTCGGTTGTGGATATCAGGACCATGAGCGGCGGGAAGCATCTGAGGCTCAAGCTTGCGGATGGCGGTTTCCTTGTGGATGCCGTGGGCTTTAATATGGGGGACCGTGCTCGGGAGCTCGTTAGGGGAGATGTATTGGATGCCGTCTTTGTGCCTGAAATAAATGTTTGGAAGGAAACCGAGCGGCTCCAACTGAATTTGAGGGATATAAGACCATCTCGTTATGAGGAGTTCGGCAAAAACATTGTTTTTGGCGGGACAAATGACTATAATAGTTATATTAACTCTCGGGAAGTCTGCAAGGGTTAGGCCGGGGTTATTGCTTCAGGACATAATGAACAAAGCGTATAATGGGAGGTTGTTGTACTATGGATTTAAAGGCAAAGCTCAG
>CAZQCL010000252.1:0-2218 GCA_964592435.1 uncultured Oscillospiraceae bacterium
CCGATAAATGCGACGAGTAAGGGGAGAGGCAAATGAATGAAATAGTGAATCTCAATAACAACGTTAGCGCATCAGTTGAAGAGGCGCTCAGAACGCTAAGAACTAATATTCAGTTTTGTGGTTCTGATAAGCCTGTAAAAACCATTTGCATCACCAGCTGCATTCCTAATGAAGGTAAATCCATGACGGCTATAAATCTTGCAATCTCCATTGCCAGTACAGACAAGACTGTAATGTATATAGATGCGGACATGAGAAAACCAAAACATTATAAGTTGATTAATGCAAGCTTCAATACCGGGCTGACCAACTATCTTTCGGGTATGTCTGAGGTTGAGTGCATCATTAGTGAAACAAATGTCAGCAATCTCCAGTTGATTCTGTCCGGTCCAAAACCACCTAACCCTGCAGAGTTGCTTGGAACATCCAGATTTACTGTGTTAATAGACAGTCTCAAGGAAACCTATGACTATGTTATTGTGGACACACCTCCTCTGGGAAGCATAATTGATGCCGCTCTTGTCGCGGCTGTAACGGATGGGACGATTATGCTGATAAAGTATAATACTATAGATTATAATAAAGCGCTAAAGACCAAGGAGCAGCTGGAAAAGGTCAATGCAAGGATTTTAGGCGTTGTGCTCAATAAGATCCCCAGGAAAGAATTTAAGGATTACTATTATTACGATTCTATCTACCATCATAAACAGTATTTGCGGAAAAAAGAGAAGGTAAAGGATTAGGGCAGAAATCTGTAAAATTCATCTTTGGAAAGGTTTTTTATGAAAAAAGCTACCATTATCTGGATAATGATCCTGACATCGGTTTCGGTATTATTCAGAGGGCTCTATTTTAGCTATGATAAATATGGATTTCTGGCCGCACTTGCCTTGCTGTCGGCTATTTATTTTCTGCTTAAAATGGCCCGTAAGGAACCTATTAGGATTAACAGGCTATTCATATCTCTTGGTACTCTACTAATTGCGGCTGTGCTCTTGAGCTTTGCGAGAGCCTTGAATCCAAGAGAGAATCTGGAGCATCTGTTTTTGTATGCAGTGCTGCTTATAGTGTTTATTGTCCTATATGACTATTTTAACGACAAAAAGCGGCAATTTATGCAGTCTATTATGGTGCCGGCAGTGCTTGTGGGTTTTGTTGCCGCAGTAGTCGGCTTGATGTCTCTTACAGGAAGATTCAGCATATGGCAGGTTTTTGCTGAAGACAACAGGGTCGGAACTACCTTCCAATATGCCAATACGGCAGCTGCCTATTTTTTGATATGCGGTATTTTTGCCATAACGATTATGAATGCGTCAAGGGACACTCTTGCCAGAACGCTTTTGGTGGGGGCAGGAAATATTATTCTGTTTGCCTTTTTTATGACCGGTTCAAGGGGAGGCTATCTTGTGGCAGTGTTCCTTCTGGCGCTGCTTCTGCTTCAGCCGAAGGGATACAGGGTCAGCGGCGTGGTTACATTTGTTTGTATGCTTGTGCCCAGCTTTATCGTGATGAGGAGCTTTAATGTGAGTACGGCTGCCCATGACAATTTTAGTGCAGCTAAATGGATGGCTATTTCCTTTGCTATATCGGCTATTTCCTGGCTGCTGCTGCATTTGCTGAAAAAGCTGATAACGAAGGGCAAGCAGGTTTCCATGCCAAAGGGCTCAGGGCTTGTGTTTGCAGCAGTAGCAGTGGTTGCGGTAATACTGGTCATTGTTTTCAGAGACAGAGTGATTTCGGTTATGCCAGCTGCGATTGTGAACAGAGTGGCTAGTCTTTTTAGGTCGGGCTTCGGGGAGAAAAATGTATTATATAGGTTGATATTTGACAAGGATGCTTTGAAATTGATTGCAGACAATTGGGTCTTCGGCTTGGGTGCCGGGGGCTGGAAGGCCATGTACCAAAGCGTTCAGGAATTTTTCTATACGGCGAAGACAGTTCACAATCACTATCTTCAGGTCTTTGTGGAAAATGGAATACTGGGATTTTTGTCATTTACGGCACTGATGCTTTTATCCGGTGTTGGTGCGTTTTTTTCCTGGCTGAGGGCAAGGGACAGCCGGTTGAAGGTCTATGGGGCCGGGTTGCTTTGCGGCTTTGCGGCACTGGCGGGGCATGCGGCTGTCGACTTTGATCTGACCTATATTTCCTTATTGCTTCTGCTCTGGGTCATGTTTGCCGCCTCGGCGGTCAGCTTGCCTGAGGGAGAAGGTGAAAG
>CAZQCL010000253.1:0-2199 GCA_964592435.1 uncultured Oscillospiraceae bacterium
GGAGGAGGAAGCGATTATGCCAAAAGTTGATTTATACAATATGAAAGGCGAGACAATCGGAGAGATCGAGCTGAATGATAACATATTCGGCATTGATGTGAATAAAAACGCTATGCATCTCGCTGTACAAAACCAGTTAGCAAATAAAAGGCAGGGTACACAGTCCACCAAAACTCAAAGTGAGGTAAGAGGCGGCGGTGCCAAGCCATGGAGACAAAAGGGCACAGGCCGTGCAAGACATGGCAGTACCCGTACACCACAGTGGATTAAGGGCGGTGTAGCCCTCGGGCCAAAGCCCAGAAGCTACTCCTATACAATTCCGAAGAAGCTTAAGAAGCTGGCGCTTAAGTCAGCACTCACATCAAAAGTCAACGATAAAGAGCTTCTGGTACTTGACCAGCTGAATTTTGACAGCATCAAAACAAAGCAAATGGTAAGCATGCTGGATTCATTGAAGGTAGATACCAGTGTTCTGGTTGTCCTAGACAGCAAAAATGAAACTGTTGAGAAATCGGCAAGAAATATACCCGGAGTGAAAACTACATTAGTTAATACCATAAATGTATATGACATCCTTAAATATGATAAATTCCTTATCACAAAGGATGCGGTTGAAAAAGTCGAGGAGGTGTATGCATAATGAAGGCTCCTGAAGATATTATTTTAAGGCCATATATCACCGAAAAAAGCAACCTCGATATAGCTGACGGAAAATACACATTTATTGTGGATGTCAATGCAACAAAAGCTGAGATTAAGCAGGCTGCTGAGAGGCTTTTCCAGGTAAAGGTGGTTCAGGTTAACACAACGAATTATGAGGGCAAGCTTAAGAGGATGGGCGTTCATGTCGGGCCAAGGCCCGATTGGAAAAAGGCAGTCGTCAAGATAGATCTTGATCCCAAGCCGGAAACCTATTTGACAAAAGGCGGCAAAGAAGCAGTAACCAATAGGAAGTATAAGACAAGCATTGAAGAGTATGGTGTAACGCAGTAAAGACTCGGATTTGCGTGTAGGAACCAAGAGCAAAACGATGTCTAGTAAGAAAGACTCGAGAAAGTTATTACGTTTTTAGATAAGGAGTGAGAAGAAGACATGGCAGTAAAAAAGTATAGTCCTACTTCTCCCGCCAGAAGGTATATGACGGGTTCTACCTTTGAAGATATTACAAAGAAAAAGCCCGAGAAGTCTCTTGTGGAAACTTCTAAGAAAACAGGCGGAAGAAATGTTTACGGCAGGATTACCGTACGCCACAGAGGTGGCGGAGCAGCACAAAAGTATAGAATCATCGATTTCAAGAGAAATAAAGATGGTATCGATGCTAAGGTAGCCGCAATAGAATATGATCCAAACAGGACTGCAAATATTGCTCTTCTTTATTATGTTGATGGAGAGAAAAGATATATTCTGGCACCTGTGGGATTGAAGGTCGGAGATATTGTAGAATCAGGGCCGGAAGCTGATATTAAGCCGGGTAATTCACTTCCGCTGGTTAACATACCGGTCGGCACTATGATTCACAACATAGAGATGAAACCGGGTAAGGGTGGCCAGCTTGTCAGATCGGCTGGAAATTCAGCCCAGCTAATGGCAAAGGAAGGCGATTATGCTCAGGTCAGGCTTCCCTCAGGTGAAGTTAGAATGATCAGAATTTCGTGTAAAGCAACCATTGGCCAGGTCGGCAACATTGAGAATGAAAACATTACAATCGGTAAGGCCGGCAGAAAAAGATGGATGGGTTTCAGACCCAGCGTACGCGGTCTTGCCATGAATCCTGTAGACCATCCTCATGGTGGTGGTGAAGGCAAGTCTCCAATCGGAATGCCGAGTCCGGTAACACCTTGGGGCAAACCTACACTGGGATATAAGACAAGGAAAAAGAGGAACAAGTCCGATAAGTTTATTGTTAAGAGAAGGAACCAGAAATGATAAATGTTACGGGAATCCGAAGTAAGGAAAGGAGGACTGACACCAAATGAGCAGATCATTAAAGAAGGGACCATATGTTGACTTGAGGCTTCTCAAGAAAATTGAGGATATGAATAAGGTTAACGATAAGAAAGTTCTGAAGAGCTGGTCCAGAGCATCAACGATATTCCCTCAGATGGTAGGACACACTATTGCAGTGCATGACGGCAGAAAGCATGTACCTGTATATATAACTGAAGATATGGTAGGCCACAAGCTTGGGGAATTTGCACC
>CAZQCL010000254.1:0-2187 GCA_964592435.1 uncultured Oscillospiraceae bacterium
CGGACGATCTGCAGTCGGCAGATTATGAAGCCTGCAAGAGCTACGGTCCAATTTACAAATAATGCATGAAACATAGTAACCTTTAAACTAAACCAACTCAGATTCATTGAATATTATGGCAGGGATACGGATTAGCAGCACAATGCCCTTTCCGGGCTCACTGTTGCATGCTAATTCGTATTCCCGCCCCCTAATGCAGCTTCAGCCACTGGGATACAGGCTGGTTCTTATCTGCATTTCATAATCTCAATCTCTGATTTGATAGCATCCTTTATTATTTGAAAATGCTTATCGAGGGAAAATATAGCGCAGCCGTTCCTGTCGGCCACACTGAAAATTATTAGATCAGTTAATGGAATCGTTATGCCCTTTTGCCTTAATGAGTTACCTATATTTCCTGCATTAATCCAGTCATCATTTTCAATATCCAGCATCGGCAGAACGCTCATGCAGCTGGTAAATTGTTCTTTTTCGCTTATTGTTTTTATTCCAAGAAGCAATTCGGTCAATACAGGACCGATGATGAAGCACTGGAAGTCCTTTGTGTCGTGTACAAGCTTTTGCACCATTTTATTGCCTTTAAAATACTCAATCCATATTGAAGTATCTACCAGTATTTTTTTCAACGTTCCATCCCCCGTGCTTCATTAATGGCTTTTTCGTCAAACTCTATAGTACCTGTCATATCCTTCAATAGCTCCAATCTCTTCTGCAGCAGGGCATCTTTAATGGCGCATTCAATAGATTTTGATCTGGATTCTGCTTTGTAAACCGCCTCAACTTCCTTTAATAGGCTGTCAGGAATGTTTATAGTCGTTCTCATATTCATGCCTCCGAATAATTATTGTGCATCAACATTGTATTACATATGGTGAATAATGTCAACCCATAATTGATTAATTATTTCAAACATTTTTCCGCCATATAAAGTATAATGTTTATGGTAATAAAATAGTGGAAAATGGAGGTCGGATATATGAGTGTGATAAATATGAATCCAAATAGAGGTGCAATGAGCGGCGGAGTGAAGAAGATAATCAAGTGGGTTGCAATTGGGCTTGCGGTGCTAATAGTTGTTACCTCAGTGGTCGGATACGTTCCGGCAGGTCATGTAGGCATTGCAGTGACGATGGGCTCTGTATCCCAGACAGTACGTCAGGAGGGTATTTACTTTAAGCTTCCCTTCCTCCAGCAGATAAGGACAATGGAGGCCAGAACCCAGAAGGTTGAATGGAGCGATCCGAATTCTCCGATTACAGCAGCAAGTAAGGATTTACAGGATGTATATATTCTTGCTGTGGTAACCTATCACATATCAGCGGAAAGAGCACCGAGGATATTTCAGACTATAGGGATGGATTACGCAGACAAAAAGGTTGTTCCTCTTACGCTGAATGCGATAAAAACCCACACCGGGAAGTACAATGTTGCGGAAATATTGAATAACCGTGAAACAATTACGAATGATGTTAATACGGATGTAGCAGCTCAGTTGCTGGCAAATGATATTATTCTTGAAAATGTCTCTCTTGTTAATATTGATTTCAGAACAGAATACAAGGAAGCTATAGAGCTGAAGCAGATAGCTGAAAAGCAGGTGGAAACGCAGCAATATACGCTGGAAAAACAGGCCCTTGAGGCTCAGCAGCAGGTAAAAAAGGCCGAGGCCGACAAGCAGGCTCAGATACTGTCGGCAGAAGCGGAAAAGCAGGCAAAGATACTGGAAGGCGAAGGCATAGAGGAATTCAATAAAAAGATAACACAAAGCATAACAGAGGATTTGCTCAAGTATAAGGAGCTGCAAAATCAGGAAAAGGCAATTGAAAGGTGGAATGGTCAGTACCCAAGCGTTGTGGCAGGCGGTGATTCGGTTCCGCTGATACAGGTGCCGGCTGACAGGGGCAGTGGTGGTGGCACGAGTGATTTGACATTATCGGAATAATGTTTACAATATACATGAAGTATAAAGGTTTATTTTTAGCTGGACTGGGTACCATAGTATTCTGTTCTATACAATAAATCACAGGGTAGATGGTAGTTCTATTTAATACAAATAAAGGAGATGGTAACGTATGGCTCAAACAGCGCTAAGGGTTCTGGAGAGAACAGAAAAACCAAATGTGTCAAGACGGAACGGGTTTATACCCGGTGCTATATTCGGCGCAGGTATCGATAAAGGAGTATCGA
>CAZQCL010000255.1:0-2178 GCA_964592435.1 uncultured Oscillospiraceae bacterium
CAATCATATCCTCAATGGGATGAGCAAAATCATACATAGGGTAAATGCACCACTTATTGCCGATGCGGTAATGCTCAACCCGCATAATACGATAAATAACAGGATCGCGCATGTTGATATTTGGAGAGGACATGTCTATTTTAGCCCTGAGCACTCTCGAGCCCTCCTGGAATTCTCCTGCCCTCATCCGTGAGAGAAGATCCAGATTTTCTTTTACGGAACGGTTGCGGTAGGGGCTTTCTTTCCCGGGCTCAGTAAGTGTTCCTCTGTATTCTCGAATTTCATCCGCACTAAGATCGCACACATAGGCAAGACCGCTCTTAACCATTCTAACGGCGCAATCGTACATTATATCAAAATAGTCGGAAGCGTAATACAAGGCATCCCATTGAAAGCCAAGCCACTTGATGTCATACTGCATGGATTCGGCATATTCAACATTCTCCTTGATGGGGTTGGTATCGTCATAGCGAAGATTGCAGCGGCCATTGTATTTCTGTGCAGCCAAAAAGTCAATGCAAAGCGCCTTTGCATGTCCGATATGAAGATAACCGTTGGGCTCAGGGGGGAAACGTGTGATTATAGCATCCTTATCAACTCTGCCGCTGGCTATGTCTTCGTCAATAATATCGTATATAAAATTAGAACCCTCATCTGCAGCTTCACTGCGTACTACTACGTCATCCATGTCTTAACCTCCGCTATATTATTCTGTTTCATTTTCTAATTTAGAGATACCTACCTCAATCCTTCTCAAGGATTCATCCTTGCCCAAAATTTCCGCCAACTCGGTTGCACCGCCGGGAGTGACAGCCTTGCCGGATAATGCCGTGCGTATGGGCCAAAGCAGCTGGCTGTTTTTAATGCCAAGAGTTTGAGCCTGTGTCGTTATAGCATTATAGAGGACATCGTTTTCCCAGGGGTCAAGCTTCTCAAGCAAGGGAAGGACAGCCTTCAGGCCGGAAAGTGAATTCTCCGTATTTGTTTTCATCTTCTTATGCTCATACATTGCTACATCATATTCGGGAAGTTTCGCAAAAAAGTCAATTTTCGAAGGTATGTCTGTCAACACCTCTGTCCTTTTCTGTAAAAGCCTGCTGACATTTAGCGTATCTATGCCTGTGTCAGCCAAGGCTTCGGAATAATAGGGGCTTGCCACGGCGTGGAACTCTTCTGCTGTCATTTTGCGCAAATACTCCCCATTCATCCAGATTAATTTTTTTATGTCGAATACAGCCGGCGATTTGCTTATGCCGTGTATGTCAAAGGCCTGTTCCAGCTCCTTGAGCGAAAATATTTCCTGATTGTCACCGGGGCTCCAACCTAAAAGAGCAACATAATTTATTATGGCATCTACCAGATAGCCTTGTGCAACCAGATCCTCAAAGGATGGATCGCCGCTACGCTTCGACATTTTACGCCCATCGGGCTTTATAATGGTAGACACATGGATATAGGTCGGTATTTCCCAGCCGAAGGCTTGATAGAGCAGATTGTATTTGGGGGTAGAGGATAGATACTCATTGCCTCTGACAACATGAGTAATCTGCATCAGATGGTCATCCACCACATTAGCAAAGTTGTATGTGGGCAGCCCGTCTGATTTAATCAGCACCTGATCCTCCAGCTCGCTGTTTTCAACTGAGATTGTTCCATAAACCGCATCCTTGAAGCTTGTGCTTCCCTCATCGGGCATTTTTTGACGAATAACGAAGGGCTCTCCCGAAGCCAGCTTTTTCTCAATACTCTGTTTGTCCATGTGCAGACAATGCCGGTCGTATTTATAGGCTCTTCCTTCTTTTTCGCATGCTTCCTTAATAGCCGATAAACGCTCTTTGGAGCAGAAGCAATAATATGCTCCGTCCAGCTCAATCAGCTTTTTCGCATATTCCATATAGGAGCCTTTGCGCTGGCTCTGTACATAGGGACCATGAGGACCACCCTTGTCCGGCCCCTCATCATGCTCCAGTCCGGCCAGCTTCAAGGTCTTGTAAATTACCTCGGTAGCTCCCTCGACAAATCTGTCCTTATCGGTGTCTTCAATTCTAAGTATAAACTTGCCGCCGTACTTTTTGGCAATCAAATATTCATAAAGGGCTGTACGCAAGTTCCCAATATGCATGTATCCTGTCGGACTCGGTGCAAATCTTGTTCTGATCTCCCCAGCCATATTTGGGT
>CAZQCL010000256.1:0-2164 GCA_964592435.1 uncultured Oscillospiraceae bacterium
GCAACACGCGAATTTGATAAGCAATACCACTATAAAGTGCCCGAAGAGATGAGTGCCGACCTTTTGCCCGGTATGAGGGTTATCGTGCCCTTCGGCAAAGGTGATAGGGCCAAGGAAGGCTATGTGTTCGGCTTTGCTGAGAGTTCTGACTATAAGGAGCTCAAAAGCATAAGAGAAATCATTGATCCTAAGCCTGTTTTGACAAAAGCACTCATCGAGCTGGCGCGCTGGATGAAGGAACGCTATTTCTGCACCTACGGCGCAGCTGTCAAATGCATGCTTCCTGCAGGGATCGGAGTAAAGGGCCTGACGGTGGTTCAGCTTCTTAATGGAGGGGAGGCACCGTATCAGGAAGGATGCTCTCAGGAGCTATCGTCCGGTCGATTAACCCCCAGCCAGAAGGCTATCGTTTCCACATTGCGGGACAATGACGGGCAGCTGGAGAAATCAGAATTAAAGGCACTGTGCGGCGTAAAAAGCAGATTCAATTCACACCTTAAAGTCCTTGAGGGAAAAGGAATTATTAGCCTAAAGGAGCAATATTCAATGGCTGTGCGGCAGAAGAATATCCGTGTTGCCACTCTTGCCATGGCTCCGGAAGAGGTGAGGGAAGACATAGATAATGGTGCTATAAAAAGGATTCAGCAGATTCGAGTGCTTGAAATATTGCTGGAAAATGAATATGTTGCGGTTGCGGATTTGATGAGATTTGCATCTGTATCCTCATCAGTGCCGGATACGCTGTGTAAATACGGATATATAAGCTATAGGGATATGGAAGTAAAAAGAGATCCATTCAGGCATAGAGAAGTGGAGCCAACTGAGCCAATGGAGCCCACAGAGGAACAGAGAGCTGTTATTAAGGCGGCATTAAGTAAAATCGAAGAGCATAGCTTCAGTGAAATGCTCTTGCACGGTGTTACGGGCAGTGGAAAAACCGAGGTGTATATGCAGCTGATAGAGCATGTGCTGGAGCGGGGCAGACAGGCAATTGTGCTGGTGCCTGAAATATCGCTGACACCGCAGATGGTCGACCGTTTTAGAGGGCGTTTCGGAGACATGGTAGCGGTACAGCATAGCAGGCTGTCACTGGGAGAAAGATATGATCAATGGCGATTGATAAGAAACGGTGAAGCGAGGGTAGTTGTCGGAGCCAGATCCGCTATATTTGCACCCTTTGAAAACCTGGGGATAATTATAATCGATGAGGAGCACGAAAACACTTATAAGTCCGAGACAACGCCGAAATACAGTGCTGCACAGATTGCAGCCAAAAGGTGCATGTATGACGGAGCTCTATTGATGTACGGCTCTGCAACACCATCAGTGGAGACATACCAAAGGACCCTGGATGGAGAAATTACCCTTGCCCTTATGAAGGAACGGACAAATGCAATGGATATGCCAGCGACTCAGGTGGTAGATATGAGGAAGGAGCTGGAGCTGGGCAACAGGACAATGTTCAGTAGGGCTCTTTCCACAGAGATTGAGAGGAATATTGCACAAGGCCGGCAGACAATCCTCTTTCTGAATAAAAGGGGCTATGCGTCCTTTGTTTTATGCAGAGGCTGCGGAATCAGGCTGAAATGCAGGTATTGCAATATTACAATGACCTACCATGCCGGTGACAATCGTCTGATTTGTCATTACTGTGGTTATACTATAAAAATGCCGACAAAATGTCCCAAGTGCGCGAGTAGCTCTATCCGTCAGTTTGGGACAGGAACCCAGAAGGTGGAGGAGGATCTGAAGAGGTATTTTCCGGGGTGCTCGGTAATCAGAATGGATATGGATACTACTACGGGAAAGCATTCCCATGAGGAGATTTTGGATGCTTTCCGTGAGGAGAATATTAATATCCTGGTTGGAACCCAGATGATAGCAAAGGGACACGATTTCCCGAATGTGACCCTTGTTGGTGTGCTGGCGGCAGATAGCATGCTGGGTATAGATGATTACAGGGCGTCGGAAAGAACCTTCCAGCTTCTTACGCAGGTTGCCGGAAGAGCTGGCAGGGGGCAGTTCCCCGGCCGTGTTATTATACAGGCGTATAGTACGGATGATTATAGCATAGTAGCTTCATGCAACCATGATTATGAGGCATTTTTTCGGCAGGAGATCCAGGTGCGCAGGACGTTGAAATATCCTCCATTTACGAATATTG
>CAZQCL010000257.1:0-2139 GCA_964592435.1 uncultured Oscillospiraceae bacterium
AACTATCACAAGAATTGATTTTGATGACAATAGTGAGCGCGCGCCTCTGCTGCCGGAATTTCTGCTTCCGGCGCCTCTGTTTCCGGAGCCTCTGCTTGTGCTTGTTCTTTTTGACGAAGAGCCTCCGGCTCTATTGGAATATCCACCCGAATCACCCACCGGGCCACCTGTTATATTGCCGATACCGCTTCCACGCTTATTTACCTTGCCGCTTCCTGTGCCAACACGCTTTTTACGCCCCTCTGGCCTATTATCTTTACTCATACAAATGCCCCTCCTCTGAGGTTGTTTTTCATAAGCTACTTTATACCATCTGAGGTTGTGTTTAAACAAAATAATGTCTTATCAATTGAATATTGCAAACTTTCACTAAGTTAGTATAATAATATCATAAACCAGAGTATTTATGTGCAATCTAAAACTTTGGTGCAGCCTATTTTTGTCAATATGGCATGTATGTATCGGGATTTATTTATAAAATGATCGCGGTACGATACACACAAAACGTGTAAGGAGGGAGCTAAAGCGCCTGCGTTTTGGCGTACAATTCGCGCAAGCGCTCATTGAACCATCTTGCAAAGTGCGTGAAGCAAGGGAAATAATGCTGTGAGAGGAGATTATAATGGGAGAAGAAAAGAAGGAGAGGAAAATAATTTCAGCTTCCGAAGCAAAGGCTGGGAAATCGGGACCCAAAAAGACAGCTTCTAAAAAGGCAGCTTCTAAAAAGACAGCTTCTAAAAAGACAGCTTCCAAAAAAATAGTTTCCAAAAAGACAATTGAATCAGGGAAACCGGAAGTGCCGGATAGAAATGAGCCGGAAATTGTGGCATACGAGTCATCAAGCAAGCCCGCAAAGAAGAAAAAAAGTGCCTCCGGCTTGCGCATTGGTGCGATTATCCTTTGGGTACTTGCTATTCTTTTTGAAGTTGGCACAATCTATATGCTGAATATTGCCGAAACGACTTATGCCATCATAGGCATAATACTGGATGCTATCTGTTGTATCGCAGGGTCGCTTCTGTGGAAAAAGGCAAATCGCATAAGCCCTACAAGATCAAAAAATAAGGTTGTGGCGTTTTTATGGAACCAGATGGGCGTTATAGCCTGCTTGGTGGCATTTATACCACTCGGATTGTTTTTGCTGTTAAAAACAGACAAGGTTTCACCTAAGATGAAGAAGATAATCGCAGCTATTGCGGCTGTTGCATTTTTAGGCTCCGTCGGGACCTCTATTGATTATAATCCTCCTACACCGGAGAGCGTTGCACAGGCCGAGGCGGGCGCTCAGCTCCTGAACGCTGATTTTGATGGGAATGTTTATTGGACTCGGTGGGGGAAATCCTACCATTTGGATGAAAATTGTCGAGCGTTAACCAGATCGGAAACGCTTATTACCGGGACACTTGAAGAAGCATTTGAGGCTAAGAGAAATGACCCCTGCGATTTCTGCGCCGGCGGCGCAGAGGCCGATTAAGCCGATTAGATTAATTAGACCCATTCGATCAATTAAACCGATTAGCAAACGGTCGAGATGCTCACATAAAAAAAGCAGCGGAAACGCTGCTTTTTTAAAATACGATGCTTATTTATTCACAGCCATTTGTGTAGCATATCCGGGTTCTAAGTCAAACAAATATGGTACAATTGCGGCATGGATGGATATTATGCGCCGTACTCTTATCAGGTCAAAGACGATTATGGTAATAAAAGCTATGTTTATGTGCCGGATAACGATATAATGCTGCAGGGAGAGACTCATAATTATGTGTCGGATAATGACATAAGAATGGTGTTGGACGCTTACAGGACAGGTAAGCTGCAGCTTTTTCCCTGGGGCTCGAAGAATCTCAGAGATAGACACAAGGTTACCAAGGACATAAGGTCCTAATTGCTTTGCCGCATACTTTCTCCCGTAACCCTAATGTCTTTTCGACTGTAATATTCCTGCTACCAGCCATATTCCAAGCAGTGCTGCTCCAAGAAATCCCAAAAATCCAATTAGAGGTATCCCTGCAACCTTGGGCGTCATATCGGTAGTGCAAATTAAACTCGAACCAACAATCAAAGCTGCGCTTATGATAGAAACAACCAGCTTATCCATCATTCGGCGAATATCTTTGAGAGTCTCATCTTCACCGG
>CAZQCL010000258.1:0-2138 GCA_964592435.1 uncultured Oscillospiraceae bacterium
GGAGGACTGAATTTTGACTTCAACTATGGAGATTTTCTGACCTTCTTGTGTGCTATTTGCTGGGCTTTTCAGATAATAGCCATAGATAGGTTCACGATGACGGAGGATGCGCCGCTGCTGGCTATTTTGCAGTTGTTTTTTGTTGGGGCTGCAAGCACTGTACTCTGGCTCACGGTTGATGCAGGGAAGCCGCTGGAAACTAACAGCACTGTTGTAGGTATAATTCTCTTTACAGCGGTGCTTGGCTCCGCGTTGGCCTTCGGTGGCCAGACAATTGCCCAGAAGTACACGACTCCTACTCATACTGCGCTGATACTTACTGCAGAGCCGGTGTTTGCGCTTATATTTGCCGTGATTATACCTAACGCTGAAGGTATTACTGAAATGCCTTCACTGAGCAAGGTTGTGGGCTGCCTGCTGATTTTAGCGGGGATGCTGGTGTCGGAACTGAAGCTGGGGGGAATGAAAAGAGAGGTGATGGCGAACAGCGATGCCCATGAAGATTACTGAAGGATTGAACTTTTGTTTTCAACTGAGCGCAAGGTCAAATATGCTTACAAATAATACTGCTAATACCGCAGCGTAAGCTCGCAAAGATTGCGCCAGCTTTGAAGTTGTATGCTGCCAGGCATCTTCAGATAGTCTTTGATTGCTTCAAATAGTCAAGTCAACATGCTGTATCGTCCCGGCAAGCCCGTTTTCCCTGAGGAAAATCCCGGTTCGGGCTATGCTTCCAAGCGACTTATTAGCGGAAGCTCCTCCCTTGCCAAGAATAGATTCTTGTCCAATAATGGAGTCATGTTGGTTGATTAGCCCTTGTCCGCTGGCGGACTGCTTAAGGTCGAAGGCAGTTTCTATATTGCCCAGATATATTGCACCGATTCCCTTAGCGCCAAGCGCAAATAGCTGATCGTTACCGTCTTCATCCTTTGTCCAGATTCGCAGCTTGTTGTATATATCATCATTCTCATCAATCCAGCCGTTCTTGTCCTCATCATATTCAGCCAAATCCGAGAAGCCATTACCGCTTTGTGGACCGAACAGCTCCAGACCGTTGTTTATTATGCCATCGTTATTTATGTCAAATGCCAGAAAACCGCTGCCTTCTCCTGTAAAGGATATTTGGTCTTCGACACCGTCCGCATCGATATCGAATTGGTATTTTTTATCGGTGAGTGATGCACTGGCGCTCCCAAAGTTTACTACAAGAGGATCCACCTTGATGGCAGCATCGCCGGCGCGCACGGATAGGCTGCTTGTGGAAGCAAATTCTCTGCTTAGGTTCAAATCCAAATTAAAGTTGATTTCTCGCCCGTCGGAGGTTTTAACAGAGCCTTCGGCTGAGAATGACATTGTTTGCTTCTCATAATGGCTCTCGCGCAGGTCGTATTCAATTCCCCAGCCCTGACGCACAGGAGGCTGTGCGGCGGCCAGATTCGCATTCTGCTGCCCGCCATCCAGGCGTATTCTTTTGGGCATTATGAGCTTAAGCTTCTTCCCGGTCAAATACTCAATCATTTTCTGTAGCAGATAAATTTTCATTTCATCCTCATCGCTGATTGACAGCAAGTATTCGTCATCATCACAAGCTCCGCAGGATGAAGCTGCATTCATTTGCTCTTCCAGTGCTTTTTTCCCTTCTGGAGAAAGCTGTAGCGGGTTTTCGGGCTGTGCAGATATAGGTGCGGTAAGAATACCGGTGTTATTTTCACCTTCAAAGACAGGTCTTGTCTTGCCTACCCATGCTTTTAAGGATTCATCCTTTGTGTGTCTTTCAATTGATGTGCTGCTTCCGAACAATGATACGGATGAGCTATCGATTCTCATAAATAACGCCTCCTTGCATACTATGAGTGAATAATTAACCCGGTCTTCCATAACCGGGCAAGTTTATTAGTGCGGGAAATGCGGCAAATTCCTGATGTAGGTGGGAAATGCAGCATATTACCGACCCTGCTTGTAGTATATATATCGGCATGTTTGAAGTGGAATGTGATAGGAAATTAGGAAGCTGGATTATGACAGAGTGCCCTTGTTCAATGCCCGGGCCTCGCAGGACTTAATCTCGCGGGTGGTTCGCTGGGCGCGATGGTTGTTATAAAGGAAATTCGCGCCGGTGCGCTCAACAACCTAGCTGG
>CAZQCL010000259.1:0-2109 GCA_964592435.1 uncultured Oscillospiraceae bacterium
CGAATGCCTGCAAAATTAAGATTGAGAACTTCGAGGGCCCATATGACCTGCTTTTTCATCTAATCGAGAAGAATCAGTTCAGCATATATGATATTCCCATAAACACCATAACAGATCAGTATATGGAATACTTATTTGCCATGCAGGAGATGGATATGGAGATTGCCAGCGAATTTTTACTTATGACCGCTACGCTGCTGCATATAAAATCCAGAATGCTGCTTCCCTCCAGGAAGCAGGAGGAGCAGGAGGAGGTTGATCCCCGCGAAGAGCTTGTCATGAGATTGCTGGAGTATCGGAAATACAAGGAATTCTCAGCCGTTCTCAGACAGCAGGAGGAAGAATGGGCAAGGGTTTGCTATAAGCTGCCGGAGATTGTGCCAATCACAAAAATAGATGAAATACTCGAATTGATTCCTGCCCAGCTGCAAAGGATCTATGCAGAACTACTTGAAGCAAACACGAGAAAGATGAATCCTGATGTAAGTGGTATGAACAGAATTATTCAGCATGAGAAGGTGTCAATGAAAAGCAAGATGCGGGAGATAATCAGAGCGCTTCTTAAAAAAAACCGTCTTATGTTTTCAGAGTTGTTTTCATTTAAGCTAAAGTCAACTACTGATATTGTAACAGGTTTTTTGGCAATTCTTGAGCTGGCCAGGATGAAAAAGGTTAAACTGGAGCAGAGAAAAGCATTTGATGAAATATATATTCAAAGGGCGGAATTGAAAATAGAGGTTCAAAAGCATGCACAGGAGAGCTTGGATAACCTGGCATAAACACGGCGGAAATTAGGAGCGTTAATTAAGAGCTTTAGTTAAGAGCGTTATTATAAAAGAGAAGGACATTACTATATGGGCATTAAAGAGATTGAAGCCATAATCGAAGGGCTGCTATTTGCTGCCGGAGATCCCCTACCTCTCGAAAGGATTGCACAGATACTGGAATTGGATAGAAAAGCAGCAAGGCTGATTTTAAGTAATATGATTGTTTCTTTTCAAAATTCAAAAAGGGGAGTTATGCTGCGGGAGCTTGACGGATCCTACCAGCTGTGCACAAGAGCTGAGCATTACGAATATATCAGGAAGCTTGTGGAGCCAAGGCAGAAGCAGGCTTTATCCCAGGCGGCCTTTGAGACATTGTCCATTGTTGCATACAATCAACCGGTTACAAGAGCGAAGATAGAGATGATACGGGGAGTCAACTCGGATAGCTCAATTACAAGACTGATAGAGAGAAATCTTGTTCGAGAAGCAGGCCGTATGGACACCCCGGGGAAGCCGATTATTTACGAAACGACGGAAGAATTTTTGAGAAGCTTCGGGTTCAGGTCTGTTAAGGATTTGCCCATCATAGAGCTTGGTGGTTTGATGCCTGAGGAGCAGCAGTGGAAATCTGAGGAAGAAGAGCAGAAATCTGAGAATCAACAGCAACAAGAATGAATTTAATAAAATTGGAAATAATAGCTTTTTGGCATTCCACGATGGTTATTGAGGTGGCTTATGCTTTATATAGCTATTTTTTTCGTTTTACTAGTGATACTTTTCCTTTTTTACGGACTAAAAATAAAGGCTGCCGTTAAGTATATACGAAATGAGCAGGACGAGTGGGTCAAGTTTGTGTTTTACACCAAACAAGGGATTATTAGATACGAATATGAGGTTCCTCTGGTAGATGCTGATAAAGGGAAAATTAGATTTAAGCTTGTTAAAGGTCAGAGTAAGGAAATGCGTGAGGGCTCCGAAAAGCATGAGAAATTGAAGCCGATGGACATATTTGACAAATACAAGAGCGTCAGAGCTTACTTTAAGGATCACGCCAAGCTCTTTGAAGATATCAGGCAGTATCTGAACAAGAAAAGAATACATGTCGAGCTAAAGATATGTCTGAAACAGGGTACAGGTGATGCCGCTCAGACAGGACTGATATGTGGGCTGCTGTGGTCCGCGGCGGGTATACTTGTGGTAACGATTTCAAGACATTTAAGGGTTTTCAGCAAAGAAATAAGAATAGTGCCATGCTTTGATAAAAGTATTTTTGAAGTGCAGGCCAGTTGCATATTTCATGTGAGATTAGTTCATATTATTGTTGTGCTTAAAAAAATATATT
>CAZQCL010000260.1:0-2099 GCA_964592435.1 uncultured Oscillospiraceae bacterium
CGGGGCTATTAGCAATTAGTGCCGTATTGCCGCACCATCCGTTTATTCCTTCTACTTCAGGATGTGCACTGTCGCCTGCTATTACGATTGTATATCCCTCCTGATACTTTTCGCTAACCAGCTTATGTATCTTTGCTACATATGGGCAGGTTGCGTCAACAACCTCCAGATGACACTTCTCAAGCCTTTTATATATATCGGAAGTAACTCCGTGAGCTCTTATGATGACTTTACCATCTTCCGATGCTTCATTGATACTTGATATCTTTTCAGCTCCCTTTTCTTTTAGATCGTTGACAACCTGTTCGTTATGAATGATTGGCCCAAGCATATAAACCTTCGTCTTACAATCCCTTAGCAGATTGTTTGCGATATTGACTGCGTTATTCACACCAAAACAAAATCCTGCAGATTCTGCCAGAACAATTTTCACGCCCCTACCTCCGATAGAGAATACACTCTTTTCATAATATCCATGCTGATTTCTGTCAATTCTTCCCTGGTTGGCTTTTCATCCCTCTTTTTGACCACAAAGGGGTCGCCATAAATAACCTTCATCCTGCTGAATATCCTGTAGCTACCGTATACTGTAGCAGGCAGGACTGGAACACCCGTGCTTGCGGCAATCATCGCGGCACCCGGCTTAATTCTGGTCGTTTCGATTTTTTCCGGCTTAATTCTGGTACCATGGGGAAATATACCAACAATCTTGTTATTCTCAAGAAGCTTATAGGCATATTTAATTGAACCTACATCACCCTTCCCCCTTTTTACGGGAAAGGCACCGAGCTTTCTAATTACAAATCTTAAGACAGGGTTTTTGAAAAGCTCTTCTTTCGCCATCCAGTATATCCATCTGTCAAGCCTAAAACCCAGAAAGAACATGTCCAGAATAGAATTGTGATTTGCGCAAAAAATAACCGGTCCTTCAGCCGGAACTTTCTCTCTGTTGATCACTTCAACCTTGAAAAATAATCGTAATGCTATGTTTATTATAATTCTCGCAAAGACTCTCATTTGGTGCACCATTCATCCATTTTTATTGTTAATATGAGATAAAATTGCTTCGACAACTTCCTGTGCACTCAGGTTCGTCGTGTCAATTTCCAAAGCATCATTAGCCTTCGATAAAGGTGCTAAGGCTCTGGAACTGTCATTTTTATCTCTGAAGGTAATGTCCTTTTCGACCTCATCCTTAGTAATTCCCGACATTCCCTTTCCAATCATCTCATCATACCTTCTTTTTGAACGTTCTTCAATAGAAGCTGTCAAAAAAAATTTATATTTAGCATCCGGCAAAACATATGTACCTATATCCCGTCCATCCATAACAACATCATTTCCCTGCGCAATTCTTCTTTGCAGCTGCACCAGCTTTATTCTGACTGCAGGGTTGACTGCAACGTTTGACGCGCCAATGGATACTTCGGCAGTTCTGATATCTCCCGTAACATCATTCCCGTCCAAAAATATCCGCTGCTCGTTTCCAATATGTTCGATTCGGATGTCAATATCTTTGACGAGAGAAGCCAATCCTGCCTCGTCCTTCGTATCCAGGCCTGATTGAACAGCTTTAAGCGCTACTGTCCGATACATGGCTCCCGTATCTAAATAAATAATACCCATTTCTTTTGCTATTTCTTTGGCAACTGTACTTTTGCCCGCACCTGCCGGACCATCAATTGCTATGTTAATTCGCGTCAAAAGGCCCACCCTCCGTCAATCATCCGTATATTCTCTTTATTCAACAAGATCAGGCCTAAGCGCCTTTGCTCCCTTCAAATATATATATTTTAATTCATTATTTTTTTTATCCGTATTGATATGCATGAGTACACGTATGCAGCCTTTCAGACTTCCAGGCACATCTATTTCATAGGTACACATCAATGCCGTATTATTCCAACCCAAACGCCTTGCTGCTACTGCCGGGAATGCCGCATTAAGATCCGACGTGACAGAAAAAATGATGCTTATTATATCATCCTGTAAAATATCATTCTGGGTTGTCATTTCCCTAAGCAATTCACAGGTAGCATTAATCATTTCCTTTTCAGTATTTTCTTTAACAGATGTTGCACCTCTTACTGCCCTAACCA
>CAZQCL010000261.1:0-2054 GCA_964592435.1 uncultured Oscillospiraceae bacterium
GATTGTGAATTTCAAATGGAGGAGCAACGGAAAAAGCTGAATGATGAAATAAAAAGCTCCATGCCTGCATCTCTCTGATTAGATACAAAAGCTGTAGTGGTGATTCTCGATTAGACCCCGCAGCCGGATTGAAAATTAGCTTGACTCTCATATGAGCTTGTTGATTATTTGTTTTATTAGCTGGATTCTTTTTACTCATGGTTACTTAGCAATTCTCTCTATTCATTATTCTCAGATAATAATATTATCGTATTATCCTCTTCAGAATAAACCTGAAATATTAGTCAAAAAATGCTAGTCAATAGTTGGGCGCATCGGAGGTAGCGCAGGCAATCGGCAGGGTATAAATGGCGATTGTTAAAGTATTGACAATCCACCATTGGCTTGCTATAATGTATTACAATCGGATAAATTTTGGTTATTTTGGTTTGATAAAAAAATGTCTTTTAGGATACTGAGCTTGATATTTAAGTGCTTGAGGGTTGAGAGTTTAGTAGTCACTCAGCCCTAATTTTATGTCGTAATAGCGGAAATTAGCGATATATGTAAGAAAATTATATTAAGGAGTTGAAGAGATATGAAAGTGAACATTACAGAAACTGTACTACGTGATGCCAATCAGTCGCTTATTGCCACAAGGATGCCATTTTCGGACTTTGAAGGAGTCTTGGAGACCTTGGATAAAGCAGGCTACTATTCCCTTGAGTGCTGGGGTGGCGCTACCTTTGATTCATGCCTCAGATATCTGAGCGAGGATCCGTGGGAAAGACTTGAAAAAATCAGGTCAAAGGTTAAAAACACAAAGCTCCAAATGCTGCTGAGAGGTCAGAATATTCTTGGTTATAAACACTATCCCGACGATGTGGTCAGAAAGTTTGTTGCTCAATCTGCCAGCAGCGGGATAGATATCTTTAGGATATTTGATGCGTTGAACGATTTCAGAAATATTGAGGTAGCTATTGATGAGACACTAAAACAGAAGGCACATGCCCAAGGTTGTATCTGCTATACTACCAGCCCCATTCACAATTTAGAAAATTATACAAAGCTGGTAAAACAGCTTGAGGAGATGGGTGTCAACTCCATATGCATAAAGGATATGGCGGGCATTATGGGACCTCAGGAAGCATATGACCTGATTAAGGCAATAAAGGAAACAGTTAAGCTGCCTGTGTTCCTGCATACTCACTCTACTACCGGATTGGGACCAATCACTTTGATTAAAGCCGTTGAGGCAGGCTGTGACGGTATCGATTGTGCAATATCATCTTACTCAGGCGGAACCTCCCAACCTGCTACAGAAACTCTTAATTATGCTTTGAAGCAGATGGGTTATACGACGGGATTAGATGAAAGCGTTCTGAAAAAGATAAATGATTTTTATAAGCCGATAAAAGAGAAGCACATATCTTCAGGGCTTATGGATGCTTTCGTAATGGGGACTGAAACAGATGCTCTTGTATACCAGGTACCGGGAGGTATGCTCTCGAATTTGATTGCACAGCTTAAGGCCCAAAATGCTATGGATAGGCTGGACGAGGTTCTTACTGAAACACCAAAGGTAAGGGAGGATCTGGGATATCCTCCGCTGGTTACGCCTATGAGCCAAATGGTAGGTGTTCAGGCGGTATCAAATGTACTCAATGGAGAAAGATACAAGAATGTCTCCAATGAGATTAAGGCTTACTTTAGAGGCGAATATGGAAGGGCACCGGGCGAAATCAATCCTGACCTTATTAAGAATGTTTTAGGCGATGAAAAGCCTATGAAGACCAGGTATGCTGATACGCTGGAGCCTGCATTTGAGAAGACAAAAGCCAAGCTGAAGGGTATTGCCAGGAGCGATAAGGATGTTCTGTCATACATTGCATTCCCTCAGATTGCAGAGAAGTTCTTTATGGAAAGAGAAGAGAGAACTGTGACAAGGGTTAAATACACTATAGTCAAAAAGTAAAGGATGGTGCAATATGTCTGTAGGTGAAAGTCTAGTAGTTGGTTTGTTTATTCTTTCTTTAGTGTTTGTGGTGCTCGCTATTTTGTACGCCATGATTATG
>CAZQCL010000262.1:0-2025 GCA_964592435.1 uncultured Oscillospiraceae bacterium
AAGTGAACTGGTGATTGAAGCAGCCATGGAAAGGGCTAAAAAGGACAATGATATTGTTTTAATTGAAGCAACCGCTAACCAGGTCAATCAGTATGGCGGATATACGGGGATGAAACCGGCTGATTACAGAGATTTTGTTTTTTCTCTTGCGGATAAAACAGGTTTCCCCAAGGACAAGATTATATTAGGTGGAGATCATCTTGGACCGCTTACATGGAAGAAGATGCCCGCAGACAGGGCCATGGAGGAATCGGAGGAATTGATTCGGCAGTTTGTAATGGCAGGCTTTACAAAGATCCATATCGATACAAGTATGCACCTTGGCGATGATAATCTGAAGGAAAGGCTTGATACGAAAGTAATAGCCGAAAGAGGCGCTGTATTGGCTAAGGTCGCAGAAGAAGCCTATAGCGAGTTGAAGGCACTGCAGCCGGACGCATTGCATCCGGTATACGTTGTCGGCAGTGAAGTACCCATTCCGGGGGGGAGTCAAGAAGAAGACGAAGGCATTCAGGTGACAAAGGTTGATGATTTTACACAGACAGTGAATGTCTTTAGAGAAGCATTTGAAAGACATCAATTGAAATGTGCTTGGGGAAATGTCATTGCGGTTGTTGTGCAACCGGGTGTGGAGTTTGGAGATGAAAGCATCGATGAATATGACAGACAGGCTGCAAGTAAGCTCTGTGCTGCCCTGAAAGAATACCCGGGCCTTGTATTTGAGGGTCATTCTACAGACTATCAGACACCAAAGGCCTTAAGGGAGATGGTTGAGGATGGCATTGCAATTCTTAAGGTAGGACCGGCATTAACCTTTGCCCTAAGAGAAGCACTCTTTGCTATGTCACATATAGAGAAGGAACTTTTTAAGAACGCCTCTGATGTGCAGCTTTCTGCTTTTATTGAGGTGTTGGAAGAGGTGATGGTGAAAAACCCTGACAACTGGAACAAACACTATCACGGGAGCGAAGACAAGCTGAGACTGGCTAGGAAATACAGCCTTTCGGACAGGTGCAGATACTATCTGCCGGATCCTAAGGTGAAGGATGCAGTCGATAGGATGATATTCAATTTAAATACAGTAAAGATACCACTTACATTATTAAGTCAGTTTATGCCGATTCAATATACTAAGGTGAGGCAGGGGCAGCTTGAGAACAACCCGGAGAGTCTGATAAAGGATAGAGTTGTCAACTGCATTGATGAGTATATATATGGATGCAGGCAATAAATATTCAAATGAAGGGATTGATATGTAATGCTAAAAGGTATACCGGCAGTTATTTCACCCGAGCTTCTGAAAATCCTGATGGAAATGGGACATGGAGATGAAATTGTCCTATCTGATGGGAATTTTCCTGCAGCTGCGTATGCACAAAGATTGGTCAGATGTGACGGACACAGTGTTCCGGATGTTTTAGATGCTGTTCTTAAGCTAATGCCTCTTGACTCCTATGTGGATGCTCCTGCTATTCTGATGCAAGTAGTTCCCGGGGACAATGTGGAGACACCCATTTGGGATGTTTACAGAAGTATCGTAGAAAAGCATGAGCCTGACAATAACAGGTTCGACAATATGGAGCGCTTTGCTTTCTATGAAAGGGCAAAAAAGGCATATGCCGTTGTAGCGACCGGAGAAAAGGCATTGTACGCTAACATTATTCTGAAAAAGGGCGTTGTTGTTGAGTAGGCTCAAGCAATTGGGGGCGTCAACCCTAACGCCATATTTAAAATTATATGAAAAGGAGAAATAAGATGGCCGAACAAAAAAATGATTTAATTAACCCTGAATTGGTTCCACAAAGAACGCTCCGCGGAGGGGATAAAATGCCGGCAGTAGGCATGGGAACCTTTGGCTCTGACAGGTTTTCAGCCGAGGATATCGCAGCTGCTGTGAAAGGCGCTGCTGAGGTAGGATACAGGCTATTTGACTGTGCATCTGTATATGGGAATGAGCACCTGATAGGCGAAGTATTTGAAGATATCATGAAAACAGGAATTAAGAGGGAAGAGCTGTTTGTTACA
>CAZQCL010000263.1:0-2018 GCA_964592435.1 uncultured Oscillospiraceae bacterium
CACTCATCTCTTCGGGCACTTTATAGTGGTATTGCTTATCAAATTCGCGTGTTGCATCGCTAATCACGACTATAGCGATTTTGTCCATTAAATTCCCCTTTATATGTAAAACAATTTTGCACAGCCACTCAACAGCTAAAAAAGCGTTGGCAGTATTTCAATTATACACCAAGTATTTTTGCTTGACTATTGTAAGTACCGCCGGCACTACCCAAATTCCTTGTTTCTGATCACATGCTCAGGTATAATAACAAAGTAACTATTCGGATTATTTGCATAAAGGAAGAAGCACATGAAAGTCCTGGGCATCATAGCTGAATACAACCCTTTCCACAACGGTCATCTCTATCATCTGCAGGCATCCAAAGCATTAATCGGTGCTGATTGTGTGGTTGTAGTGATGAGCGGCAATTTTACGCAGCGCGGTGAGCCGGCTGTGGTGGATAAGTGGGCCAGAACTGAAATGGCTTTGCTGTGCGGTGTAGATCTTATCATTGAATTGCCTGTCCCATATGCCATGAGCAGTGCAGAATACTTTGCCCTGGGCGCCGTCAAGCTGCTTGACAGCCTTGGAGCCATAGATTCTATAAGCTTTGGCAGTGAAAGCGGTGACCTTGACAGCCTATCAGAAATAGCGGCCATCATTACAGAGGAACCCCCGGACTATAAAGCTGTGCTCAAAGAATCTCTTTCTCTTGGAAATTCTTTTCCAGCCGCCAGACAAAAAGCACTGTCTGCCTGTCTAAAGGCCAAACACGGCAAGGATACCCTTTCAAATTCTTTGAAAAGCCCTAACAACATTTTGGCAATTGAATATCTCAAAGCGCTCAAGCGCCTGAATAGTACAATTACTCCAATAACCATCAGCCGCGTCGGAAATGATTACAGCTCAGTAGAGTTGACTGGAAAAATCAGCAGTGCAAGCTCTATTAGAAATGTGCTATCAAATAAGCCCTGGCAAGCCGCAAAAGAATTACTCATATCATCTATGCCCTCTTCCTCAATGACTATTTTGGAGCGTGAAATCGAGCTGGGCAAAGGTCCTATTTTCCCATCGGATTTTACATTCCCTTTGCTCTCAACATTGAGAAGCATGTCAGCCGATGAGATAAGTGCTTTACCCTATATGGAGGAAGGCCTTGAAAACAGGATTAGAATTGCTGCTAAAAATTCCGGCTCATATCAGGCATTACTGGATAATATCTGCACCAAACGTTATCCCATTACCAGAATACAAAGGATACTGTTCAGCCTTCTGACAGGATTGAAAAAAGATATGTTCGAAGCTTTTAACACGGTAGGAGGTCCGGCATACATACGTATTCTCGGCTTCAATGATACCGGCAGAAGGCTTTTGTCTGCCATCAAAGGGAAAACAGGCTTACCTGTGGTAACTAAAACCGCCGATTTCAAAAACTCTATGCTCGCCAATGTTTCTGAAATGCTGCGACTTGAGGCAAATGCAACCGATCAGTATGTGCTCGGATGCAAGAACCCTTCTATGCGCAAATCCGGGAGCGAATTCAAGCGGAATAGTGTTTATTTTACGCCCTAGTATCTTATCAAAATTTGTTACAATTTTCTTATAATTTAAAGGATTTTTTTCGCCCGCATAGAATAGGTATATATAAGATTATCATGGAGGTGTTATATGAATTATTTAGTTAATGCAGTAAGGTTCTCAATAAAGAACTGGATGCTTATACTCCCCTTATTTATTCTTATGGCTTTGGCTGCTCTAATAGGCGGTGCAGCTTCCACATTAGGGCTGGGAGCCATTACGGAGCTATTACGAGGTGGAGCCGATCCAAGTGCTTTGTTTGCAGCATTGCCTGCTTTGTTAACAAGTATCGTCGGTGGCGGAATAGTGTCGTTTCTTGCTCCCTTTATTTACATGCCGGCGACATATGGGCTGGTAAACAAGAGCCTTGAAACAGGAAGTGCAGGTTTGAATGAAATTGGCGCTGCTATCAGCAATAATTTTGTAAAATACCTGATTTATTTAGTCGGGCAGATAG
>CAZQCL010000264.1:0-2005 GCA_964592435.1 uncultured Oscillospiraceae bacterium
CACAGGTGTAAATCTCTTACCCTGCTGCCTGATACGGCCCGGCCCCACGCTGTTTAACAGCATCGCCTGCTCTATTCATACGATATTCAGATGTATTTTCTATTATATTACCATACTATGGGATTTGTCAAGGTAATTTGTCAAAATGCTTTTTGCGATGTAAGCATTTTTTTAGTAAAAAACTGTAAATAATTGATACTTACTCATTCTTACTACCGATTTTGAAACCACACTGCTAACTTTTGCAGGTAATGGGGTACAATTACGGTGAAAAACCCTTATTTCAGCTCATTTTATGGTAAATCGTCTATAAAATAAGGCTTTTTTAGGCATATTTCTTCCCATTAGTTGAAATTTTCAGCAGTGTGCTATCGCAATTGTTGCACGTATCCATGCTATATATGTTATACTTATTTCATTAAAGCCTTTATGCCGCACATGGCTGTACCGCCCGTACTGCGGCAGAGTAAGATATATTTAGGAAAAGGCAATATCGCAGCAAAACAACTATCTCACAAATACTATAGAACAGGGGCGTTTACATGAAAAATAACGAGCTTATAATAACATATGGAACAGATGCATTTCAGATGGGCTATCAGGTAATGGAAGAAGCAGGCATTTGCAGCATGCTCCCCAAAAACACCTCCATAGCAATTAAACCAAATCTGGTCGTAGCAAAGCCTTCAACATCCGGTGCCACTACAACACCGCTTTTGGTTGAAGGAGTTATATCATATTTAAAAGAGCATGGATATAACAAAATCACCATCATGGAAGGATCATGGGTCGGAGACAGCACCAAAAGAGCTTTTGAAGTGTGCGGCTATAATAGAATATCTCAGAAATATAATATACCGCTGATCGATCTGAAGAGGGATCCTACTGTCGTGTACTCTGAAAACGGTATTAGCATGAAAGTATGCAAATCCGCCATTGAAACGGATTTCCTAATCAATATGCCCGTTTTGAAAGCGCACTGTCAGACTATGATTACATGCGCACTCAAGAACTTGAAGGGCTGCATCCCCGACAGTGAAAAGCGGCATTTTCACAGTCTTGGGCTGCATACTCCAATCGCACTTCTGAATAAATTCTTAAAATGCGGCATGATTGTAGTGGATGGCCTTATGGGTGACCTGACTTTTGAAGAAGGTGGGACGCCCGTGAGGATGGACAGGGTCATCGCCGGTTTTGATCCCGTGCTTATTGACACCTTTGCTGCAAATCTCTTAGGCTATACACCCCATGACATACGCCACATCGTTGAGGCTGAAAGGCTGGGGGTGGGCAGCACCGATGTAGATAATGCGATTATAAGGGAATTAAACACAGACAGGAAACCAGTTGGCATCATTTCACCAAGCCGCAAGGTAACCCGTCTTACCCGTAATGTGATTGAGGACCAGGCCTGCTCTGCTTGTCTTGGCAGTCTTGTGCACGCTCTCAATCGTCTGGACGAAGCAGGCGGTCTCAATTTGGTCAGGGAGAAAATATCCATAGGGCAAGGCTTCCGGGGCAGTAAAGGTGAAGGTCTTGGCATCGGCAGCTGTACGAAGGGATTTTCATACTGCATACCCGGCTGTCCTCCAAAAGCTGTGGACATTACAAGAGGGCTGAGAGAATACTTCGAATGATTCCTCATTGGGCACGCAGATCCCTTACTCCGCTTCTCCTGTTGCCAAATCCGCTAAGTCTTCTGCATTAGCCCCCCCTATGTTATCGCTTGAGTCCAAAGCATTATCAGTTAGGTCTGAAGGGCTACCAATCGAAGCGGGTATGCTACCGAGTGAAGCGGCTTTAACGGCAACAATATTTTGTGCCCATATGCCCGTGCGCACCATTAAAAGCCCAAATGAGCACTTGACTAATTCCGCCAGATAGCTGATGGGGTAGATTGCATAAATGCTCAGCTTGGTAAAATGTGTGAGCGCATATGCAAAGGGTACACCTATAACCCACATGTACATGCTGTCAAACAGGAAGGTAATAAAGGTTTTGCCCC
>CAZQCL010000265.1:0-1875 GCA_964592435.1 uncultured Oscillospiraceae bacterium
CATAGCCATATTTGACCATCGCTGTTTTTACAACGGCTCTTAATACCGCATTCAACCCCGGGCAGTCTCCGCCGCCTGTCATTACTCCTAATCTCCTAGCCATATAGACCCTCCATCTCTACCTGTACTAATTAATATTTCGGATGATTGAAAGCAGAAATTCTGCTGCTAATACCAAGTCATCTATCAGTATATTCTCGTTGACACTATGGACCTGGTTCATACCTACGCTTATATCAACCGATTCAATACCCTTTGCATTAAAAATATTCGTATCGCTGCCTCCGCCTGTTTCCTCAGGCAGTAGCTCAATATTTATATCATCGGCAGCCTTTTGAAGGATGCCCATAATCTTTGCATCCGCCGGTATGTCAAAGGAAGAGTATTCAAGTACTGCCTTAAAATCTACACTGCCGCCAAACCTTGCTACCGCCTTCTCAAAACAATCCTTCATATGAGCAGTCTGCACACCCAGCTTCTGTTTGTCACGACTTCTGGCCTCAGCCTTGATCTCCACCTTATCACATATGATATTAGTCTGTCCGTTGCCAATGATGGATCCGATATTAGCCGTTGTCTCAGAATCGATTCTGCCAAGCTTCATAGCCGCAATAGCCGCCGATGCAATCTGAATAGCGCTGATACCCTTCTCGGGAGAAACCCCCGCATGGGAAGCCAGTCCTTTTACAGTGACATCGATTATATTATGGGAGGGAGCTCTCACAGCCACAGTACCTATAGTACCGCCAGTGTCCAGAACCATGCCGTATTTTGCATAAATGCGACTATAGTCCAAATTCTTTGCACCCAACAGTCCGCCTTCCTCAGCTATGCTGAATACCACCTGAATGTCACCGTGCTCGATAGATTCTTCTTTAAGAACCCTAAGTGATTCCAGTATGCATACAATACCTGCCACGTCATCAGCACCGAGCACCGTCGTGCCATCCGACCTTATCAGCCCGTCGTCCATGATCGGCTTTTTACCGATCCCCGGTTCAACCGTGTCCATATGAGCCGTAAGCATGACCGCAGGTACGTCTTTAGTACCTTTAATGGTACAGATCAAATTGCCTGCTGTTCCTCCGATTTTTTCTCCTGCCTGATCCTCCTCGACTTCAAATCCCATAGCCTGAAGCTTCTGCCTCAGCGCATCAGCCATTCGGCGTTCCTTTCTCGTCAGGCTGTCAATACCGGCCAGTTCAATAAATTCTTTTACTAACCTATCCTTGTTTACTATGGCAAATCACTCCGTTTCCATTTTTCCTTTTATGACTAAATTTTCAAACCCTTGTTGCCTCAACGCCTCATATAGAACAATTGCAACTGAATTTGACAAATTCAGTGATCGAATTTCCGCTTTCATCGGAATTCGGATACACATATCCCTGTTGGCCTCAAGAAGCTCCTCCGGAAGCCCCGCCGTTTCCTTTCCAAATACAATGAAGCAATCTTTGGAAAGATCTGCTTCCGTATAAGCTTTTCCCGCCTTTGTCGAAGCGTAAAAGAAAGGCTTGTCAATGTATTTTCCCCTTAATTCGGCAAAGCTGTCGCAACAGCTGACAAGTACTTTATTCCAATAATCCAGGCCGGCTCTTTTCAGATATCTATCCTCAATGGAAAACCCAAGAGGCTTTATCAGGTGGAGCCCGGCTCCTACAGCGGCGCATGTACGGGCAATGTTTCCGGTGTTCTGAGGTATCTGTGGCTCAACAAGTACAATATGGTTGGACAATATAATTCACCCCAAATAAATACACATGTTATAACGCACACCACTTATAGAAGTGGAGGATATCTTTCGCCTCGTTATAATATTACCACATTACCACAAATAAAAGATTGTATGTCAAAATAAATTTCAAATAACATTTT
>CAZQCL010000266.1:0-1831 GCA_964592435.1 uncultured Oscillospiraceae bacterium
TGACATCAATGGCGTAAGCTACAATGGTTACCGTACATGTTTCTACCGCACTTATCTGGTTGGAGACAAACCCACACAATTCCAGAAAAAGGTTTACGCTGTTACATATGACGCTCTAATGGCACTTCAAAGTGTTGTAAAGCCGGGTATAACTACAAGAGATGTGCAGCAGGAGTACCTAAAGCTGGGTGACTTCCCCGGCGGATGGGGGCGCGAGCCTAAATTCCCCGAACCCGGTCGCTATTTCTTTGGCTCAGGCGGGCATCCAATCGGCCAGCGTTCAGGTGACCCTGGATATACTATTCCCGGCTCCGGAGAAATATTTGGAAATTACCCGGGCGGAACTATAAAGAAAAACTACACCTTTGCTCTTGAAACTGCTTGCATGACTTGGGACGGTAAGAAGTGGATGAAAGACGGCGTTAAGCTTGAAAACTGCGGAGTTGTTACGGAAAACGGTTTCGAGCCCTTCTACCGTGCTCCTCTTAAAGATATCATTGTATGCGGTCTGCCCGGAGAGTACTATCCTGTAAAGTAATACACTAAAAGGGTAATGCATAGCTATTTTTTCTGTCAATAGGGAAAAGATATTAATAATACGAAAGGGTGAGAAAACTATGATTGAGGCAGTAAAATTAGAGAAAAAGCAGAGAATGCTACGTTACGGAATGATAGGTGGAGGCCCCGGATCATTCATCGGCGGTGTCCACAGGAATGCAATTGGCCTAGACGGCCATAGTACCCTTGTCGCCGGCTCTTTTTCCAGTAGCGAGGAAAACAACATACAAGCCGGACAAGAGTTAGGAATTGATATTGAACGCTTATATGCAACTTACCTGGAAATGGCTGAAGATGAGTCCAAGCGCGATGACTGCATTGATTTTGTCGTTATTACGGCACCAAATCATGTACATTATGGTGCCTGCAAAGCTTTTTTGGAGAAAGGGATAAGTGTGGTTTGTGAAAAGCCCTTGGCCACTTCTTCAGAGGAAGCGAAGGAATTGGAAAAACTTGCAGAAAAGCATTCATGCCTTTTATGTGTAGCATACACCTATACTGGACATGTTATGGCGAAAGAAGCACGTGAAATAATACGCCGAGGAGATATTGGAGAGGTAAAGGTTGTCATTGCAGAATATGCTCAAGAGTGGTTGATTGATCTTTTGGAAAATGAATCCAAGCAAGCTTCCTGGCGCACTGACCCGAAACGAAGTGGAATCTCGAATTGTGTTGGCGATATCGGTACACATGTGGAGAATATGGTTCATTTTATGACGGGTCTGCGTATTAAGAAGCTCTGTGCAAACTTGGACATCATTGGTGAAAATAGAACTCTTGACACAAATGCTGAAATTTTGCTGAAATTTGACAATGGTGCCAGCGGCTGTTATTGGTTCTCACAGGTAGCTTGTGGTTATGACAATAAGTTTACGGTACGCATTTTTGGTACCGAGGGAGCGGTGGAATTCGATCAGGAGGCCTGCAATTACCTTAAGGTTACTAAAAAAGGACAGGCACCGCAGATTTATTCTCGAGGTTTGGGATACATTTCGCCGGCGGCAGCTGAGTATTCACGGATACCCTCAGGACACCCTGAAGGTTATTTCGAAGCACTTGCTAACATTTATTTGGATTTTATTGATATGCTCCATAAAAAATTGTCAAATGAAGAAATAGATTTAGAGCAGGCTAAATATCCCACTGCAGATTTGGGAATTGACAGCGTAAGATTTATTGAAAAATGCGTGGAAAGTTCGAACAAGGGTGCTGTATGGGTTGATATGGAATAATACCCTAACGATAGCACACCACCACAATAATAAATAAGGAG
>CAZQCL010000267.1:0-1825 GCA_964592435.1 uncultured Oscillospiraceae bacterium
GTTTCAACATCTGAATGCAAATACTCTACCTTGAATTCCATATCCTTTAAATAGGCAGTCAAGTCTTCGGCCATTTTTTTGGTAAGCGTCGTAACCAGAACCCGCTGCTTCTTTTCAGTACGCTTGCTGATCTCACCAATCAGATCGTCAATCTGGCCCTTCACCGGCCGCACAATGATCTGCGGATCAATAAGTCCTGTCGGTCTTATGATTTGCTCCACCGTCTGCTGCGAATGCAGTTTTTCATATTTTCCGGGCGTAGCGCTGACATATAGTGCTTGCTTCACCTTTTTCTCAAATTCTTCAAACCGCAAAGGTCTGTTGTCAAACGCAGATGGCAACCTGAACCCATATTCAACCAAAGATTCCTTCCGTGCTCTGTCACCGTTGTACATAGCTCCAATCTGTGGAATGGTAACATGTGCTTCATCAATAACCACAAGAAGATCCTCCGGGAAATAGTCTATAAGAGTATAGGGAGGGCTGCCCGGAGCCCTGCCGCTTATATGCCTGGAATAGTTCTCTATCCCCTGACAGAAGCCAATCTCCTGAAGCATTTCCAAATCGTAATTCGTTCTTTGCTCGAGCCTTTGTGCTTCAAGGAGCTTATCCTGCTCCCGCAGCTCCTTAAGCCTTTCCTGCAATTCCTGCTCAATTGTAGCAAGGGAGCGGAGCATTTTTTCGCTGGTGGTGGCGTAATGGTTTGCGGGAAAAATAGCCGCATGGGTTCTCAGCCCCAATACCTCGCCGGTTAAATAATCAATCTCGCAGATCCTTTCTATCTCATCTCCGAAGAATTCCACCCTCAGAACATGTTCAGAAGAATCGGGAGGAAATATCTCCAACACATCGCCCCTGACTCTGAATTTACCTCGTTTGAAATCAATCTCGTTTCGCTCATACTGTATATCAACAAGCTTTCGTATGACCTCATCCCTATCCTTAAACATACCCGGTCTGAGCGAAATCATCAGGTCAGTGTAGTCCTCAGGATCACCAAGGCCGTAAATACATGAAACGCTGGCGACAATAATCACATCTCGGCGCTCAAAAAGTGCAGCAGTGGCTGAATGCCTGAGCTTGTCGATTTCGTCATTAATTGATGAATCCTTTTCAATATAGGTATCCGTAGCTGCAATGTAAGCCTCGGGCTGAAAATAATCATAATAGCTTACGAAATATTCCACAGCGTTGTCAGGGAAAAATTCTTTAAATTCACTGCACAATTGGGCAGCCAGCGTTTTATTATGCGCTATAACTAAAGTAGGCCTCTGAACCCGCTCAATGACATTCGCAACAGTAAAGGTCTTGCCGGATCCGGTAACGCCCAGCAAGGTCTGATGCCTATATCCTCTATTCAGCCCTTTGACCAGTTGATCCACCGCTTCCGGCTGGTCTCCCCGCATCTTGTAATCGGAAACTAGCTTAAATTCCGCCATAAACCCTCCACCATGTGCCTACCACCCAAACCAGAACTTCTACCAATAAGCTCTGTAAAATAACCTCTATAATTATAGCACATGTATACGAGAAATCAAACAAATGTTCTTTAGAACTTTTTTATTGACAGATTCATGAGCCTGATGTGATAATAGTATGAAACACACAGGTTTGGAGGACAGTTAAATGAAGGTTGTAAAGTTTGGAGGAACATCACTGGCATCTGCCAATCAAATAAAAAAGGGTTGTTCCATTATCACATCTGATCCTGAACGCAGGATCGTCATTGTATCCGCGCCCGGCAAAAGACATAAGGATGATGTCAAGGTCACCGACATGCTGATAGCCTGTGCAAACGCAGGCCTTGAAAAGGGAAATGCCGATA
>CAZQCL010000268.1:0-1756 GCA_964592435.1 uncultured Oscillospiraceae bacterium
CAAAATGAAAGAGAAACTGCCGATTATAACGAATCGATTCTTTCCTGAAAGTGGGCTATTTACCGAGAAGCCTTCTGAGAAAACCAGAGCACTCATAGATGAGTACAGCAGGCTTCAATACTACATGCTGATGGAAAAGGAAGCGGTCAGTCCCTAATAGGTCGATAGCACATAAATGACACATTATGTAAGGTGGCAGGATAGTGTAGGGACGAACCCAATGTAGGTGAAATAAAATGGCGAAATATGGTGAATTCAAGGAACGGTATGAGGACTGCCAGGTGCAGGAAGCCGCAAAGAAGAAACAGGCGGATCGTTTGAGTAATTTGCGCCTGCTGGTTTTCCTGTCCGGAGCAACGGTCAGCGTGCTGCTCTTTCTTGAGGCAAACGAGTTCTATGGTATTTTATCTCTTGCGATTTGGCTGGCAGTGTTTATTTACTTAATTGCAGGTCACAAAAGATTGTCCGGAGAGCTGGGGAGGGCTGGCTTCAAGGTAGAGATTAACCGCGAATACATGGAAAGGATGCGCTCGGGCTGGATGGAATTCAGTGATTGCGGGCAGGAATTTGTCAACGGAGAGCATCCATATACAGGCGATCTGGACATTTTCGGCCCAAAATCCCTCTTTCAGTGGATTAATACCGCAAAGACTTACTATGGGAGAATAAAATTAAAGGATCTTCTGGAAAAGCCGGATAAGAGCATATCAGCAATAAAAATGCGTCAGGGCGCAACAGGGGAGCTTTCAAAGAAGCTGGACTTCTGTCAGGAGCTCCAATGTGAAGGGATGCTGTCAAAGGACGTGGGAAGCGACCCGGAGAAGCTTCTGCTATATGCTGAGGATCAGTCTGTCCGCTTTAAGAATAAGAGGCTGCAAAATCTCTTTTACATTCTGCCCGCATCTGTAATATTGACCTTTACCTTATGGCTCCTGGGAAGCTCAATTCCCCTTTTCATACCGCTGCTGCTGCTGATAACGCAAATGATAATATTTGCAGCCGGATACATAAAGAACTCGGAAATCGTCAATACAGTGTATGGCTTGAAGAAGCACCTGGGCGCTTATGTAAATCTGCTAAGGCTTATAGAGAGAGAAGGCTTTGAGGATGAATACTTATCTGTGCTCAGGGGAAAATTATTCACCGGAACCGGGCTTGGATCCGGTACTGATGTAAATAGCCGTAGACCGGATTTGAATGAAAGCATGCGGGGTTTTGATTCAAAAGGTGAATCAGCATCGACTTCACTAAGAAGGCTGGAGAAAATTGCAAATGCGGTTGACATAAAATACAGTACAGTCCTTTATTTCATTTTAAACATTTTTACTTTATGGGATTATCATTGTGTTTTTGCCTTGGAAGAGTGGAAAAGCCTTTACGGTAAGAATACAAGGCAATGGCTGGAAGCCGTGGGGCAGGTGGAGGCATTATCCTCTCTTGCGGTGATTGGGCATATGTATCCCGAATGGGCTTATCCGACCTTTTCGTCAGTCGGCTTAAAATTCGCCGCTAAAGGGATTGGGCATCCGCTGATTCCAAAGGATGAGTGCGTCTGTAATGATTTTGAGATTAGCAAGGGTGCCTGTGTGATTACCGGTTCGAATATGTCAGGCAAGACGACACTGCTCAGAACAGTGGGAACCAATCTGGTGCTGGCTTATGCAGGGGCTCCTGTATTTGCCGGGAAGCTTGAATGCGCGGTAATGGATATATTTACATCCATGAGGGTCCATGACGATTTGGGCGGCGGAATTTC
>CAZQCL010000269.1:0-1750 GCA_964592435.1 uncultured Oscillospiraceae bacterium
GCTGCCATGGCACGAGGATTTTTCGCCTGAGCTATTGGATTGAGGAAATCCGGCGTTGATCGATTTAAAGAAGTGTTGTTTGAGTTAAAGGCTAATCGGGATTTTTTGATTGTGTGATTATTAGAGCTTATTAGTTTGAGGAGCTGCAATGAATATTGACTATAGTAAGCTGCCGGGGCTGCCATCGCCATGTTATGTTGTGGACGAAGGGCTTTTAGGGAAAAATCTGAAAATATTGAGCTATGTTCAGGAGCGGACAGGCTGCAGAATTCTTCTTGCACAAAAGGGCTTTTCAATGTATTCTGTCTATCCAATGATAGCCAAGGTACTCAAGGGCGTTGCTTCCAGCTCGCTTTTCGAAGCAAGACTTGGCTATGAGGAAATGGGGAAGGAAGTCCACATTTTTGCGCCTGCTTACATTGAGGAGGAATTTGACGAGATATTGAGATACTGTGACCATATTGTCTTTAATTCCTTCGACCAATGGAACAAGTACAAAAGCCGAGTGAAAGCAGTGACCTCAAAGATAATTGAATGCGGTATGAGGGTAAATCCGGAGTACTCCGAGATTGAAACTCCAATCTACGACCCATGCTATAAGCATTCGCGCCTGGGAGTTACGCCGGGCAGCTTCAGACCCGATGAGCTGGGTGGGATAGATGGTCTGCATTTCCACACCATGTGTGAGCAGAATTCAGATACGCTGGAACGTACGGCCAAGGTGATAGATGAGAAGTTTGGCCGTTACATCGAGGGCATGAAATGGCTTAATATGGGTGGAGGCCATCATATCACCAGGCCGGACTATGATTTAGAGGCGTTGATTAGAACGATTATTTTTTTCAAGAATAAATATGGGCTGGAGATATACCTGGAGCCGGGGGAGGCAATTGCTCTGAATACAGGCTTTTTGGTTGCCACTGTGCTTGATATTGTAAACAATGGAATGGATATTGCTATTCTGGATACGTCGGCGGCATGCCATATGCCGGATGTGCTGGAGATGCCCTACAGGCCGGATGTAATTGACGCTGGCGTGGTAGGGGAGTACGAGTATGCTTACAGACTTGCGGGGAATACCTGCCTTGCCGGTGATATAATAGGCGATTATTCCTTTAGGGAACCGCTGAAGCCGGGTGACAGGCTGGCCTTCTGCGACATGGCTCATTATACCATGGTGAAGAACAACACGTTCAATGGCATAAATCTGCCCTCGATCGCACTTTATAGCGCAAAAGAGGGCTTAAGGGTAATAAAAAGATTTGGCTATCAGGATTTTAAATCACGCTTGTGAAGGCTGCAAAATGCACTTGTGAGGCACACGTGCGCGTTAGTAAAATCACTCGGATTTGACGAGGATACTGGCGAGGGCATGTTCTTTCCCCTGTTTTCGACAAGCATCTGGAAACTTTTGCCCAATGGGTGTATAATGTTGTTACGAAATAAGTAAAAAATGATCCGCGCGATAAATACTTGGCCATGATATGTGCCATTATTGTTCGGGAGGTGCACAGTTGAGCCTTTTCGGAATCGGATTAAACATATAAAAGCGGGAAGACTACTACTGGAAGAAGTGTTAATAAAGCTGTCTGATAACCGAGCAGGACTGTTGAAACTATCGGGAAGGAAGGCTTAAAGACAAGCAATATGAAATTGAAAGATTTGTAAAAGCCTTAGATAGAAGATTAGGGGGATGTAATGCCTATTTTGGAAGAGCTTATCGGAATTGCTGCTGCAACTTTTTTTGCGA
>CAZQCL010000270.1:0-1741 GCA_964592435.1 uncultured Oscillospiraceae bacterium
GCTCACAGGAGTACCAAATTTAATATCACAGGCAGCCCTTTTCCCAACAACATCCCTTAAGTATTTTGGCTTCATTCCATATCCGGGTCTGACACTGCGAACGTTTTCATTCGTTATTATTTGGCCCTTTTTTATGTCCTTCGCAGCAAAAAGTGAACGCCTGAAAACAATACTATTTTCTTCTCTTTTTGATAGGTCATAACGTACCGTTCCCTTGGCTGCTACAGCTACCCTTATATCCCTGGCCATCGCCGAAAACTCATTTGGTTCCATAGAAAAATCAGAATCCGCAGTTTTAATTTCACGGCTCAAACAAAAATGCTTTTCAATTACGCATGCTCCGAGACCCACCCCTACTATAGAAGCGACGCTTCCCATAGAGTGGTCGGAAAGACCTACCTTTACACCGAATCGTTCTCTCATATCCGGTAAAACAGCAAGGTTCATATCTGGATATTCCGCCGGATACTCGCTGCAGCATTTAAGCAAAACTATTTGGGAATTCCCTTGTCTTTTACAAGCATCAACGGCATCCTGAATCTCTTCAATTGATCCCAGACCACAGGAAATAATCATAGGCTTGCCCTTACTGGCTGCATACTCAATCAAAGGGATGTCCACTAGCTCAAAGGATGCAATTTTGAAAAAATCAACACCCAAATCAATGAGAAAATCAACCGCTGTTTTATCAAAGGGAGTCGATAGGAAATCTATCCCTACTTTGTTGCATTCTTCCTTTATTGCTTTGTGCCATTCCCATGGAGTACATGCTTCTTTATATAAATCATATAGTTTGAAACCATCCCAAAGGCCACCCCTGATTTGAAAATATTCATTATTACAATCAAGCGTCAGGGTATCTGCAGTATAGGTCTGAATCTTCAGACAATCCGCTCCCGAATCCTTTGCAGCACGTACAATGGCTAATGCATCATCTAATTTACCTGCATGATTAGCTGACATTTCAGCAATTATATATACTCCGCCGGAATTTAAAATGTCATATAATTTCATACTCATCACCACAACATGTTTTTATTGTGCTCGTCCAAATCTATAAACGGGTATAAGTATTCAAGCTTTGAAGACGAAAAGGTCCCGTCCTGATGGGCAACGGTTTTAGACTTTGGAATCTCATCAAAGTGAATAGAGCCCTCTACTTCACATAAAACCGGTCGGTCACTATTCATTACCTTCCTCAACACTGAGTTTATTTCATCGTTAGACCTTATAACGTAATAATCCAGCCTATAGGTGTCGGCAATCGAACTCAAATCAGGGAAATCGAGCCCGCTTTCTTTATTGCATCCTGAGTAATTGGAATCAAAGTTGTTTTTCTGCATAGTATAAATGGATGCATACCCGGAATTGGAATAGACAAAAAGCTTAATTGGCAGCTTATATGTATTGATTAATGCCAGCTCTTGTATATTGTGCTGAAGGCTTCCATCCCCCTCCAATACTATTGTACGTTTCTTGCCACCGGCAATACTGCTTGCTATTGCGCTGGGTACACACCACCCCATTGATCCAAGACCCATTGATGTAATAAATTTTTGTCCTCTTTTCAATTTTAAAGCCATATGGGATATCCCACACGTGCGTCCCGAAGAAGAACCAACGATTATATCTTCGGATGTTATATAATCTGAAAGCTGATCTGCAAATACAAATCCGTTAACCTTGTCTTCATTGTCAACAGGTTGTATTTCCTTGCTTAATGGATATTTGGCCTTTATAT
>CAZQCL010000271.1:0-1739 GCA_964592435.1 uncultured Oscillospiraceae bacterium
TGCTGGGGTGGAAAGAACTTGAGGATCAGTGCACTGCCTGCATGAAATGTGACCTTGGGAAAACCAGGACGAATATAGTTATAGAACGGGGTTCAAGAACTGCCTCACTGATGTTGATAGGCGAGGGGCCCGGAAAACAAGAGGACGAGCAGGGGAGGCCTTTCGTGGGCGCTGCAGGACAATTGCTTGACTTGCTGCTGTCAGCATTAATGTTCGACGAGAATGAGTATTACATATGTAATATTGTTAAGTGTCGTCCCCCCTCAAATCGGACTCCCACAGACGAGGAGGCTTTGAGCTGCCTGCCCTGGCTGAGGAATCAGGTTGCCTTGATAAGACCAAGGATTATGGTATGTATGGGGTCTACTGCAATGAAATATATCATCGACAAAGAGGCAAAGATATCACAAATAAGAGGACAGTGGATTGAACGTAAGGGTTTTTGGATTATGCCCACATTCCATCCGGCGGCCTTACTGCGTGACACATCAAAAAAGGCGCTGCTCTTTGAGGATATGAAGAAGGTCAGGACCAAATTAAATGAGTTAGTGCCTAAGTGACGACTAAGGATGAGCAAATGAAACAGGAACAGCTTTTGAAACTATATAAAGAATATGCAAACCAATTTGCGGGCAATGAGTTTGTCTTCGGCTGCGGTTGTAGCGAGCCTAAACTACTTTTAATAGGAGAAGCTCCAGGCCGTGAAGAGGTAAAGCTGTCGCGCCCTTTTTCGGGGGCAGCCGGAAAAAATCTGGATGATTTTCTTCAGCTTGCGCAGATTAGACGGGAGGAAATTTATATTACCAATGCCATTAAGTACAGGCTGTCTAAGGTAAGCCCTAAAACAGGCAGATTATCAAACCGGCCGGCAACCAGGGACGAAATATTATCCAGCAGGGCATTTTTATTGAAAGAAATCGAAATCCTCAGTCCGATATGCGTTGTAACCCTTGGGAATGTTCCGCTGCGAGCTGTCACGGGCGATTTCTCATTAAACATAGGAGACGTGCATGGCAGGCCTGTCTATGAAAAAACAGGGAAAAATGAATTGATGATTTTCCCTCTATATCATCCAGCCAGCGTAATATACAACCGAAGCCTGAAACAGACCTGTCAGACCGACATATTGAAGCTACGGGATATTGTCATTTCCTTATGAAACATCTAATCCTTATCCTTGATGCTGTGAATTTTGTTTATATTTGATCCGGCGGCATCTGCTTTTGCCGGATGAAAGCCTGGTTGCAATCTTCCTCTAAAGCTTTTTATCAGGCTGCTTATGGCGGTCCAGTTAATGAAAAGCAATGACGTGCCGACGATAACCGATCTGTATCGGAATATCGTATCGGAAACATTCTCAACTACCATTGCGTTAATTGAAATGTAGAGACTAAGAAAGACCAGTATTCCCAGAGGGATCTTGTCCTTTTTCCTTATGGCGGCAATTATTCCCGGCAGCATTAGTATGAGACACAAATACCATACCAACATATCGACACTTACTATAAGCTCAAGAGCATTATTGCTTTTGATGTATGTGAAATCCACATTTCCCGGGTAGGGCAGCAGTATGTAGTTGGCTGTTGCCTTTATAATATTCCTTCCTGCTATTATGTACCTGATTGTAGCTAATTTGTTGCTGATATCTTCTCCCAGGTTATCGGTCTCATCAGGAAAGGTGATGGCGTGGTAGTCGTCCAAAAGCGGATAGACCGTTGCAAAGCTTATAATAATTGAAG
>CAZQCL010000272.1:0-1724 GCA_964592435.1 uncultured Oscillospiraceae bacterium
GAAAGCGCAGCGACGGAGGAAGAAAGCATAACGACGGAGGATGAAGTTCAGAAGAAGGAAGAGGAAGCTCAGCAGGAGAGTGGAAGCGATCAGTAGAGGAGGAAAAGTATTCTAAAGAAAAAGGACAGCCACTTCCTAATTACTATTTACTATTGCATGGATAGGGATATTTTAGCAGATAAGAATGGTATGTCTATTCAGCAGGTTTTTGCGCAGGAGTGGTTATCAATTTATCTGAAGGCTGGACACCACGACGTTTGGGTGGAGCATTGTTGCCGATTTTGAGCGGTCAAAATCGGCAACAAGAAAGGAAAAAACTGGTGCCTATTCAGTTATCGTATTTCCTTCTATTACAGTGTTTTCCACTAATAGTACAGAATTATCTGAAGCAAGCGATTTGTATGAATTACCACAAATCCTCGAGTCCACAAAAACTATTTTACTTAAACCAACATCAAATAAGGAGCCATCAATAACTCTATTGTTTGTAAAATCACAATCATCAAATGTTAAACTGCAGTTGTCTATTGCAATAATACCGGAAAAATATACTTCATTGTCATAAAATCTGCTTTGATAAAAGCTTATGTCTTTGGAGTTATACAGATTCATGATGGCAGAATTGCAATTGTATATTGCTGAATTAACAAACATCAGGTTATTGGTATCATGTAAAGTTAAGCCTTCAATACCACAGCCATACAATTCTGACTTCGAAATGTTTATATCATTACTGCGTTCAAATGCCAGTACGCCACCCGCACACTCACCCTGCTCGGGTGTATGGCCTGCTTTTATGTTCCTGATGCCTATATTACTGCATTCCCTGAAGCTAAACACATCTGCATATCTTGGCTCGACAACAATCTCAGCCGATGCATCTCCCTCACCTTCAAGCGTTAAGTTTTTCACCCCTTTTATTATCAATTGGTTTCCATCGAAAACGCTTTCCCAGAATGCATTATTTTCACTATACTCCTGCTTCACCTTTGAAAGGTTATAAACTCCTTCTTTCAAGATGATTTTTGTATCCGAGTCTATAGCAGCCACCAATTCATCCGCAGTGCTGACAGTCACCAGCTTGGGATCGTCGATGAAGACACTTTTAGTAGTGTCATCCCAGTTCACGATTTTCCCCAGACTTTGAGCAACAAATCTGACAGGTATATAGGTTCTGTTGTTTTTACTGTATATGAGAGGCGGAACATCTAGCTTTATGGGTACATCATTGAGATATGCAGTATCCCTGCCTGAATACAGCTTCACCTTAGTTGAGTCCTTTATGATTGTTACACTTTTTTCTTTGCTATTCCAGATAATATGGTCATCATCATTCTGAACACCAAGGCTCGTCAATAAAGCTCTTAATGGCAATAAGGTTCTGCCCTTTGAGGATATGATTACATCATCGAAGACGATGTTCTGTCCATTAATGATGACCTTCGTATTGGGAACTTCCGCAATGTTATCCTCTGCATAGCTCACAGCCGGAAAAACAAAAAAGACGAATAGAACTGCAAGGACCAATATCGATATTGTTCTGTGCTTCATAATATGCATCCTCCCCATATATTAATTCGTACCATAGACTTACCATATTATAACATGAACTTAATACAATAGCTATCATAATAAGAAGTGGGTAGGCAAAATAGATGAATTAAGTAATTTGCGATGTCCGAAGATATAGATAAATAAAGGGTTATAGACAGCTACAAGAGAAT
>CAZQCL010000273.1:0-1656 GCA_964592435.1 uncultured Oscillospiraceae bacterium
TGCTACCTCTATGCTACTTCTATGCTACCTCTAAGTTACAATGTTTTTGTTGTGGACCCAATTTTGTGGGTAAATATACAAAATCACATTTTTGATTATCAACATTTTAATCACACAAGGAGGGATTACCATGAAAATGGATCAGCTATTATTATCCAGTTTGGACATTACAGAAGATGGATACCATTTCAAAGGCCAGTTTATACTAAAATCTTCTGGCAAGTCTAGAAGTATTGATCTTGAAGACTTGGAAAAGCCTTCGACACTTGAAAGCATTAAGTCCTACTTTGATCTCGAGGAGTCAACAAAAGAGATTAGGCATATCCTCATGGATATGGTCATGGAAAAAGCCCACATCGGTTCAAAGATCGTCGAGGGCGAAAATTACAACGAAACTGCCAAAAACAAAAAAATGGAACGGCTTGCCAGAAATTTAGATATGTCATAAACGTAAGCAGGAGCATTACATATACTGCATAGCCCACATATAAAATGGTATGACAATCAGGCTTGCTGCTGTTGTAACTGCAGTCATAACAGCAGCAAACTGATAATCGGAGCCATATTCTCTGGCTAAAACTGATGTGCTGGTTATTGTAGGCATCGCAGCCTGTATAACGAATACCATTCCCATCAGTCTTGGTACCGGGAAGGCCTGTATCAGCAGCAATACCAGCACAGGACATATCACCGAGCGGGCAAGCAGCAACACAACCATATCTATATTAAGCCTGATTTTGCTGAACTTGACTGAATGCAAAACGATGCCGGTAAAGAACATAGCAAGAGGTGTAGTCAAATTCCCGATATACTTACAGCTATCAATAATAAATGAGGGCAGCTTTATTCCGGTCAGAACCAGCAGGACACCGGTCATAAAACCTATTACCGCAGGATTAAATATTCTTTTTATTGTTTTCAAATTCAAGAGGGAAGCTCCCCTGCTTTCAGGATTGTCCCTGCTAACCTCATAGGCACCGATTGTCCAAAAACAACAGGTATTCGCTAGGTAGTAAAGCAGAACATAAGGCATGCTGTCCTCTCCAAATAACGCCAAATTAACAGGCAAACCAATGAACATTGTATTCGATGCAAAGAACATTGTACGAAATACGCCTTTTCTGCTTCTGTCTACCTTTATGATATTACTGATCACAATAGACAAAAGATAGCTTAATATGATTGATGCAAAGGGGATAGCCAAATTTTTGCTCAAGCTTTTCAACTCAGATTGTTCGAAAGTCGAGGTAATGTTATAAATCATAAAGCTCGGTAGTGTAAGATTCAAAATCAGTTTTGAAAAGAGTTTGCTGGTATCGTTGCTAAACCAACCCTTCTGTTTTAAAAGCCAGCCTACCATTATCAGAACAATAATCGTCAAAATACCCTCAATTGAATTTATAAATGTCATTTTGCTATTCTTCCCCCATGTCTTTTTTCAATGGAATGAATAAACCATCTACCACCGCCAGCTTTATATACCCACCCGTGCAGCAATATAAACGAAAAACAGGTACGGCACAAATAATGCAACGGGATATTGAACCATTACTATGATGCAATACCCCGTTTCATATTTACTTAATGCTTATTTTACTTGACTCTACCTTTGCCCGACATCCCCAACATGTTTTACAACAGCCTGTGCTGCTGCAA
>CAZQCL010000274.1:0-1510 GCA_964592435.1 uncultured Oscillospiraceae bacterium
AGCAAATTCCACCCACCAGCAGAACAACAATATCCGTAATATATGCCAGATACAACCCTAATAGCGTACTAATCCCAAACAAGACATATATAACAAGCAGCGCATGCTTTCGCTTAAACTGCAAAACCTGATCATTGGTTTTCGTGTCTATGTAATTGTTAATCGCAGTAGTAGTTAAATCAAATATGAACATCGAGCAGAAAAAAATAATCGTCCGTTTCCAATCGATACTTTGCTCCTTATATACAAGGTATGCTATGGTCATTAAAAATGCAAAAATGCTCGTAATTTTGGTTTTGATCTCCACATAGCCCAGAAATCTTTTCAACACAGTTTTTCACCCGATTCTTAATCTATATACCGGTGGGTCATTTTACGATGTCTCCATGCTGCCTTTGAACACGCGAAAGGCTTTGTCCAGGATTTCAAGCAAGCTGTTACGTTTCTCTTGTGTAATATCCATTCTGCCGAGTATCCCTTTATATTTATTGTAATACTTCTTTGCAATCATTCTTGTATAATTCAAGCTACCTGTCTTAAAAACAGCCTGATTCAGTTCTTCCTTCGTAATACTGTGTTCCTGAGCCCTTTGCTTCAAGCCCGCATTCTTTCTAAACGCCTGAATAATCGGCAAGGTAATGACATCCTGCTCAAAATCCGATTGAACAGGCTTCTGAGCTATAGCTTCGGTCGCCTCGAAATCCATACAGTCATCTATCAATTGAAAAACCATCCCAAGGTAACGTCCCAGCTTTTTGTAAAGATTTATTTCAGCCTTTTCGCAACCGGAAAGAATAGCCCCTGCAAAAAATGAAGCTTCAAAAAGCGCCGCTGTTTTTCCGGAAATAATCTTCAGGTATTGATAAACAGTCAGGCCGTAATTCCCATTATTGATTTGCTCAAGTAGCTCTCCGGCACAAATCCTGACTGCATAATCGTATATCTCCATATCCAGATATTCCTGCTTATTCTGTATGGATGCAGCTAACCGCAATGCAACACTCAAAAGGTAGTCTCCGCATATAACAGCCGTTCTATGTCCGAATTTTTTATGAAGGGTAGGCCGTCCCCTTCTAACATCTGCATCATCTATTACGTCATCATGAATCAGTGTGGCAAGGTGTAAAATCTCTATGGCAGCAGCCAGCCTTATTGCACTTGTACTTATCATTCCATCCCTGTCCATCGAGCAGACCAAAACTGACTGAGCACGGATGTATTTCCCCTTCGACCACTCCAGATGCTCCGTATAACGGCGTATAATATGAGGAGAGGTCGACAGCACTGTGTTGACCTCTTCTTTTGCAAGGTTAATTGCGCCCTCGAAATGGACAATTGATATAGCCTCGTTGTTTTGTGCAACATCATCAGTCATGATATAAATACCACTTTCTAACCCATCTTCTGTTTTTCCATTTCCTCTTCAAAACCGGCATAGCCCAATAATCCAGCCCTAGTGTTCTTCCGGCACCGATGAGCAGAGCAATTGCTGCAAATACCATCCAGATGG
>CAZQCL010000275.1:0-1508 GCA_964592435.1 uncultured Oscillospiraceae bacterium
CCGTCATATTTCTTACCACGCAATTCAATAAGATCGCTGGTATTATAAATGTAATCGCTATTGTCCCTGTCAAATACAATGGACTCCTCGGACGCGACCTTATTTCTGAAATATTCCAGCTCCTGGCCTGGTATCCTTTTGAATATCGGACGCCAGCCCCTTTCGATAAAGTACTGCTTTATTTTCGAAAAAGCCTCGGTGAAATTCTCTTCATTAACATCCCCTATAGGCATCATCGCATAGTGCTCGCCTCTGCACGGAACCGATATGACGCAAAGAAGCCCCGCAATAACTGCATATCTAAATCTATAAAAGTATCTCCATGCAAAAAAATTAGTAAAGGTCATTTCAGATATTTGTACCTGATGCTGCTTAATATAATGGTCAAATTCCCTCTTACTGCCTAATGTTATTTCCGCAAAATCCATACAATATTCCCCTCAGTTCAGTCAGTGTAATTCATAAAAATCCTAATCCCCAAAGCCAACACCAACACTCTTGGCAATACAGACCAGTTCACCATCGGGTGGAACCAGCTTCAGGCTACCAACTGCATCCTCAAGAGATTCAGCCGTTATTTCACTTCCCCTGAGCGAAACCATCAGGCCGAATTTGCCTTCATTAGCAAGCTCAACGGCTTTTACGCCATATCTTGTTGAAAGCAGCCTGTCATAGGGATTAGGCCTGCCGCCTCTTTGCAGATGCCCCAGAACGGTAACTCTGGTCTCAATCCCTGTCAGCTCCTCAATTTCGGCGGCAACCTTGTTGCCAACTCCCCCGAGCCGTATCGGGTCAGGGCTGGTCTTATCCACCTTACTGACTGTCAATTCTCCTTTTATCTCTTTCGCTCCCTCAGCCACAACAACAATGCTGAAATGCTTACCTTCAACCTTCCTTTGCAGTATGCTGTCCACCACTTTGGAAATATCATATTCAATCTCGGGTATCAGTATAACATCCGCGCCGCCTGCGATTCCTGCGGTCAATGCAATCCAGCCGGCGTATCTTCCCATCAATTCCAGAATCATAACCCGATGATGGGATTCTGCCGTAGAATGCAGCATGTCAATTGCCTCCGTGGCTGTATCTACCGCCGTCATGAAGCCGAAGGTGGTATCGGTAGCCGATAGGTCATTGTCGATGGTTTTCGGCACACCAATAACATTCATTCCCTTTCTGTAAAAATCCCTTGCACTGGTGAGGGTACCATCGCCTCCAATTAGTATCATACCATCAATCCCGTGAGCATTTACATTCTCCATAACCTTGTCCGACATATCCACATAATTGACCTTGCCATTATTCTCGACTCTGAACTTGAAGGGATTATCTTTGTTGGAGCTGCCAAGAATCGTACCCCCTTTGTCCAATATGCCTGAAACGTCCCCTGATTTAAAGTTTACATAGTCATTCAGAACCATTCCCCTATAGCCGTCTCTAAATCCGATAACCTCATAGCCATATTTGACCATCGCTGTTTTTACAACGGCTCTTAATACCGCATTCAA